>DATMMN010000230.1:0-6560 GCA_035569675.1 Acidimicrobiales bacterium | reverse complement strand
CGGAGGGTCGCGGCCCGCCACTCGCACCATCCGCGTCACCGACTGGCCCATGTGGGTCGTCGGCCTCACGCTTTTCATCGACGGCGTCGACCAGTACATCCCGCGCGGCGACACCAAACAGCTGAAGGCGGCGTTCCACGTCGGCGACGTCGAGATAGCGGTCCTCTTCTCTGCGTTCATCTTGGTGAATGGGATCGCCACCCTTCCCTCGGGCTACCTGGCCGACCGCTGGAACCGCACCAAGGCCATGGCTGTGACGATCGTCGCCTGGTCGGTCATCAGCGCCGTCGGCGGCCTCGTTCCGACATCCGCCTTCGTGCTGCTCGTGGTCATCCGCGGCACGCTGGGTTTCGGCCAGGCGATCACCGACCCGTCGGGGAGCAGCGTCATCGCCGACTTCTACGGCATCGAAAAACGGGGCAAGGCCTTCTCCGTTCAGCAGTGCCTCAACTACGTCGGCCTCGGTGTCGGCCTGGTCATCGGTGGCGCGCTCGGCCCGCTCTTCCACGGCCAGGGCTGGCGCGTCGCCTTCTTCGTCTCCATCCTCCCCGGGCTCCTCGTGGCCTGGATGTGCTGGCGGCTGCCCGAGCCGCGCCGCGGCACGGCCGACCGGGCCCATGTGACGCACAGCGGCGAGATGGAGATCTCCGACCAGCCGCTCGAGCCGCTGTTCCCTCATGGGCTGAAGGTGTTCACCAGAGAGATGGTCTCGGGCCTCAACCGCGACATGCGGGTGATCGTCAACATCCCGACGCTGCGCTTCGCCCTTGTCGGCGTGTCCACGGTCGGCTTCGTCGTAACCGCGGTGGGCACGTGGATGCCAAGCTTCTACCAGAACCAGCTCGGCCTCACGCAGGCCAAGTCCACCGCGGTCTTCGGCCTCCTACTCGTTCTCGGCGGCATCCCCGGCACGATCTGGGGCGGGCGACTCGCCGACCGCTGGGTCAATCGGGTGCTCGGGGCGCGCGTCGTCATTCCCGCCGTGTGCATGCTGGTGAGCGCCTCGCTCATCGTGCTGTCGCTTGCCCGTATCCCGCACGACCTCGTCTACCTCCTCCAGCTGTTCGGCCTGCTGGCGGCGACAGCCTCGGTGCCGGCGCTCCGGGCCGGCCTCTCGGACGTGTCTCCGGCCCAGGTGCGCGGTGCCGGCTTCGCCGCCTTCAACCTCGCCTCGGTCGTCTTCGGGGCCGCAGCGGCGCCCCTGGTGACCGCCGCGGTGGCTGCGCAGTTCGACAACGACTACCGCACTGCGTTCCTGATCGTCATGCCCATCGCTTTCGTCGGCGCCGCCTGTTTGCTGCTGGCCCGCCGGCATATCGAAAAGGACACGGCCAAGGTGTTCGAGGCCGTCGTCACGGCCATGGCGGCCAACCAGGCCGAGGAGGCCGCCTACGCCGCCGCCGACGCGGCGACGCGTCAGGACGACGTCGACGCTCCCGAAGGTGCGGGCGACGAGGGCGAGACATAGCCCGAGAGCGGCGCGCCGTTGCCTTTCACGTCGGCGTACGCCTGGCTGTTCCCGACTTCGACCACGCTGTAGCCGGTGCGGTCGCCGTCGCCGTTGACGACGTTGGGTGCGGCGTTGTCACCGGTGGTACCGACCACGACCGCCACGTGGACCGCGGTCACCGCGCTGGTGTCGAGGCCGTAGACCGCGACGTCGCCCGGTTGGGGCACATAACCCGAACCGGCCGGGTGCCACGTGCCGTGGTCCGTTCCCCACACGTAGAAGCTGGCCGAGTCCCCGTTGAGGTAACCCGGCGCCAGCTGGTACGCCACGAGCGCGCCGGCTTCCTTCCACACCCAGGCGGCGAAGTCGGCGCACCACTCCTCATCGAGGTTGCCGTTGCCGCTGCAGTCGTCGACTCCCGCGTTCCAATACGCGGTGAATTTGTTGCAGTAGGAGTTCGAAGGATCCGTCGTGTAGCCGAGTTGCCCCTGAGCGATGGACACGATGCGCGCCCGCAGCGGGCTGAGGGTCGATCCGCTTGCGAAGTGGTACGCCACGGCGACGCCTGCACCGACCACGGCCACAACCAGGAGAAACGCGGCCAAACCACGTCGTCGAGCCGGGCGATGCCGGCGGGGCAGGGGGGCAGCCAGTGGCCTGGTCGGGCTCAGGGAGGTTCAGGGTAGCGACCCTCGCCCTGCACGCGGTGGCGCCTCAAGGCCCTTTCGGGAGTCTGCGACAATGGCGTCTCCTCGGGCACCTGGACGGTGGAGCCCACGTTGACCGAAGCGGGAGGGCAGGGACGGATGCAGGACGACGAGAGCGCCGTCTCGCACACGCGCCTCGCCTATCTGCCGGCACTCGACGGGGTGCGGGCCTTCGCCGTCATCGCCGTGATGATGTTCCACGGCGGTATCCCGCACATGGACGGCGGCTTCATGGGAGTCGACGCCTTCTTCGTCCTCTCCGGGTTCCTGATCACGTCGTTGCTGATCGGCGAATGGCGCCAGGCGCTGACGATCAAGCTCGGAGCGTTCTGGGCGCGACGGGCGCGGCGTCTGCTGCCCGCACTGCTGCTGATGCTGCTCTTCGTCGCGTTCTTCGCGACGGTCATCGTGCCGAAGGGGACCTACGGCGCACTGCGCCTCGACGCGCTCTCCACGTTGCTCTACGTGAGCAACTGGCACTTCGTCCTGATCAACTCGAACTACTTCGCGGAGAACAGCGCAACCGCCTCCCCGCTGCTCCACACGTGGTCCCTGGCGGTGGAGGAGCAGTTCTACCTGATCTGGCCGCTCGTCGTCCTCGGCGTGCTGCACTTCACCCGCAACCTCAAGGCCCTTTTCACTCTGTGCGTGGCGGCTGCGATCGGCTCCGCCGTCTGGATGTACGTGGTCTACAACGGCGGCGTCAACACGAACCGGGCCTATTTGGGTACCGACACGCGATCGCAATGCCTGTTCATCGGGTGCACGCTCGCGGTCGGGCTGGTGCTGCTCGCGCAGCGCAGCCACGAGCAGGGTCGGCTGGCCAAAGGGGAGCTGTGGCGCCCCGCCACCAGCGTCGGCCTCGCAACCTGTGGTGTCCTGGGGATCGTCGGCGCGGCGGGCGCCGTGTCGAGCTTCCTGCTCACGACGTCGCTGTCCTCGTTTCCATATTCGGGTGGATTCTTCCTCCTCGGCCTCTCCGTCGCCGCCGTCATCGTCGCCGGGGTCGGCGCCCCGCGCAGCATCGTGCCCCGTTTCCTCGCTTTGGCACCGATCCGCTACGTCGGCCGCATCTCCTACGGCCTCTACATCTGGCACTGGCCGATATTCATCTGGCTCAACCACGAACGGACCGGCCTGTCCGGTTGGGAACTGTTCGCGGTGCGGGCGGCCGTCACTTTCGGCGTCTCCGTGGTCTCGTTCCACTTGGTCGAACGGCCCATCCGCATGGGCACGTTCGTCAGCCAGTGGCGCGCCTGGCTCGTCGTGCCTGCGGGCATCGGCGCCGTGATCGTCGCCGTCATCGCAGCGACCACGACGACTCCGGCAGTGGCGGGCATCCCGACCATTGGTATCGGCACCAGCGGGGCCACCACGACGACGTCGCCCGGCGCGCCCACGTTCGCGCAGCCGGTCCGCGTCCTGCTCTTCGGCGACTCGGTGGCCCTGACCTTGGGCCTCGGGCTGTCAGACGCGGTCGATCAGAACAAATACGACTACGTGCTCTCTGACGAGGGCATCCTCGGCTGTGGAGTCGTCGACGGGCCCGAGGTTGATCTGCTCGGTGCCCACGACACCACGCCGTCAGCGTGCAACGGCTCGCCGTTCACGCCGGGCGAATCCTTGCCCGCCCAGCCGTGGCCCTACCAGTGGCTGTCTGCCATGAACGAGGTCAAGCCGAACGTCGTCGTACTTCTTGCGGGTCGCTGGGAGGTCTCGGACCGCGAGTACCAGGGACAGTGGACGAACATCTTGAACGCGGTGTTCGCGGCGTACGTGAAGCAGCAGCTGAACAAGGCGTCCCAACTCGTCACCAAGACCGGGGCGCACATGGTTTTCCTCACCGCACCGTGCACAAACGAAGGTGAGCAGCCCGACGGTGCGCCCTGGCCCGAAGACAGCTTGAAGCGCCTCGACATCTACAACCAGCTGGTCCGCCAAGTCGCCGCCGAGTATCCCACGACCGACTCGGTGGTCGACCTCTTTGCGGCAAGCTGCCCGGGAGGCCGCTACTCCACCTCGATCCATGGCGTGGCCGTCCGCCGGTCGGACGGAGTCCACTTCACCGTCGCAGGGGGTCAATACCTGGCGCCCTTGATCATGCCGCCGATCGTTGCTGCAGGAAAGGCCCAAGCCGCCGCGACGGGCAGTTGAACAGGTGAGCCGCACGACCGACTGACGGGTCAGGCGGTCTACCCCGAGGCGGGCTTCGGGTTGACGTTCGCGGTCGGCGGACTGTTGCCACTTCCGGCCGTACCGCTGTTGCCGTTCGGGTTCTGCGGGTTGACGTTCTGGTTCGAGTCGGCGAGGACGCACTGCGCATGCAACGCAGGGACGAGGTGGCCCTCGTCGACCGTCTCGATCTCTGAAATCGTCGTCATCAGCGAATTCCATGTGCCGTCGTCAGAGTTCGCCGCGGCGGCCAGAGGCAAGGCCAGGCGCAGCTGCTGTTCGGCGCGCTGTTGCAAGGTAGCCACCGTCGCGGCGGGCATGCCGGCGCTCTGGGAATGGACCCAGTCGCTGACGGAGCGGTTGACGTGGACGCAAGCCTGCTGCGCCAACGCCTGCCCGTCCTGGACCGACGAGCACGCCGCCAGACCGAGAGGAACACCCACGAGCAGCACCGCCCCGGCCCAGACCCGACGGCGGCGCGCCGGCGTCACGTCAGGACAGCCAGCCTTCGGCGGACTCGAGGAGGTAGCGGCTCACGGCGAGGGCGCGGTCGAAAACGTCGCAGAGGAGCTCCTCACCGCTCAGGACGCGGGCGAGTGACACCGGGTGGCGCGCCACGATGCTGAGGCGCCGCTCGGAACCGTCGGTGGCGTTCGCGAACGAGTCGATCGCAGAGACCTCCAGCGGCAGATCGATTCCGCCGACGCCGGCCAGGTCGATGGCCAGGCGCAAGAGGTCGGGGCCGCTCGGCAGCGGTGGGAGCGCCCAGGTGAAGGTCAGCGGGAAGTGGAACTCGTCGGGCGGCTCCTCTTCATCGGAGAGGAGCACGACCGCGTCCTCGAAGGAGAGGAGCACCCGAGGGTCGACGTCGAGGGCGAGATGCAGGTCGAGTGGCCCGCCGCACCCCTCCTCGGGGTGCAGGTCGACCTCCCAGACCTGGCGCAGCGAGTACGTCTCGACGAAGTGCCGCTCGTCGTGCACGTGAAACCCGTGGTCGACCGAGTGATCCTTCAGGTCGGCCACGTAGCCGGCGACGTCGATGGCAGCCACAGCGTGCTGAGCCTAGGGCGCCGGGGCAGGCATCCACACACGGGCGCAGACACACATCGGCACACACACCGGCATCGGGACGCCCTGGGCGCGGCCCTCTATGGTGAGCGAATGGACGAGGTCCGCCTGTTCGAAGTGCTGGACGACGCCGTCGTCGCCGTACGAGCGGCGCTCGACGAGCTCGAGGACTGGGGTCCCGCCGGCACGAGGCCCGGCCAGTACCGCCTCGATGTGGCGGCCGACGAAGCCGCGCTCCCGATCCTGCACGGCGCCGGACTGGCGGTGCTGTCGGAGGAGTCGGGCCTGACGGGCGACAGCCCCTCGGGGCTCCTCGCGGTGATCGACCCGGTCGACGGCTCGACGAACGCGCACCGGGGCGTGCCGTTCTATTCGACGAGCATCTGTGTACTCGACGCCGAAGGGCCGCTCGCGGGCCTCGTGGTGAACCAGGACATCGGCACCCGGTATGCCGCCACGAGGCGCGGCGGGGCCGAACGTGACGGCCGGCGGGTCAAACCGTCGGGCTGTGAAGAGCTCGGCCAGGCGATCGTCGGGATCTCGGGCTTTCCCGGCCACTACCCGGGCTGGGCGCAGTTCCGCGCGCTCGGTGCAGCATCCCTCGAGTGCTGCGCCGTCGCGGAGGGCGTCCTCGATGCCTACCTGACCGTCGGGCGCAGCACCCTCTACGGCTGGGACTACCTGGCCGGGCTCCTCATCTGCCAAGAGGCGGGAGCCGCCGCCACAGAACGCGAGGGCCGCGACCTCATCGTGAGTGACGACTCGAGGCGGCGCCCGATTGTCGCCGCGACCGCTGCGCTCGCCACGCAACTCGCGCAGGATGGAACCCTGTGAACGACGACGGCACGCAGACCGCAGCAGCGCTCGTCGCACACAAGACATGGCGGACGGTCGAGCCGCTGCACGGGATGATCTACTTCGTCCCCGAGGCCGCAGAGGCATACGCCCGCCTCGGCATCACGGGCACCGCCGGTTATTTCGCGTCGCGTGCCGCGCCCATGGGTGCAGTCAGCGCGGACGTGGTCATCGCCACCTTCTTCAACTTCAACCCGGTGCTCGTACGCAGCGCCATCCCCGACGCATGGGACCGCGCCACGCCCGCGGACCTGATAGCCGCCCGCTTCTCTGCCGTCGATGCTGCGTGCCGGCGCATCCTCGGCCCC
>DATMMN010000229.1:0-2353 GCA_035569675.1 Acidimicrobiales bacterium | reverse complement strand
TGGCGCGGAAAAGAGGATGTGGACGTGGCGGACGATCTCGGCGCGGGCGGCGACGCGGCAGCGGAACGGCGCGCCGTCCCGGGACCGGCCCAGGCCGGCTGCGGGCTGGTCAGGCCTGCTTGCCGCGCAACTCGCGGCGCAGCACCTTGCCGGTCACCGTCTTCGGCACCTCGTCGAGGAACTCGATCTGTCGCGGGTACTTGTAGGCCGCCATCCGTTCCTTGGTGAACGCGATGAGGTCGGCCTCGGACACGGTCTTGCCTGGCCGCAGGCTGACGAACGCCTTCACCGTCTCGCCGCGGTACTCATCGGGCACGCCGACGACGGCGGCCTCGCGGACGGCTTCGTGCTCGTACAGCACGTCCTCGACCTCGCGGGGCCACACCTTGTAGCCGCCCGCGTTGATCTGGTCCTTCTTGCGGTCGACGATGTAGAACCAGCCCTGGGCGTCCATGTAGCCGACGTCGCCGGTGTGCAGCGATCCGCCGGGCAGGGCCTTGGCCGACTCCTCGGGCTTGTTCCAGTAGCCGGCGACGACCTGCGGGCCGGTGGTGACCAGCTCGCCGATCTCACCGACGGGCAGGTCGTTGCCCTCATCGTCGACGATCTGGACGATCGTGTCGTAGGTGGGGACGCCGACCGACAGCGCTCCCGAGGCCTCGTCGACCGGCCCCTCGGTACCGAGCGGGGTGCCGTGCGACGGCGAGGTGGTCTCGGTGAGGCCGTAGATGTTGTGGATGTAGGTCCCGAACGTGTTCTTGAACGCGACCACCGTGGACGGCGGGATGGGTGCCCCGCCGGAGAAGATCTTGGTGAGTGTCGCGAGGGACTCCTTCTCGGCGCCCGGGGCGTTCATCAGGGCGATGAACACGGTGATCGAGCCGACGGTGAACGTGGCCTTCTCGTCGCGGATCGTCTCGATGGTGACGGCCGGGTCGAGCCGGTACATCAGGATCAGCGGCGCCCCGATGAGCAGCGAGATCGCGATGTGGGCGATTAGGCCGGTGATATGGAACAGCGGGGCGACGCCGAGGACGACATCGTCGCTGGTCAGACCGACCCAGTCGCGATAGGTCTGGGCGTTGAAGACCACGTTGCGGTGGGTGGTCATGGCGCCCTTGGGCGGGCCGGTGGTGCCCGAGGTGTAGGTCAGGAACGCGATGTCGTCCGGGCCGAGGGTGACGGCGGGCGGTGCCTGGCCGGCGAACCGCTCGAGCAGCCCGGCCATGTCCTCGGTGCCCTCACAGGCGATCCGCTCGACACCCGCGAATATCCGCGGGTCGTTGCGGGTCTGGTACTCCAGCTCCGACGTGGTGATGACCGTGCGCACCTCGGTGCCCGGGACCACCTTCGACGCGACGTCGCGGTAGAGGCTCTCCATCGCCACGAGGACCGTGGCGCCGGAGTCGGTGAGCAGCTCGGTGAGCTCGCGCTGCTTGTTCATCGGGTTGATCGACACCGCGATGCCCCCGGCCTTCCACGTCCCGATCTGGGCGATCAGGAACTGGGGCACGTTCTGCAGGTACACCGCGACCCGCTCGCCCGGGGTGAACCCGGCGTCGACGATGGCGGCGGCGAACGCGTCGGTCAGCCCGTCCAGCTCGCGGAGGCTGATCTGGCCGTCGAAGTAGCGGATTATCACACCGTTCGGGTCGCGCGCCACCGCCGCCTTGAACATGTCCAGCGCGCTGTCGAACTCGACGGTGATGCTGGCGGGCTGCCCGGCGGCGTAGCGGGCCAGCCACGGCTTTGAGCCGTAGATCGTCGATTCCGCGGCGGCGGTCATCGGATCGCGACCGGGTTGACCGGGGCGCCGGTGCCGCCGACGACCTTCAGCGGGGCGGCCACGTACAGGAAGGTCCACCGGTTGTCCGCGGCGCAGGCATCGGCCAGGTCGTCGAGCCAGGCGATCTCGGTCAAGGTGACGCCGAGGTTGCGCATCAGCGCGCAGTGCAGCGGCAGCGCGGCACCGGAGTTGGGGTCGATAGTGACCTCGTTGGCGATGGTGTCGGTGACCAGGTTCGGCACCTCACGGGCCTGGAACCACTCCACCAGCTCACGTGAGTAGGTCAGGCCCGGCTCCACGAAGCCGTCGTAGAAGGACTCCGGGTCGTTGAGCTCGTACCAGTACTTCATCCATCCCGTCCGGACGACCAGGATGTCGTGGGGCAGGATCTCGACGCCCTGGCTCTTGGCGGCGGCCTCGAGGTCGTTGTGGTCGAACGTCTCGCCCTTGTCGAGCCACTGCTTGCCGCGATGCCGCGCCATGTCGATGAGCACGCCGCGCCCGACGATGCCCTTTTCGGCGATGGGGAGCACCGAGGCCTTCTCCATGGCGCCGACGGTGGAGCGG
>DATMMN010000228.1:0-4581 GCA_035569675.1 Acidimicrobiales bacterium | reverse complement strand
GGTGGAGCCCCCGCCGATCGTCGAGTACCGCTGGAACGCGTACAACCTGGTCCACTTGCCGCGGTCCACGGTGTCCGGACCGCCCTTGGCCAGCAGCCCCGCCGGCCCCAGCAGGTCCACCGCCAGCTCGGACACGGTCTGCGCCATCGACGACCACGACAGCTTGGCGAACGGCACCTCGGGCCAGTTCTTCTCGCCCTTCATGATCTTCGACAGCGCCCGGAGCGACAGCAGTCGGGCCAGCTCGATCTCCGTCCAGATGTGCGCGATGCGGTCACGCAGCGACGGGTCCTCCAGCGCGCCCGGGTTCACCGAGCGCGCCGCCTCGACGACGGCCCGCAGGTCCGCGGAGAGGATCGCGATCTGCGACGCGATGCCGACCCGCTCGAACCCCAACGTCCCCATGGCCACCATCCAGCCGGCGCCCTCCTCACCGAGGCGCGCCGACGCGGGGATGCGGGCGTCGGTGAAGAAGATCTCGTTGAACAGCTCCTCGCCCGCCATGTCGCGGATCGGTCGCACGTCGATGCCCGGCGTCTTCAAATTCAGGACGAACGCCGTGATCCCCTCGTGCTTCTTCCCCCGTTCGATCGCTGTCGGATCCGTCCGCAGCAGGAACAGGCCCCACGTCGCCAGGTGAGCGGAGGAGATCCAGATCTTCGAGCCGTTGACGACGTACTCGTCGGTCGCCTCGTCGTAGATCGCCGTCGTGCGCAGGTTGGCGAGGTCGTTGCCCGCCATCGGCTCGCTGAAGCCCTGACACCAGTGCTCCTCGGCCTCCAGGATCGAGGGCAGCCACTTCGCCTTCTGCTCCTCGGTTCCCCACTGGATGATCATCGGCCCGATCTGCCAGATCCCGTTCGTGTTGAACATCCCCGGCGTGCGGTACTCGGCCATCACCTCGGAGTAGATGAGCCGCTGCATCGCGTTGATCGTGCGGCCCTGCGCGTACTCGGGCCCCCAGTGGATGGCGGCCCACCCGCCCTCGTGGAGCTTGCGCTGCCACTTCTGCCGCCTTTGTTGGCTCGCCTCGCCGCTCAGCTGCACGTCGTCACCGAGGGCCTCAGCCTCCAAGAACGGCGGCAGGTTCTCGTCCAACCACGCCCGCAGCTCGTCGCGGAACTTCTCGTCCTCGGGTGCCAAGGCGAAATCCACGCAGGAAGGGTAGCCGACCGACCGTGTACTCTGACGCCCGTGTCAGGGAACGGCGGCGCGCGATGACGGCGCTCACCACACGCTTTCTATTGGTTTCGGGCGGGCATTAGCTCTGCTGTAGGACTGCTCCCGGGGAGGGCCGTGGACTTCACGTACGACGACGAGCAGCTGGCGCTCCAAGACGTGGCGCGCGCCGCGCTCGAGCGCGAGTGCAGTCCGCAGCTGTTGCGCGAGCTGGCCGACGACCCGACCGGAATCACGCCCGCGCTCTGGTCGACGCTCGTCGACGTCGGCTGGACCGGCCTGCTGGTCCCCGCGGAGCTCGGAGGCACGGGCGCCGGCCTGCTCGAGACCTGCATCGTGCTCGAGCAGATGGGCCGTCTCCCGCTGCCAGGGCCGTTCTTCTCCTCCGCCGTCGCGGCCACGCTGGCCGCCCGCTCGCTGGGTGAGACCGAGCTGCTCGCCGACCTGGCCGCCGGCACCCGACGGGGCACGATCGCCCTCGGCGAACAGGGCCACGGTGAGCCGCTCTCGACGGTGCGCACCCGCGCCCGCCGCAAGGCGGCGCAGTGGGTGCTGACCGGCGAGAAACCCTCCGTCATGGACGCGCACACCGCGGACTGGGTCATCGTCGTCGCCCGCAGCGAGGAGGGCGTGCGTTCGTACCTGCTCGAGTCACCCGCCGCCGCAGCCGGCGCCACCGTCGAGCTCGTGCCCTCGCTCGACCCGACCCGCAAGCTGGCCCGTCTCCTCCTCGACGAAACGCCCGCCGTCCCGCTCGGTCCTCCGGGCAACCAGTCCCACGTCTGGCAGCGGGTACAGGACGACATCGCGATCGGCCTGGCCGCCGAGACGGTCGGCGCGGCGGACCGCGCCCTCAGCGAAGCCATCGCGTACACCTCTGAGCGCATCGTCTTCGACAAGCCGGTGGCGACGTACCAGTCGATCCGGCACCGGCTCGTCGAGATGTTCCAGCAGGTCGAAATGGCCCGTGCCGGCTTCCAGTTCGCCGCCTGGGCGTCGGACACCGAGGCGCCCGACCGGGCACAGGCGGCGGCCATGGCCGCCAGTTACGCCGCCGAGGCGGGCGTGTATGTCACGGGCGAGGACATCCAGATGCACGGCGGCGTGGGCTTCACCTGGGCGAACGACGCGCACTTCTTGTTCAAGCGCGTGAAGCAGAACGAGGTCCTGTTTGGCGGCGCCGGCGCCCAGCTGCACCGGCTGGCCTCGATCTTCATAGAGTCGGCGTGAGTGACTGACACCTCGGACACGCCGGACACGCCGGACACGCCGGACACCCCGCGCGCCTCGTCGCGCTTCCTGCTGAGCCCCATGCCGGCCGACCTCGGCGAGCGTTACGTCGCCGAGGGCCTCTGGGACGACCGCACGCTCGGGCAGCTGCTGAGTGACTCCCTGCACGAGGACCCCGACCGCCGCTTCCGCATCTGGTCGCCGACCCATCCCTACGTCGGGACGGCGGGGGAGGTGTACGAGGAGGCCCTGCGGGTGGCGGGCGGTCTGCGCGCCCACGGCCTCGGCCCGGGCGACCTCGTCGCCTTCCAGCTGCCGAACTGGGTGGAAGCGGCCATCACCTTCTACGCCTGCACCATCGTCGGCGTCACGCTGGTGCCGATCGTGCACTTCTACGGGCCCAAGGAGGTCGGCTTCATCCTCCGCCAGAGCGGAGCGCGAGCCCTCGTCACGGTGTCGTCCTACGGCAAGCGTGACTTCCTCGCGGAGCTGGCCACCATTCGCGACGGCCTCCCCGACCTCGAGATGGTCTTCGTCATCGGTGACACCGGCGGCGCGCCGGACCTGTTGCCGTTCGACGAACTGCGCTCGGCCGAGCCGATGGAAGGCCCGGTCGCGGTCGACCCCGAGACGCCGGCGGTCATCGGCTACACGTCGGGCACCACGGCCGACCCGAAGGGCGTCGTGCACACGCACCGCACCCTCGGCTGCGAGGTGCGCCAGCTGAGCGGCCATCAGGCCAACCGTGACCGCGCCGCGCTGGTCGGCGCACCGGTGGGCCACGCCATCGGCATGCTGGGCGGCCTGCTGTGCCCGCTGGTCGGCGGCAAGGCGATCTACATGATCGACGGCTGGGACCCGCCCACGGTGCTCGCCGCCATGTTGGAGGAGGACATCGCCGCCGGCAGCGGCTCGACGTACTTCTTCACCAGCCTCCTCGACTGCCCCGACTTCACGCCCGCGCACGTCGAGCTGATGCACTTCATCGGTTTGGGCGGCTCGCCGATCCCGGACGCCGTGGCCGAGCGCGCCGACGAGCTCGGGATCTCGCTGGTGCGTGCCTACGGCAGTACCGAGCACCCGTCCATCACCGGCTCCGAACACGAAGCGCCCCGCGAGAAGCGGATCCACACGGACGGCAGGCCGATGGAAGGCGTCGAGATCCGCACGGTCGACGAGGACGGCAACGACGTCGGCGTCGGCGAGCCCGGCGAGATCCTCTCCCGTGGTCCCGATCGCTTCGCCGGGTACACCGACCCCGCGCTCACCGCGGAGGCCATCGAAGAGGGCGGCTGGCTCCACACCGGCGACGTCGGCATCATCGACGCCGACGGCTACCTCACCATCACCGACCGGTTGAAGGACATCATCATCCGGGGCGGCGAGAACGTCAGCGCCGCCGAGGTCGAGCAGCTGCTGGCGCACATGAAGGGCGTCGCCGAGGTCGCGGTGGTCGCCGCCCCCGACGAACGCTTCGGCGAGCACGGGTGCGCTTTCTTCCGCATGCAGCAGGGCGTGGACGCGCCGGACCTCGAAGCAGTGCGGGCGCACCTCTCCGAGGCCGGGCTCGCCCGGCAGAAGTGGCCCGAGGAGCTCAGGGTCGTCGACGAGCTTCCTCGCACACCTTCGGGGAAGATCCAGAAATTCGTGCTGCGCCAGCAGTTGCGGGCCGGCAGCTGACCCACCACGCGGCACCCGGCACACACCACCCGGCACCCGGCACGAAACCCGCCCACAAACAAGCAGGCGCGCCAAAGCGGCGCGCCTCCTTCACCTCACCCTCGACTCGATTCTTCGCCACCGCCTAATTCCGAAACGCCGCCTACTCCCGCTGAGGCGGCGGGTCGTGGTTTCGCAACCGATTGTGGAACCCGCACAACAGCCGGCCGTTCTCCTGCGTCGTCCGACCGCCCCGGGCCCACGGCAGCAGGTGGTCGGCCTGGCATCGTGACGCCGGGGTGTCGCAGAAGGCGTGCACGCATTCGCGGTCGCGCAACTCGATAGCCCGCCGGGTCCCACCGGTGAACAGGCGCTGGGTGGGCGAGAGCTCGACCCGGCCCGTCGGTTCCATGACCGCGCGCTCGAGGTCGGCGACGGACAACCAGGGCACCAACTCACCCGGTGACAAAACGATGCCCTCTGCAAGCTCGCACACCCGGCCCGACAACGTGG
>DATMMN010000227.1:0-2588 GCA_035569675.1 Acidimicrobiales bacterium | reverse complement strand
CCCTGGTCCATCTGGGCCAGACCGATCACGGGGAGGACGTGGAGATCAACAAACGGGCGGCCGAGAGTGACCTGTTGGTCTACGTCAATATCAACCTGGTGGCCATGGACGGCGGGCACAAGAGCGTGGCGACCGGGCTGGCTTCCTACCGGTCGCTGCGGCACCACCACAACCCGCAGACCATGCAGCACTCGAAGTCGTTCATGGATCAGCCGGCCTCCGAGTTGCACTCGGCCAACTGGCGCATGGGCCGACTCATCGCCGAATCGGGCGTCAAGATCTTCCAGATCGAGACGACGCTCAACAACGACACCTTCCCCTCGAACTTCGCGTTCTTGCAGAAGCGGGAGTGGGAGTGGTCGCTGCGCGACCGGGCCACCTACGCGGCGACGTCGAAGGCGCTGGACAAGACTCCGCCGCGCCTCGCCCGCCAGATCTTCCATTCCATCCGTTCCCCGCACGCGCTGACCTCGGTGCAGGCCGGAGAGGTGGAGGCCGTCCACGAGCTGACGACCGCCAACGTCTGGGCGCAACAGGGCGTCGCGGTGGAGGGGCAGACCGACATCTTGACCATGGGGCTCCCGTTCATCTGCCCCTACAACGTCAACTCGATCATGAACCCGATCCTGGTGGCGTGCCTCGGGCTGGGCTACTTCTTCAACATGTACCGCGGCAAGCCGCTCGTGCGCGAGGGCGGCGTCGTGATCATGCGCCACCCGACGCGGCCCGAGTTCCACCCGGGGCACCACCCGAGCTACATCGACTTCTACGAGCAGGTGCTCACCCAGACGGTCGACCCGATGCGGATACACAAGGAGTTCGAGGAGTCCTTCGCCACCGACCCGTGGTACATCCACCTCTACCGCACCGGGCACGCCTACCACGGGGTGCACCCCTTTTACATGTGGTACTGGTGCGCGCATGCGCTGCAACACGTCGGGCGGGTCATCGTCGTCGGGGGTGACGCCAAGGCGGTGCGGCGGCTCGGCTTCACGCCCGCCAGCTCGCTCGACGATGCGCTCGAGATCGCGACCGACGTGGTCGGCCCCTCACCCACGCTCACCCACCTGCACAACCCGCCGATCCTGATGTCGGACGTGCAGTGATGGGGTCCTCCGTGTCCTCTTCGTTGTCGTCGTTGACGGGCCGGGTGCGCGCCGCCCGTTTTCCGCTCGCCGCCCCGCCGTGGCCGGCCTCGGTGCCGCGTCCCGACCCCGAGCGCCGGGTTGGCCTCGAGTACGACCACGAGTGGTCGCGCCGCTACCCGGTGCGCCTGGCCCGCGCCATGGTGCTCGACAACGTCACGCGGCCCGCGGCGCGCCTGCTGGCGCCGCCGACCATCCGCGGGCTCGAACACCTGCAGCACCTGGACGGCCCCGTGATCTTCGCCGCCAACCACGCCAGCCACATCGACACCCCGCTGCTGCTGACGACGTTGCCGGTCGAGTTCCGGCACCGCACGGTGGTGGCCGCGGCGTCGGACTACTTCTTCGACCGGACGTGGAAGTCGGTGCTGTGGTCGTTCGCGTTGGCCGCCATCCCGATCGAGCGCAGCCGTGTCAACCGCAAGTCGTCCGACACCGCGGCCGAGCTCTTAGACGACGGATGGAGCCTCGTCATCTTCCCGGAGGCCGGGCGCTCGCCCGACGGCTGGACCCAGCCGTTCCACGCGGCCAGCGCCGGCTATCTGGGCAAGCGCACCGGTCGTCCCGTCGTCCCCGTCTACCTGCACGGGACACGCCACGTGCTGCCCAAGACCGGCGCGGCCGGCGCCCGGGCGCCCGGCGGCTCGGGGACCGAGTCACGCCGCGGCGGGCGCCTGCGCCGCTCCCCCATCGCCGTCCTGTTCGGGGCGCCCATGACCCCCGACGAGGGCGAGAACACGCGGCGCTTCTCCGAGCGCATCGAGGCCGCGGTCGCCACGCTCGCGCGCGAGGTCCACTCGGACTGGTGGCAGGCCCGGCGCTCAGTCAGCGCCGCCGACCCCGTGCCGGGCGCGAGCACGGCGCACCGCGGGCCCGACGCCTCGGCGTGGCGACGCGCCTGGGCGCTCGACGAGCCGCCTTCACGGGACCGGCGCACGGAGTGGCCGGACTGAGCGCGCGGCTGATGCGCCCCGTCGCCCTCAGGGGAGGTCCGGCGGCGTGAGGGCCGGTGCGAGCATCGCGGCGGCAAACCGGAGCGCGCCGGAGGAGTAGACGTCGCATTCCTCGAGACCGCCGACGAGGGTCGTGTGGCCGTCGGGGCAGAAGTGGACCCCGTCGGGCGCCCGCACGACATCTGTGGCGGAGGGGCCGGTGCAGGGCTCGCCGGCGAGGCACGGGAGCGTCCAGGCGAACTGCCCGTTCGCCATGACCGCCTGGCCGGCGTCGTCGTAGGTAACGCCGACGTTGCGGGCGGCGAGTGATTGGTAGACCGCGTTGAGCTGCGTCACGTTCTGACTGAGGCCGGGGGATTCGTCGAGGGGGAGCCCGACCAGGACGACCTTGGTCCCGACGGCGCGGAAGATGGAAATGGCGGATTGGGTGTCGCTCTCGTACTTCGCGTAGTACGGCGGCGTCCCGAGCTGGTCGCCGGCCATGCACGGC
>DATMMN010000226.1:0-17506 GCA_035569675.1 Acidimicrobiales bacterium | reverse complement strand
CCCGACAGCTTGTCGCTCATGACGTTCATGGTGATGCCGATGCCCATCGCCGCCGCGAGGGTGATCGGCAAACTGCTGAACGCCCCCACGGCGGCCGCTCCAAAGGCCGCGATGTAGACGAGGAGATAGATGTTGACGTCGATCCCGAGTGCGGGCGCCAGCAGCAGGCCGGAGATCGAGATGAAGCAGGATCCGATGCCCCAGGCGTACCGGCGGACCACCACAGGATTGGTGGCCTCCAACGCCAGGAGTGTGGGCGAGTCGACGACCGCGTGCATGGACACGCCGAGCCGAGTTCGCTTGAAGAAGAGGTACAGGCCGATCGTGGCGCCTACGGCCAACGCGAACACGATGATCTGGCTGCCCAGGATCGTGACACCGAAGAGGTGGATGCCCTTGTTCGGCAGGAAGGAAGTGAACTGAATGGTCGCGACGCCGTAGATGCCGGTCAACACCGACTCGAGCAGCACGACCAGCGCGATCGTGGCGACGACCTTCATCGCCGCGGATGCACCGGTCAACCAGAACGCGATGCGCTCCAGCAGCAGGGAGCCGACGAGGCCGACCAGGATCACGGCGAAGAGCGCGGCGACCGGCCACGGGAGCCCGACCGTGTCCCGGAAGGAGTAGAAGACGTATGCCGACGCGGCCGCTTGCGCACCGATGGCGAAGTTGAAGATGCCCGAGGTCTTGTAGGTCAGGACAAGGCCGAGTGCCGCAAGAGCGTAGATCGATCCGTCCGCGAGCCCGGTGACGACATAGGGGCCCACCGAGAAGGCCGCCGTCAGCAAGAGGCCGACGATGACCAAGGCCACGAGCCCGCCGACCCGCATCAACGCCCGACGCGACACGGTGAACGCGCCGTCAGCATCGCGGGACAGCAGCAGTGGGGACGAGCTGCTCACGGGCGGCACACCCCGCAGGGGCGTCTGCCGGCCTCTTCGTGCTCCTGGCGCGTCGCCGTCGTCCAGCCCGTTCGTCCGGCCGCCAGGGCGCACCCGGGCCTGTGGAAGCGCTCCATGCCCTCGCCGGCCAGGAACGCGTCGGCCACCGTTGCCGCGCTCGCAGCGGTCAGAGGCGTGCCGACAACGACGACGTGTGCGGCGGCGCTCGCGGTGGCGTCGGCGACGTCGGGCAGGAGGAGCCGGCGGCGTTCTCCAAGCGCCCGGCGCCCGTGGAGCAACCAGACGAGGTTGCCCACGCCAGAGAGCAACAGCCCGGCGAGTGCTGCGTCGAGCGGCCCGACCTGCTGGCCGAAGGTCGCCTCACCGGCCGCGATGTACCACGCCACGGCGATCACGATGCCGCCCAGACCGGTGGTGATCGCCCAGCGGAGCAGGTCCTCCGCGCCCCAGAGCAGCGGGCGCGCCGGCGCCACCTGACGCGGTGCGTCGATGGAGGAGTACCTCGTCCCGAGCCGACTGTGCGCGACCGCTTCGGCCATCAGCCGACGGCGACCTCGTCTGCCGCAGGACGTTCCTCCCGGAGTGCGTCCTCGATGCTGTCGAGCTTGCGCCATTCGTCGCGCAGGTCGGCGGAAAGCCACAGCGTCGCGCCGACACCCAGAAGGAAGATGCCGCCGATGCCACCGGAGATGATGTAGGGGAGCTGGCCCGCGGCGTACGCAGACCCGCTGACGCCCACCCAGCCGGCGATCAGCGCGATCGCCCCGGCGGCCACGAACATCCAGGCCAGAACGCGGTCCCACTGCAGGCGCAGCCACTTACCGATGTCCATTCGTTACCTCCTTCTGATTTGGTCGTTCCGTTCTTGCGAGTGCGTCCGTCACGACACGCACTGCGAGTTCCCGTTTTGCAGGTCCACGAACTGTCCGTTCTGCAGCGTCATGAGGAAGAAGCAGTTCGAAGGGGTCGCTGCCGCGTTCTGATTGAAGGTCAGCGGCGGAGCGAGGCCACCGAGGTTGTTGTCCTTGATGCTCCAGAGCCCCTGGAAGAATTCCGCCGACGTCGGCGTGGCGGTCAGGTCCTTGGCCGCCGCGACGGCCAGCATGCCTGCCGCCCATTCAGCGGCGGTCGTCGCCGACCCCGCGAGTTGGGGAGCGTATTGCTTGACCGCCTGCTGGTACGTCGCCTGCGCCGGCGTGAAGGCGTCCACCCACGGGAAGTTCGTCTGGCCTGCGAGCAAGCCGTTGAGGTTGGGATTCGAGGCGAGGTTGGCCGTGATGGCAATACTGTCGCCCACGTACAGGGGCTTGTAACCCTGCGCGGCGCAGTTGTTCGCCATCCGCATGAGGCTGTCCCCGTCACCGGCGAAGTAGATGAGAGTGGCACCGGCCTGCTGGGCATCCAGGCACTGTGCGGTGAAGTCGGGTTGGGTGATGCTGAACGACGACGAGTAGACGGTTGTGACACCGGCTTGCTGGCCACCGCCCGGCTGAATCAGGCTCTGGATGCCGTTGGAGCACGTCGGGTCCTCCACGCAGTAGAGGACGCCCATCTTCGTGTAGCCCTTTGCGGCGGCGGCCTTGATCGTGAACACCGCCTGGTCCGATCCCAGGTCACTCGAGCCCTGAGGGAACAGAACCGGGCTTTGCCACCACGTCGTGCTGCTCGCGTCACCGCCGATCACCGGAATGTCCTGCTGCTGGAGGTACGACACGCTCGCTTGCACCGTGAGGGGCATGAGGTTGCCGACGAAGGCGATGACGTGGTCCTGGGTGACCTCTTGTTCGACGTCGGAGACACTGGTCGAGGGATCGGCGCCGTCGTCTTCGATGTAGACGTGGACGGGGTGGCCGTTCAGCCCGCCATGCTGGTTGACGTAGGCCTGCCAGACCCCGATGGTCTGCTGCGCGCCGGAGAACACGGCGCCGATCACGCCGCTGTACGTGCCCACGTTGCCGAGCGCGATGGTCGAACCGTTCGAGGAGGCGGCACCGCCGCCCCCCGACGAAACGCTGGAGCTGACGGCCGTGCGTGCCCCCGGGTTGCTGGCGGTCGCACCTTGTGAGCCCGCACGGCCCGTGGGCCCGCTGGCGAGCGCGCCGGACGAGCATTGGGTGGTCGTGGTCGTGGTCGTGCTCGAAGAAGCGGCGGAACCGCCCGCGGCCTTGGTGGTCTTGGTACTGCCGCCCGCCGGTTTGGTCGTCGTCGTGGTCGTGGTCGACGACGACGAGCACGACGCGTTGCCTCCAAGGGCCTGGGGCCCGGTGCCGCCGACGACGCTCGAGCCGGCCCCGCCGGCCCCGCCCTGCAGGATCGGCTTATGTGCGGCTGCCTCGATGGCGGATTGCGAGAGCCGGCTGCCACACCCGGCGAAGAGCAGGGCGACGCACGCCAGCACGAGGCCGCCGACCCATGATCGTTGTCGCAGTTGGCGAATGCGGCCCTTCACGCCTGGGGTGCCCTTGGTGCGTACTGCGCCACGATGACTTGTCCTCAATTGCCCCCCTGCCAAGGCCCACCCGGGAAGAGAACTGTTCTTCTCTCAGTTAGAAAACACCCTTCTCCGACCGACCTTTCGGGTCGGGCCCACAACTGAGATGAACTGGGCTTTTACTCTGATGAAGGGAGGAGTGTGGTCGGCCCTGGGGGCATGTTCGTTGACGCTCTCAGCGACCGCGTGCTAAGCACTCGCACAGCATACGCGCTGAGCACCTGCCCAGCGCAAGTCGCCCGGGAGGGAGCTGCCATGCCGGACTACGAGTCGGTCGACTTCTTCACGGACGAGTCGCTGCTCGAAGACCCGTACCCGTATTTCGATCACCTGCGATCACGCTGCCCGATCCTTCCGACGGCGCACCACGGCGTCGTGGCGGTGTCCGGATACGAGGAGGCGTCGGAGATCTACCTGAACAACGAGGACTTCTCGTCTTGCAACTCGGTCGTGGGGCCTTTCGCCACGTTTCCGGTACCGCTCGAGGGCGACGACGTGAGCGACATCATCGACGGCAATCGAGAAGTGCTTCCGATGTACGAGCACATGGTCACCATGGATCCACCGCAACACACGCATGAGCGGGCGCTGATCATGCGGTTGCTGACGCCGAAGCGGCTCAAGGAGAACGAGGCATTCATGTGGCGGTTGGCCGACCGCCAGATCGACGAATTCGTCAGTGCTGGCCACTGCGAGTTCATCAAGGCCTACACGCAGCCCTTCGCCATGCTCGTGGTAGCCGACGTCCTCGGCGTTCCCGAGTCCGATCACGAGAGCTTCCGCGACGGCTTCGGGCTCAGCATGACGCCGGGGAAGCTCGGGAGCGAGAGAAAGGGGATGTCCAGCAACGCCCTCTTCTGGCTCGACGACTACTTCGCGCGGTACATCGAGGACAGGCGGAACAACCCTCGCGGCGACGTGCTCACGGACCTCGCCCTTGCGACCTACCCCGACGGGAGCACGCCCGACATCACGAACCTGGTGCGGACGGCGACGTTCCTCTTCGCCGCCGGCCAGGAGACGACGGCCCGGCTGCTAGCGGTGGGCCTGAAATACTTGTCCGAATATCCCGAGCTCCAGGACGAGCTGCGGGCGCACAAGGACCGCATCCCGGGTTTCATCGAAGAGGCGTTGCGCATCGAGAGCCCGGTGAAAGCGGACTTCCGCCTGGCGCGCCGGCACGTCGAGGTCGCCGGCGTCGACATCGCCCCGGGCACGCCGGTAATGCTGTTGAACGGCGCCGCTAACCGGGACCCACGGCTGTTCGAGTGCCCCGAAGAGTTCCGGATCGACAGGCCCAATGCCAAGGTGCACATTGCGTTCGGGCGTGGCGTCCACGCCTGCCCCGGCGGCCCGTTAGCACGGGCGGAAGGCCGGGTCAGCATCGAGCGCATCCTCGATCGGATGCACAACATCCGCCTTTCCGAGGAACATCACGGTCCGCCATCGGCTCGCCATTTCGTGTACGAGCCGACCTGGGTTCTGCGCGGCTTGCACGAGCTCCACATCGAGTTCACGCCGGCGGAGGTCTCCAAGTGAGCGCCCGGGTTGCGGTGGTTACCGGGGCCGCCTCGGGCATCGGCGAGGGCGTGGCCCGGCGCTTGGCGGCCGACGGGCACGCGGTTGCCCTGCTCGACTTCGACGGCGACGGCGTGCGCCGGGTCGCGGCCGTGCTCACGGGCCAGGGTCACACCGCGGCCGCCTACGAGGCCGACGTTGCTGATCGGGACGCGCTCGAGCGCGTGTACGACGCCGTCCGCCATGACCTCGGTCCCGTGACCGTCGTGGTGACGAGCGCCGGCATCGAGGCCTTCGATCCGATAGCGGCCGTTTCGGCAGAGAAGTGGGACCGCGTCCTGGCGGTCAACCTGACCGGGACGTTCACCTGCCTGCAGCTGGCCGTGCCCGACATGATCGAGGCAGGCTGGGGGCGAATCGTCACCATTTCCTCGTCGAGTGCCCAGTCCGGTGCACCGAACATGGCGCACTACGTCGCGTCGAAGGGAGGTGTCATCGGGCTGACCAAGGCCTTCGCCCGTGAGCTGGCCCATCACGGCATCACGGCGAACACGATTCCCCCGACCATCGTCGACACACCCATGGCCCGCAAGGGTGAGACCGAGGGGCACGTGCCCAGCGTCGAGGTCATGAGCAAGATGATCCCGCTCGGGCGGGCCGGCACTCCCGACGACATTGCGAGCGCCTGCTCGTACCTGTGCTCAGAGGAGGGTGGATACATCACCGGCCAGATCATCGGGGTCAACGGCGGCATGTACATCTGAGGGTCGTCCCGTGAGCACCTCCGCTCGACGAATCGGCGCCGAGACCTCAAAGACGCGCGGCCTTCTCCTCGATGCCGCCGAGAGGCTCATGTTGGAGGAGGGCTACGCCGCCGTCACGTCGCGCCGCATCGCGGCGCGCGCCGGCCTGAAGCCCCAGCTCGTTCACTACTACTTCAGGACGATGGACGACCTGTTTCTGGCGCTGTTCCGGCGCCGCGCGGACCAGGGCCTCGAGCGCCAGGCCCGCGCCGCCGACTCGGCGCAGCCGCTGTGGTCGCTCTGGGATCTCAGTCGCGATCCACGCGGGACCGCGTTGACGATGGAGTTCACCGCCCTGGCCAACCACCGCAAGGCCATTCAGGCCGAGCTCTCCGCTTCGGCCGAGCGGTACCGGGCCGGTCTGCTCGAGGCCTTTCGCTCAGTGCTGACTCGTTACGAGATCGACCAGGCGGAGTACCCGCCGATCGTCTGTGCGGTGCTGCTCACCAGCATCTCGACCTTTCTCGTCATCGAGGAGGCGATGCTCGGGATGTCCACCGGGCACGCCGAGACGGTCGTCTTCGTGGAAGACGTCATCCGCCGGCTCGAAGGGGAGCGCCACCCGGCGGACATAGCATCGGTGCTCCCGATCAATCCGGAAAGGCAGCACTGATGCGTGTAGTCGTCGATTTCGACCAGTGTGAGAGCAACGCCCTCTGCATGGGCATCCTCCCCGAGGTGTTCGAGGTGCGCGACGACGACTTCCTCTACGTCCTCGACGAGAACCCGTCCGAGGAGCTGCGCGACAAGCTGATGGAAGCTGTGCGGGCCTGCCCGAAGAACGCCATCTCCATCGAGGATTGACGTATCAAGAAGCGGTCGTCGTCCCCGGGATGTCCTTGCCGCAGAAGGGCGAGCTCGACGCCGGCACGAAGCCGTTGGTTCTGGCGATCATGTACCAGCCGCAGGCTTGCGGGAGGTCGTGTCCGAAGATCGTCGAGTAGTTCGTCGACTGTGCCAACAGCCCGTTGCCGTTGTAGCTCTTGATGCTGCGCAAGGCCTGGATGACGCCGGCCTGGGTCGGGTTCTTGCCCGCCTGCTTCAGTCCCTGGATCATCAGGTCGGCACCCAGCCAGGATTCGTACTGGCTGAAGTTGGGGAACTGGCTGCTCGAGAAGTGGGCGTACTTCTCGAGCGCGGACTGCATCTGGCGCGTCCCAGCGTTGGGGAGCTGGAACGGCCGGAACTCCGAGTCGAAGTAGCCGCCCTGCACAGCGCCCCACGAAGGCGAGTGGACCAGCTGCGACTCGAAGCCGGTCGGGAATACCATGACCTTCGGCTTGACGCCGGCCTCCTTGAGCGCCGCGGCCAGCGCGAAGTTGGAGTTGTCGTCGAGCCCCGCGTAGAAGGTGTCGCACCCCTTCTGTTTCGCGACGAGTGCCACTGTGGTCATGGCCACCGAGCCGAACGGGATTGAAGTGTCGAGCTGCCCGACCTTGCCGCCCGCGTGCACGAACGAGTCGGCCGTGCCGATGGCCGAGCGCGTCGACGAGGGCGAAATGCCGTAGCCGTAGGAGCACAGGACCGTGCCACCGTGCTGCTTGATGAAGTGACCGAAACCATCGTTGACCGGGTACTTGGGGTCTACGCTGCCCGCGTCCGAGGCGAACATGTTCGTGTAGGGCTGCGTGCCCCACTCGGGACCGTCGAAGAACCCGCCGGTCACGGGCACGCCCTGCTGTTGCGGGGTCTTGGCGGCCAGGAAGAAGAGGGGGCTGGTCGACACGATGCCGAACGCACCCTTGGACTGCGCATCCTGCACCGCCGTAGCGATCGCCGAGGGGCTGGTCTGGTCGTCGAGGACCAACCCGACCAGCTTGTGCCCGTTCACGCCGCCTTCTGCGTTCTGCAACGCGAGGCGCGCGTTGAACCCGGCCGCGGCCTGGCTGAACTCAGCGGACCCCGGTCCCGTGAGAGACGTGATCATCGCGAGGGTGATCGGCGTTCCCGAGGTCGCGGCGCCGGCTGTCCCGGAGAGCGCGCCGAGCGCGCCGGCTGTCATTCCGCCGGCCATCAACGCGGCCAGGCCAACCCGTGCCAGTCGCCGGTGTGGGCGTCCCGCTCGAGTTCCGTTGCGATCCGCTGTCTTCATTGAGTCAACCCCCTAAGCATCACTCGCTCCTGTAACCGTTCTGTAATACACGACTCGCAGCGTCCGCGCTGGTCAGGACGCTGCGACCTGGAGCAACGCCTCAGCCGTCTGCTCCGGCTCGATGATCATCAGGTCGTGCCCCGTGTCGATGTCCCAGAGGCGCCCCTCGGCCTTGGCTCGTGCCATCTGGTTCCGGTCTCTCGTTGGCAGGGTCGAGGTGCAGACGATGTGGAACTGCGGGATCGCCCAAAGCACGTCCTCGTTCCCGAGCGCCAGCGGCTGCTCGAAGCACTTCCATGGGTGGGGCGTGAGCCGTTCCGCCATCCAGGCGAGGTCGGCCGGGTCCGTGACGCCGTAGAGCAGGCCCGCGTCCGGGCCCGGCAGCAGGACGAGCTCGATCCCGTCCACGACCTCACCCATCGGCCGCACCGCGTTGATGACCGGTCCGGCCACGTCGACCAGCGACTGACCGTTGCTTGGCGTCGCTGCATCCAGGTAGACGAGACGGCCCACCCGGTCCGCCTCCCGGTCGGCCGCGCCGGTGATCACCATGCCCCCGTAGCTGTGTCCGACCAGGATCACGTCGCGCAGATCCTCGAAGCGCAGCACGGCGGCCACGTCGGTGACGTGCCGCTCCAGGTCGACCCCGTCGTCCAACAGGTGCGCCCGGTCCCCGAGCCCGGTGAGGGTCGGGGTGAGCACCTCGTGCCCCTCGGCGCGGAGGAGGCGGGCCACCCGCTGGTAGCACCAGCCACCGTGCCCACCACCGTGGACCAGCACATAGGTCGCCATTGATGCCTCCTCCCTCCCGCCGGTTTCTCCGGCCCGATGTCCTTGCCTGTACTCCCGGCCACCGAGTGGTCGCCCGGGACGGACCAGGGTATAATATTGACGTCGATGTTGAAAACCGGCCCAGGGCATCGCCTGGGCCGGCCGTGATCGCTGCTACGGAGGTGGCCATGTCAAAGGGAGTTGTCGACTTTCCGGTCTTCGACGCGGACAACCACATGTACGAGACGACCGACGCGTTCACCAAGTTCTTGCCGAAGGAGTACGAGGGGCTGGTCAAGTACGTCCAGGTGAACGGGCGCACGAAGATCGCGCTCCGTAACGTCATCTCCGAATACATCCCGAACCCGACCTTCGAAGTCGTGGGCCGGCCGGGCGCGCAGGAGGCTTACTTCAAGGAGGGCAACCCAGAGGGCAAGTCTCGGCGCGAAATGATCGGCGATACGATGCGCTCGCCCGAAGGCTTCTTCGCCCCCGAGCCGCGCCTCAAGATCATGGACGAGCTCGGCCTCGACCGGGCCCTCATGTGGCCGACACTGGCCAGCCTGCTCGAGGAGCGCCTGGCCGACGACCCGAAGGCCACCCATGTCGTCGTGCACGCGCTGAACGAGTGGATGCACGAGCACTGGTCCTTCAACTACGAAGGTCGCATCTTCCCGACTCCTGTCATCACGCTGCCGATCGTGAGCGAGGCCATCAAGGAGCTCGAGTGGGTGCTCGAGCGCGGCGCCAAGATCATCCTCATCCGGCCCGCGCCGGTGCCCGGTTACGAAGGTCGGCGCTCGTTCGCCCTACCCGAGTTCGACCCCTTCTGGGCGAAGGTCGCCGAGGCGGACATCGCGGTCGGCATGCACGCCTCCGACGACGGGATGACCCGCTACTACAACGACTGGAACGGGACGCATGGCGGCGAGCTGCTTCCGTTCGCGGGCGGCAAGTCGGCCTTCTCGGACATCGCGCACACCCAGAGCCGAGGGATCTTCGACACGGTCGCGTCGCTCATCGGGCACGGCCTGCTCACTCGCTTCCCGACGCTGCGCATCCTGCCCGTCGAGAACGGGTCGGCCTGGGTACGACCGATCGTCGAGGCCGTCACGCACTCTTACGAGCGCGAGCCCCACATTTACGACGAAGACCCGCTGATGGTGCTCAAGCGCAACATCTGGGTCCACCCGTTCCACGAGGACGACCCGATGGGGCTCATCGAGCTGATCGGCGCCGACAACGTGGTGTTCGGGTCCGACTACCCCCACATCGAGGGGATGGCCGAGCCGCTGACCTACGTCAAGGAGCTCGACGGCCTGCCCCACGACGACGTGGCCAAGGTGATGGGCGGCAACCTGGCCAAGGTGATGAAGCTGCCGTTTGCGGCTTGAGCCTGCGTCAGGTCGAGACGATCGCCACGCCGGCCGTGCCCGGCGCGCCGTACAGCTGGCTGTAGCCGACGCGGGGCGACTTCGCGACCTGGCGCTCGCCCGCCGTGCCGCGCAGCTGCAGCACCAGCTCGTGGATCTGTCGTAGGCCCGACGCGCCGATCGGCTCACCGTTGGCGATGAGGCCGCCGTCGGTGTTGACGGGGAGCGAACCGCCGATCTCGGTGGCGCCCTCGGCCAGGAGCGCCTCCTGCTCGCCGTCCTTGCAGAAGCCGTTCTCGGCCATGTGGATGACCTCTGCGCCCGCGTCGGTGTCCTGCAGCTGGACGACGTCGACGTCCTCGGGCCCGAGGCCTGCCATCTCGTAGGCGGCCTGCGACGCGTCGACGGTCGGCGCATCCGCGCGCTCGAGCGGGAGCCAGGGGCTGTGCACCTCGAAGGCACCCAGGCGGCGGGTGCGCACGACCGAGGCTCGCAGGTAGATCGGCGCCGACGTGTAGCGGTGCGCGACGTCCGCGCGGCATAGCACCACGGCCGCCGCGCCTTCGTCGGGTGAGCAGAACATGTATTGGGTCAACGGGTCGTTGACCATCGGCGAGGTGAGGATCTCCTCTTCGCTGAGCGGCTTGCGCCGGAATGCGTTCGGGTTCAACGCGCCGTTGCGGTAGTTCTTCGCCGCCACCTTCGCCAGGGTCTCGGGGCTGACGCCGAAGTCGTGCATGTAGCGCTGGATCTTCATGGCAAAGAACTTCGGAGTCAGGAACAGGCCGGTCTCGCCGTACCAACTCTGTGCGCCGTAGTCCACCGGGTCGGCGGCAAACGCACCCGGCAGGTGCTTGTCCATGCCGATCGCCATCCCGAGCTCGTAGTCGCCCAGGCGCAGCGTGTTGGCCGCCTGCGTGAGCGCGCTGGCCGCAGTGGCGCAGCCGTTGTAGACGTCGGTGAACGGCAGGCCGGTGAGCCCGAGGAAATTCACTACGGCGTCGGGGTTGTCGACCTCGTAGCTTCCCCCGAAGGCGAACTGCACCTCCTTCCACGTGATCCCCGCGTCGGCCAGGGCGAGCCGTGTCGCCTTGGCCGCCATCTCGATCGCGGACACCCCGGGGAACCGGCCGAAGGGATGCAGACCCACGCCGATGATGGCGACGTCGTCCATGGTCCTCAGTCCTCCTTCAGCGGGCGGAACGCGTAGGTGAGCACCTCGGTCCCGTCTTCGTCGGTGGCAAACGGCACCACCGTCAGCTCCATAGGCATCCCGATTCGCAGGTCCTGGTCGACGTCACCGGCCAGCCGCGCTTCGATGCGGCCCTCGGGCAGCTCGATGAAGCCGACTCCGAAGGGCACGAACTCGTCCGCCGGCTCCCGGCCCGCGTACGGCGGGTTCTTGGGCTGGAAGCGCTGGCGCGTCCATGTCCACAGCGTCCCGGTCCGCGACAGGAGGGTCGGGCTCACCGCATCGGTGCCGCAGCTGGGGCACGCGTCCTGGGCGGGGAACGTCACGAAGCCGCAGGCGTCGCACCGCGAGGCGCGCACCCTGGGCTCGTCCGAGGGCCACTCGAAGAGCCCCTCGGTCACGCATCGCTGGGCGGTCATAAGCGTTCTCCCATCACGAGAATGCCATTTCGTATCGGGGCGCCAGAGTAGCGCGGCCGGCAGCGGCGGCTGCCTACGGCTCGAAGGTCCGGGCCGTCGCCGCGACGCAGAGACGGTTCTCGTTCCCCTCGTCGCACACCTCGACGCGCCCGAGGCCGTGCCGCACCTCGGCCGTTGCGACCGCCGGGCCCACCCGCGCCGCCTGGAGATAGCGCAGGTCGAGCGACGCCAAGCTGGCGCCGGGCGGCGAGAGCGACAACACCGCCTCCTCCGCCGTGAGCGCGATGAGACCGCCGTTGATTGTGTTGGACGCGTTCAGCACTTCGTCGGAGTACGCGAGCGCCGCCACGCCCGGGGCGCGCCGCACGCAGCCGGCACGCTCGGCGAACGGCATGGCCAAGCGCGGACCGCTCGGTTGGGGAGCTCGGCCCGCGAGCGAATCAATCCGCAGGCGCTCGTCCGGCGAGGCCATGAACGACGCCGCCGCGAACCCGAATTGCTCGCCGTTCTCGTCGAGGAAGTCGACGCCCGCGACGAACACGGAACGACCTGACTTCATCACAGTGCCCTCGCCGCGCACCAGGCCCGCGCCCGGCGCGGGCCGGTACAGGTGCACGTCGAGCTCGAGCGTGACCGGGACCCGTGGGCCCACGGTCTCGACGGCGAGGTAACCGGCTACCACGTCGGCCCACGCCGCAAGGATGGAGATACGCAAGTGATCGGTGCCCGGCGCGTGCATCTGCGGGACGACGACGGCGGAGCCGAACATGCGCCCGTCTGCCTCCTCCGACGGCCCGACGTCCCAGCCGAGCTCCTGGAGCACGTGGCGACGCGCCGGCGCCACCTCTTCTCCTTCGACCGTCGACGTCATTGATCTCCTCGTGACCAGCGCTGCCCGCGCCGGCGCTTACATCCGGCCGAGCAGGAACCCCGCCGCGGCCGCTGCCGGCGGGTAGGACTCGGTGATGCCCGAGCTGATGTAGCCCACGTCGCTGATGAGGGTCTGACCCGAGATGGCTGCCGCCGCGTCGCTGCAGAGGAACACGAGGGGGTACGCCTGCTCGAGCGGCGTGGACGCCTCGATCCCGACGTCCTCGCGGTAGTCGGCGCCGAAGCCGAGCCACATCTCCGCGTTGGCCTGGGCCAGCGGCGTGTCGGTCGGGCCGGGGCAAATGGCATTGATCCGGATGCCCTGCTTGAGCATCGGGTAGGCCTCGCGGGCCACGTAGCCGCAGACCGCCTGCTTGGAGTGGAAGTAGTCGTTCCAGTTGTGCTCGATCGCCCACGCCGACGCTGATTCGAAGTCAGGCGTGTCGAGGTACTCCTTCACCTGGTCCCAGCTGGCCTCCCAGCCGAGGCCGGCCGCCGAGGAGATGAAGCCGATCGCCGATCCCTTGGGCAGCATCCCGCCTGCGAGCATCCGCTCGATCAGATGGCGGTGACCCGCGAAGTTGATCTTCTCGATATTCGGCGTCCCGTCGGCGACGCCTGCGCAGGCCATCAGCGCGTGCACCGGGCCGCCGCACTCGTCGACGGCGGCGTTGATGGAGTCCTTGTCGGCCAGGCTCATCTTGATGGCCTTGACTCCGGACAGCTTTACCTCGGCGTAGTCCATGACCACGACCTCGGCCCCGGCGTCGCGGGCGAGCTCGGCGGCGGCGGCGCCCATGCCGGTTGCGCCCCCGACAACCAGGGCCCGCTTGCCGTCGTAACGGAATGCATCGAACAGTGACATGTGTGTTCTCCTGACTGACGCGCGGGCGCGTCCTTACCCGACGACGGAGCGGACCTTGAGGTCCACGATGGTATCCCAGTCGATCCCGACTTCCTCGAGGAGGGCGTCGCCGTGCTCGTTGAATTCTGGCGCGCGGCCCGCCGGCGCCGGCGCGCCGCCGAACTGCACGGGCGCGGCCACCAATTGGAACGGCGTACCCGAAGCCGTCTGGCAGTCCTGCATGTAGCCGTTGGCGATGGTCTGGGGGTCGACGGCGCCCTCCAGCGTGTCCTGCACCACGCACCACTGGCCGGTGAAGTCGGCCAGCAGCTCCCGCCACTCGGCCACCGTGTGTTCGGCGAACGCGGCCTCCATCGCCTCTTGCGCCTCAATGGTGTGTTCGAGCAGCGCTTCGTGGTTGGCGAAGCGTGGGTCGGTGGCGAGCTCGGGCCGCCCCACCAGACCGCACAGCTCGGGCCAGTAGCGGCTCGCCTGCAGGCAGCAGATGGACAGGTAGCGCTCGTCCTTCGTCTGGAAGTTGCGCACCAGCGGGTTGAGCCGCGGCGCGTTCGAGGGCGGGCCGCCCCAGGGCACGTTCATCACGAGGGAGAGCGCATAGGCCTGGCCCATGGCCCACATCCCAGTGGCGAGCAACGAGACGTCGACGGTCGTCGCTTCGCCCGTGCGCTCGCGGTGGAACAGAGCGCCCATGATCCCGCCGGCGATCGTCATAGCCCCGATGGAGTCGCCGAAGCCTGGCGCGGGCGGGGTCGGGATGAGGTCGGAGTCGGCTGGCTTCACCCCGAGCGCCACGCCGGGCCGAAACCAGAAGGCCAGCGAGTCATAGGAGCCCTTGTCGGCGTCCGGTCCGCGCTCGCCCTGTCCCGTGCCGGCGACGTAGATGATGTTCGGGTTGTGGGCGCGGATGTCCTCGAGCTCGATCTTGAGCTTCTTGCGCACGCCCGGCAGCTTGTTGGTCAGGAAGACGTCGGCCGTGGCCGCCAGCTTGTAGAGGATCTCGAGCCCCTCGGGTGTTTTCAGGTCCAGCGCCACGCTGCGCTTGCCGCGGTTGGAGTGCTCGAGCAGCGCGTGCACGTCGCCACCGATGGAGATGACGCCGGTCGCCGCCAGGCCCCGCATGGCGTCGCCGCGCTCGGTTGGCTCGACCTTGATCACCTCGGCACCCCAGTCGGCCAGCAGCGCGGAGGCCGCGGGTACGAACGTGTGCTCGGCCACCTCCAGGATGCGGACGCCCTTCATGACTGCGGTCGCGCTCACGGCGCCCCTCCCTCTGCTTCTGACATCGACGTCGATATTAGGCGGGAGCCACCTGGAGCACCACTTTGCCCACGGCCTCCCCGTCGCCCACCACACGCAGGGCCTCCGCGGTTTCGGCCAGGTCGTAGGTGGCGCCGATGACGGGCCGGGCGCGCCCGCTGGCCAGGAGCTCGAGCAGTTCGGCGTCGTTGCGCGCCATGTCGGCGGCCATGTGCGTGGCGAAGTCCCGGAACTGGAATCCGAGCACGCGTACCCCCTTCAGCAGCACCAAATTAAGAGGTATCCGCGGGATCGTCCCCGATGCGAACCCGACCGTGACGAACCGCCCGCCCCAGTGCACGGCGCGCAGGGCCGGTTCGGCCAGGTCGCCACCGACCGGGTCGACGACGACGTCTGCACCGTTCGGCAGTGCGTCGCGCAGAGCCTGGCGCAGGTCGCCGGCGCGGTAGTTGATGAGGCGCGTCGCGCCGCACGCGCGCGCCGCCTCGAGCTTCTCGTCCGACGACGCCACCGCGGTGACCGTCGCGCCGAGGAGCGCACCCAGCTGCACCGCGGCGGAGCCCACGCCACCGCCCGCCCCGAGCACGACGAGCTCGTCGCCCGACTGCACCTCGGCCACCGAGCGCAGCACGTGGTACGCCGTCTTGTACGCCACGCCAAAGGCGGCCGCCGTCACGTCGTCGACCCCGTCCGGCGTGCGCGAGAGCGAGTGCGTCCCGACCACCACCTCCTCGGCGAACGCGCCGATGAAGACCGAGCCGAAGACGCGGTCGCCCACGGCGACGCCGTTGGCTCCTTCCGTGACCTCGACGACTTCGCCGGCGAATTCGCTGCCGGGGATGAACGGGACGGGCGCCGACACCTGGTACGTGTCGGCGATCACCAGGACGTCGGGGAAGTTGACGGCGCCGACGTGCACGCGCACCCGGGCCGTGCCGGGCGTGAGCTTGGGCGCCGGGACGTCCGCGATCTCGACCACGTCGGGGCCGCCGTAGGAGCGGCACAGGGCGGCGCGCACGTCAGGCCGTGGCGAGCACCGAGTACGGGGTCGACTCGGCCAGGTCGGCCGCAGACTGCATGAGGTCGAGCACGATCGGGCCGAACGCCTGCAATTTCTCGTCGTTGCCGCGCCGTTGGTACCCCTGCTCGAGCACGACCGCCAGCTTCCACTTGGCCAGGACGCAGTAGTAGTCGATGTCGTCGACCTGGCGCCCCGACACTTCGGAATAGTGCGCCAGGATCTCGTCGCGCGAGGGCATGCCGACCATGTCGACGTATCCTCCGTCGCGGTCCTCGTCGCTCGAGGTGTCGTCGGGCCACGAGTGCACGACCCAGCCGAGGTCGAGCTTGGGGTCACCCACCGTGCCCATCTCCCAGTCCACGATCGCGGCGAGGCGCGCCGGCGCACCGTGCTTGAACATGACGTTCGCGAACTGATAGTCGCCGTGCATCAGCCCGGGGACGTAGTCGAGTGGGCGGTGCGCCCGCAGCCAGGCGGCGGCCTCGTCGAAGCCCGGGAGCTCGCGCCCCTTGATCCGCTCCAAGAACGCGGTCCACCGGTCGACCTGGCGCTCGTGGAAGCCGTCGGGGCGGCCCAGGTCGGCGAGGCCCTTGGCCTGCCAGTCCACTTTCGACAAGAGCGCGATGCCCTCAACCAGCTGGAAGGCAAGCCCGCGCCGCTCGTCCAGATCGGAGTCGAAGGGCGCGGGCCACTGGCGACGGGTCGACATGGGCGACCAGCCGTCGACGAAGCCCATCAGGTAAAAGGTTCGCCCCAGCACCGATTGGTCGGTGCACACGGCGATGGCCTCGGTGTGGGGGACATCGGTGCCACCCAACGCCTCGATGATCCGCCACTCGCGCACGATGCCCTCGTCACGGGGCGCCGGCGCGCTGGGCGGGGGGATCCGCATGGCGCAGTGCAGGTCGCCGCGGCGCAGCTCGTAGATCTCGTTCTGGCTGCCACCCGAGATGTAGCCGTGCTCCAGTGGCGCGCCGACGCCGAGACCTTGCGCGTCCAGCCACGCGGTCAGCCTGCCGACGTCGGCGATCGTCGGTGTCGTCGTCTCGGCCGTGTCGCTCACAGGTTCCCCACCTCCAGCTCCAGGTACTCGGCGAACTTCGCCCTGGCTGCTTCCTGCCGCTTCGGCAGCCATTGCGTGGGCCAGACGTCGTCGCTCGGGGTGTAGTCGCGGAGCACCTGGCGGGCGACGGTCACCTTGTGGACCTCCGTCGGCCCGTCGGCGAGGCCCATCACGCCCGCGCCGTGGATCATCCCGAAGAACGGCATCTCGTTGGTCGTGCCCAGAGCGCCGTGCACCTGCATGGCCCGCCATGCGATGTCGTGCAGCACCGTGGGCATGACGACCTTCGCCGTCGCGATGTCCTTGCGGACCCGCTTGTAGTCGTTGTATTCGTCGATCTCCCACGCCGTGTAGAGGACGAAGAGCCGGAACTGGATCAGCTGCGCGTAGGAGTCGGCGATGTACCCCTGCACGAACTGCTTGTCGGCGAGGAGGCTGCCGGCGGTCTCCCGGCTCAGCGCCCGCTCGCACATCATGTCGATGGCCTTCTGGGCCAGTCCGATCGTGCGCATGGCGTGGTGGACGCGGCCACCACCGAGGCGGGTCTGGGCGATGACGAAGGCCTGGCCGTCGCCGCCCAGCAACGACTCGGCGGGGACCCGCACGTCTTCGTAGTGGATGAGCGCGTGAGAGCCCTCGTTCATCTGCTCGCCGTACAGCCCGACGTTGCGCTCGATGTGCACGCCCGGGGTGTCCGTCGGCACGAGGAACATCGACATCCCCTTGTAGGGGCTGACGTCGGGGTTGGTCACGGCCATGACGATCAGGAACGAGGCCGTCCTGGCGTTCGAGGAGAAGAACTTCCAGCCGTTGATGACCCACTCGTCGCCGTCCTTCTCGGCCCGGGTCTTGAACATCTTCGGGTC
>DATMMN010000225.1:0-3916 GCA_035569675.1 Acidimicrobiales bacterium | reverse complement strand
AAGGAAGGTCTCGCCGAGCAATTGATTGGCCCCCCAGGCTCGCTCGTCGTGCTCGACCTGTGCCAGTTGACTTTCATTGATTCTTCCGGACTCGGCGCCATCCACGCCGCAAGGCGAACAGCAATAGAGGGCGGGGGGAATCTCGTGGTCAGTCGCCCCAACCCGACCGTCTCTCGCGTGTTGGAGATCACCGGTCTCGACACATGGGTCACGGATTGGGAGCCGAAGTGGTCGAATGGCTCCCCGCTGGACGACACGCCTTAGGACACATTCCAATGCGCCGGGGACATCGCTTACGGCGCGGTCGGCACGTGGCGGTGGTTGAGGGACCTCGAACCGGTTCGCTTCGAGGTGGCGACGCTCAGCCAGGGCCCTGTGCTTAACCCGGGCATGACCCGCGTGCCTTCGATGGGCCATTGGCCGCGAGGCGCCGACCGTTCCCCGCCATGGCACATCACGTCGAGGTCCGGGACCGGAGCACCCCACCGTGAGGAGGCTCGCCGCGGCCGGCCTCGCTGTCGCTCTCGCCGCAGGGCTCGTAGGCACAGCGGTCGTGGCCTCCGCGGTCTCCTTCCTGGGCGGCGGTGGCCAGATCCCGCCGAGCTCAGCTGCGGTGGCGGGAATCCCCTCGGCGATGCTCGCCCTCTACCAGGAGGCCTCGGCGACCTGCGCCGGCCTGCCCTGGACGGTGCTCGCCGCTATCGGCACCATCGAGTCCGACAACGGGCAATCCGCCCTGCCGGGCGTGCACAGCGGTGCCAACGGGGCCGGCGCCGAGGGTCCCATGCAATTCGAGCCGGCGACCTTCGCCGAATACGCCGAACCCGTGCCGCCCGGCGGAGCGGATCCGCCCAGCCCCTACAACCCGACCGACGCCGTTAACGCGGCGGCCCGCCTGCTCTGTGCCAACGGCGCTGCCGGCGGGGCGGACATCGCTGGTTCGATCTTCGCCTACAACCACTCGGCGGACTACGTGCAACAGGTGCTGGCGCTGGCCCAGTCCTACGGTGGCGTGACCGCGGCCGCAGTCGATCTTTCGGTCTCCACCGCGGGCGCCGTGGCCCTGCAATGGGCGCTGGCCCAGATCGGCACGTCCTACGTCTGGGGTGGCGAGACGCCCGGGGTGGGTTTTGACTGTTCGGGACTTGTCCAGGCTGCCTATGCGGTCGCCGGCATCCGGCTTCCCCGCGTCGCGCAGGAGCAGTACGACAACACGCCCAAGGTTCCGGCGGACTCGGCGCTCGCGCCGGGTGACCTCGTCTTCTTCGGTGGTGGTCCTTCCACCGTCGACCACGTCGGCCTCTACGTCGGTGTCGTCGACGGCCAGAGCGTCATGGTGGACGCGCCGCACACTGGTGCCGACGTCCGGGCGGAGGCGTTTCCGGCGACCGTCGGTGCGTCGTTCGGCGGCCTCGTCTTCCTCGGCGCCACCAGACCCTCGTAATACGATTCTATCGTGTTACGAGGTTAACACTGACCAACGGCACAGACCGCGCGGTGATGGTCAACCCGTCGGACCATCCAGCAGATTTATCGTGAAGCGATGATATCGTAGAACGATGCGTTTGACGGATGCCGACTACGAGGACCTTCTGACGCTGCGGACCGGCATGCGGCGATTCCTGCGCTGGAGCGAGCAACAGGCCGAAGAGAACGGCCTCACGCCGGCACAGCACCAGCTGCTGCTCGCGATCCGGGGGCACAGCGATCGGCGCGGGCCCACGATCGGTGAGGTCGCCGACTACCTCCTGCTCCGGCACCACAGCGCGGTCGGGCTCATCGACCGCGCCGACGCGGCCGGCCTGGTGGAACGGGTCAGGGATCCCGACGATCACCGCGTCGTCCGGCTGCAGCTCACGGCGATGGGCACCAAACGGCTCGAGGCGCTCTCGGCCCAGCACCTCGAGGAGTTACAACGCCTGGCCCTCAAGCTGCCCAGTGCGTGGCGAGGCCTCATGCCCCACCAACCGCTGCACGGCCTCTCGGGACCGCAATAGGCCAGGGAAGGGTCAGGCTTAGACGGGACGGCCGCGCAACCCCCGGTACTGCCGGATCAACGACGCGGTCGACGGGTCCTGGCCCGAAAGGTCGGGCGCCGACGCGCTCGTGAGGATCGGAGCGAGCTCCTTCGCCATGACCTTGCCGAGCTCGACCCCCCACTGGTCGAACGAGTCGATCTCCCAGATCGTGCCCTCGACGAAGACGGTGTGCTCGTAGAGAGCGACCAGTTGGCCGAGCACCGAAGGCGTGACCTTCGGCGCCAGGATGGTCGAGCTCGGGCGGTTGCCGGGCATCACCTTGTGCGGCACGAGCTCGGGCGGCGTCCCTTCCGCCGTGATCTCCCCGGCCGTCTTGCCGAACGCGAGCGCCTTCGTCTGCGCCAGGCAGTTCGCCATGAGGAGGTCCTGCTGGTCGCCGGTGTCGTGCGTCGCCTCGGCGAAGGCGATGAAGTCGGCGGGGATCAGCTTCGTGCCCTGGTGGATCAATTGGTAGAACGCGTGCTGCCCGTTGGTCCCGGGTTCCCCCCAGAAGATCTCGCCGGTCTGTCCCTCGACGGGCGTGCCGTCGAGGCGCACGGACTTGCCGTTCGACTCCATGGTGAGCTGCTGGAGGTAGGCCGGGAAGCGCGCCAGCCGGTGGCTGTAGGGCAGGACGGCGTGTGTCTGGGCGCCGAAGAAATTGTTGTACCAGATGTTCAGCATGCCCTGGATAGCCGGCAGGTTCTCTTCGAGCGGCGTCGTGCGGAAGTGCTCGTCGATGGCGTGGAACCCGGCGAGCATCTCGCCGAAGGCTTGCGGGCCGATCGCCACCATCAGCGAGAAGCCGATGGCCGAGTCGTAGGAATAACGCCCGCCGACCCAATCCCAGAACTCGAGCATGTTGTCGGTGTCGATGCCGAATTCCGAAACGGCCTTGGCGTTGGTCGACACTGCGACGAAGTGTTTGGCCACCGCGTCGTCGCCGCCCGCTCCGCCGAGGCCGCCCAACAGCCAGTCCCGGGCCGCCGCGGCGTTCGTCAGCGTCTCGAGGGTCGTGAAGGTCTTCGAGCTGACGACGAACAGCGTTGTGGCCGGGTCGAGGTCATGCACGGCGGCGTAGAGGTCGATCGGGTCGACGTTCGAGACGAAGCGACTCGTGAGGCCGGGCTGGGCGTAATCGGCCAGGGCCAACGTCGCCATGGCCGGCCCGAGGTCGGACCCGCCGATGCCGATGTTGACCACAGCGGCGATCCGCTGGCCCGTCGCTCCCGTCCAGGTGCCGTTCCGGATGCGCTCAGAGAGTTCCCCCATCTTGGCGAGCACCCGGTGGACGTCCCCCGTGACGTCCTGCCCGTCCACTTGCAGCTCGGCGCCCGGAGGCATGCGCAGGGCGACGTGGAGCACGGCCCGGTCCTCGGTGGTGTTGATGTGCTCGCCGCGGAACATGGCGTCGCGGCGCTCCTCGACATGGGCGGCCCGCGCCAACGCCATGAGGAGGCGCAGCGTCTCGTCCGTCGCCCGCTGTTTGGAGTAATCGAGCGCGAGATCGGCCGCCGTCGCGGTCATCCGCTGGGCGCGTTCGGGATCGCCGGCAAAGAGGTCGCGCAAGTGCCGGGGCGAGATCTCCTCGTAGTGCGCGGCCAGCGCCTTCCACTCGGCTGTCGCGGTCAGGTCCATGCGATGAAATCTACGGCGCGGCAGCGGCGGTCACACCGGGTCCGGTGCCGCCCCCAGGAAATCGAGGATCGTCGGCATGGCGGCCGGGTCCTGCATGAAGAAGATGTGGCCGCCGTCGACGAGCAGAGACTCCCCCGCGCCGGCGAGCTCGTAGTACAGGTCGATGCCGTTGGCGCGGGCGAACGGCACGACCGGCTCAGCGCATCGCCAACTGGCCGGGCATGATTGGCGCCGGCAGCGACGTCGTCCCCATGAGCCAG
>DATMMN010000224.1:0-8388 GCA_035569675.1 Acidimicrobiales bacterium | reverse complement strand
CGTCGACGATCGGAAGATCGTCGGGGTTTCGCAATGGCGCAGTCGCGAGGGAGCGCTCTTCTCATCATGCGCGTATGTCGAATGGGACGCGGAGCCGCTGCTGGACCTGCTGTCGTTCGACGATGTGACGCGGTCTGAGCTTGCCGTCGGACTGCGCGCGGTCGCGGTGGGGGTCGGCTCCTCTTCACCGTCGGTGAGCGAGCTGGCGGGGCTGCGTGAGCGTCTGATCGACGAATTTCCACGGTTAGAGGTGGCGGGAGGGGCATAGGGGCGGCGGCCGCGGTGGGCGGGCCGCGGGGTGCGGGTCAAAGGGCCTGGTTGTGGCGGTCGGTCTGGGCGGGTGTCTGGACCGGTCTTCGGTTCGATCCCCTTCGTTCCACTTTGTTCCCTTCTGCCCATCCGCCCTTCGGGCGGGCCTCCTTTCCTTCGCCCCGAGTGGCGTGGGCGCTGGGGCTATGGCGCGATTCCGTGTCGGCCCCGACGCTTCTCTGGGCGGGAAAGCGTTTCATTTGGGTTGCAAAGGGAGAGAAGTAGTTGTGTAGTGGAGGGAAAGGGCGTAAAGTGGCGGGAAATGGAGTGACAGAGCGTCAAATGGCGCAGGCCAGGGAGTGTCGTGGGAGAGACAGCTGGTGGCAGCAGGATTCGTCGGCAGATACGAGCACTCGCTCGACTCGAAAGGCAGGGTCATCCTGCCGGCGAAGTTCCGCGCCCAGTTCGAGCGAGGGGGCTATCTCACGCAACACACCGAGGCGTGCCTGGCGCTCTGGACACCCGGCGAGTTCGAGCGGCAAATGGAGGTGATGCAGGAGAAGACGGAAGCGGGACGGGCAGATCGCAACCGAGCACGTATCTGGGCGTCGAACTCGGCCGAGGTCGAGATCGATCGCCAAGGCCGCATGCCCATCCCCTTGCATCTGCGGACGTTCGCTCATCTCGACACGGAGGTCTTGGTGCACGGCGCCATCGACCGGGTCGAGTTGTGGAACCCCGCGGAATGGGAGTCACGGGTGCAGCCGGAGGAGAGCTGGCTCCTCGAGGACGACTGAGCCCGATCAGGACAACACAGAGAGAACGGAGGCAAGCAGAGAACAACAGGACAAGAAGAAGGACTGACGGACGCACCACGTCCCGTGGAACGCGTTGGACCATGTGCAGCTCCTCGACCGGAACAATGGAAGGCCACTCCACCCTCTTCCACCTCGGTCGTCTGGATCTCCACCTCCCCCTCGACCAACCGGCCGAGGAGCTGCAGATGGCCCACTCGTTCGACCACATTCCCGTGCTGCGTGACGAGGTCGTGTCGTTGTTCGCTGCGGTGCCTCCTGGCGTCGTCGTTGACGCCACCGTCGGCGGAGGCGGACACGCCGCGTCGTTGCTCGAGGCGTACCCGAGTATGCGTGTCCTCGGTCTCGACCGGGACCCGTCCGCGCTCGAGGCGGCGGCGCAGCGGCTTTCTTCGTTCGGGGACCGGGTCTCGCTGATCCGGTCCTCGTTCTCGGCTCTGGAGTCCGTTATCGAGGAGGCGGAGGCAGCGCCCGTTTCTGGAGTGCTTCTCGACCTCGGCGTCAGCTCACCACAGCTCGACCAGGCCGGCCGCGGCTTCTCGTACCGCGGCGACGGCCCACTGGACATGCGGATGGACCCGGCGTCCAGCGTCACTGCGGCCGACCTCGTCAATGGTCTGTCCGAGGACGCTCTGGCGCGGCTTTTCCGCGAGAACGGAGAGGGACGACTGTCCGGGCGCATCGCCCGCGCGGTCGTGGGGGCCCGGCCGTTGACCACCACAGGCCAACTGGCCGAAGTCGTGTCGTCAGCCGTACCGCAAGCGGCGCGACGCAAGGGTCATCCGGCGCGCCGGGTCTTTCAGGCGCTCCGGATCGAAGTCAACGACGAGCAGAACGAACTTCGTGCCACCTTGCCGGCGGCGTTGTCGAACCTGGCGGTAGGGGGCGTGCTCGCGGTTATCAGCTACCACTCCGGCGAGGACCGACTGGTGAAGCAGACATTCGCAGACGCGGCTTCGGGGGGTTGTGAATGCCCGCCCGGCCTGCCCTGTGTCTGCGGCGCCGTGGTGCGTCATCGTCTCGTCTTCCGGGGAGCCCGTAAGCCGTCCGCTTCCGAGGTGGACGCGAACCCTCGGGCTGAGGCGGCCCGGCTGCGCGCCATCGTCCGAACGGTCGAGGGCTGATGCCACCACCTCCTGCGGCGACGGCTGCGCCCGTACGCCGGCACGCCGGGGGCTCCACCTCGTCCCGACGCTGGGTTCCGCTGCGCGCTGTCCCGTCCCGGAGAGGTCAGCCCGGCCGCATCCGCCAGCTGTTCGCAAACCGACGCCGGGTGCTCAACATCGTTTCGGTGTCGATGGTCGTGACGTCACTTCTGGCGGTCGTCGTGGCGCAGGCGCTGCTCGCCAACGGACAGGTGCGGTTGTCCTCATTGCAGCACCAGCTGTCACTGGAACAGAGTGCCCACCGCCAGGCCGAGCTCGCCGTCTCCGGCCTCGAGACACCGCCGCGCATCGTGAGTGCGGCAACGAGCCAAGGCATGGTGCATCCGGCCAACGTCGTCGAGCTGCCGTACGTTTCCTTGTCGGTCCCGGTGCCTACGCCCAAGGTCACCCCGGCGCCGGCAGCGCCGCCCCCGACAACGACAGCAACCACCTCGTCGTCCTCGGCTGGCGGTGCCGGTGCGACGAGCACTGCAGGGGGAACCAGCAGCGGCTCTGCCGCAACCGGTGCGACGACCGGCACCGGCGCGACCTCTTCGACGACCACCGTAACGTCGACGCCGTGAGCACCACCACGCGGCATACCGGTGGGCGCGCGCGCTCTGTTTCCGGTCGGACTCCCGCCACCAAGACGACTCGGACGCGTACGCAGCCGAGTGCGCGGCAGGCACCACGGCCGGTGCGGCGGGCTCCGGCGCCGTCACAGGCCCACAGAGCGCGATCGCAGCGGCACCGGTCCCCGACGGCATTGCGGCGGCCCAGTGGTCGCAACTGGATGGGCGCCACATTCGTGCGGCGAGTTCGTATCGTCCGGCTCCTCCTCGTCGTCGCGATGCTGTTGCTGGTCGCGCGTCTGGTGGACGTCCAGGTGCTCCACGCGGGCGGATTCGAGGCACAGGCGCGGGGCGAGTCGGCCATCACCGTCTCGCTGCCCTCGCTGCGGGGTGGGATCTACGCCCGCGACGGATCGCCGCTCGCGCTCTCCGTGCCCACCGACGACGTCGTGGCCGATGACTTCCAGATCGTCCGCCCGGTGAAGACCGCTGAGGCCCTCGCACCACTGCTCCACCTCCCCGTCGCCACGCTGGCGACGCAGTTGCACGAGCATTCCGGCTACGTGGTCCTGGCCCGCCAGTTGTCCCAAGCCACCGGCGAGAAGATCGCCTCGGACTCCATTCCGGGGATCACGCTGATCTCCGACTCGAAGCGTGAGGTGCCAAACGGCGACCTGGCCTCCCCGGTGGTCGGCTTCACCAACGCCGCCGGCAAGGGCGCCGGAGGCCTCGAGTACGGCGACAACCAACTGCTGGCGGGCTCCGACGGCAAGGAGACGATCCTGGCGTCACCCAGCGGCGTGGCTCTCCCGCAGTCGCCGGTGACGAACCAGGTGGCGACGACTCCGGGGACGGGACTGGAGCTCACCATCGACACGCAACTTCAGTACGAGTCCGAGCAGGCACTGGCCAAGGCGATCGAATCGTCGAACTCCGTCAGCGGAACGGCCGTCGTCATGGACGTGAAGACGGGCCAGATTCTCTCGATGGCGAACCTCGTCGCGACGCATCCCGCGCCGATCGGTTCGCCGCCGGCAGCGGCGAACACCCCAGGGGGCGTCGTGCCCATCGGCCCCAGCGACGCGGTGAACGAGGCACCGAGCAACCTGGCCGTGACCCAGCTTTACGAGCCGGGCTCGGTGTTCAAGCTGGTGACGTTCTCGGCCGCCCTGCAGGACGCGCTGATCAACCCGAACACTGTCTTCACCGTCCCCGACCAGCTGAAGCTCGACGGCTCGACGTTCCATGACGCGGAGCCGCATCCCACCGAGCAGCTGACGGCGACGCAGATCCTCGCCCAGTCCTCCAATATCGGCACCTCGGAGATCGCGCAGGGCGTGGGGGAGCAGAGGTTGCTCGCCCAGGTGAAGTTGCTGGGTTTCGGGCAGTCGACCGGGCTCAACTTCCCCGGCGAGTCGCCGGGCCTTCTCGCCACGGCGGCGCAATGGGAACCGACGAACTATGTGTCGCTTCCTATCGGCCAGGTCGACGCCGTCAGTCCGTTGCAGGTTCTCGATGCTTACAACACCGTCGCCAACGGTGGCGTTTACGTCGGACCGAAGCTCGTTCAAGCCAGGGTCAGCCCGTCGGGCACGGTCACGAAGACCGCTCCGTCGCCGACCCATCAGGTGCTGTCGCCCTCGGTCAACTCGGAGGTCACCTCGATGCTCGAGCAGGTGATCAACCAGGGCACCGGGACCAGCGCCGCCGTCCCGGGTTACACCGTCGCCGGCAAGACCGGGACGGCGCAGATCCCGACCCAGGGCCAGGACTCCTATGTCGCTGGGGCATACATGGCGACGTTCGTCGGATTTGCTCCCGCCTCCAATCCCACGCTGTCGATGATCGTGGTCCTGGACCGGCCCACGCCCATCTTCGGTGGCACGGTCTCCGCTCCGGTCTTCTCGCAGATCATGAGCTACGCGCTCCACCGGTACGACATCCCGACCACCCCTGGCGCCGGGACGAACACGAGTCCATCGACCCGTACGTCCAGCGACCAGGCCCAGGACATCACGTGATCAGGGCTTACACACCCATTGCGGTTGGGACGCAGGGGGGTCCGCGGCATGCAACGCTGTCGGGTCGACCATGCGAACCGTGCCAATGAACCTCCTCTTCGACGACATCGAGGTGCTCGAGACCGTGGGCGACCCCTCTGCCGTCGAGGTGGGTGGCATCACCCACGACAGCCGACGGGTCGTCCCCGGCGACCTGTTCTGCTGTGTTCCCGGGCTCGTCAGCGACGGCCACCGCTACGCCAGGGAGGCGGTCGAGCGTGGCGCGATCGGCCTGCTCTGCGAGCACTTCATCCCCGAGTTGCTGAGCCGCGACGTCACGCAGGCGCGGATCGCGGCGGGGACGATGCGCCCGGTGATGGCGCAACTGGCCGCGGCTTTCTATGGGTTCCCCGCCCGGGACCTGGTGATGATCGGCGTGACGGGAACGAATGGCAAGACGACCGTGACGCAGATCCTCGGCGACCTCCTGACCGCCACGGGTCGGCCCACCAACGTCATGGGCACGTTGTCGGGCGCGCGCACCACGCCGGAAGCGACCGAGGTCGAGCGGGTCCTCGCCGGGGTGCGGGACCGGCAGCGCGCCGACGGGCTCCGCCACGCGGTCGCCATGGAGGTCTCGAGCCACGCGCTCGTGCAGTCGAGGGTCGACGGCATCCATTTCGACGTGGCCGTCTTCACGAACCTCAGTCACGACCACCTCGACTACCACGGGACCATGGAGGACTACTTCGAGGCGAAGGCGAAGCTCTTCACCCCGAATCACGCCCTGCGCGCGGTGGTGAACGCCGACGACCCCTGGGGACGCCTGTTGCTCGACCGCGGGAAGATCCCGATGATCGCGGTGCACCATTCGGACGCCGGGGACGTGGTCCTGCGGCCGGGGCACACCGAGTTCACATGGCGGGGCCATCGGGTCGCGACCTCGCTGACCGGTGGGGTCAATGTCGACAACGCGCTGCTCGCTGCGGAGGCGGCGCTTGCGTCGGACCTCGAGCTCGAAACCGGCGAGATCGCCGCCGCCATGGCGCACCTGCGTCCCGTACCAGGCCGCCTGCAGGTCATCGCAGCACCCGCCTCGGCGGAGGCCGCAGCGTCTTCCGGCGCGAGCGTCTCGGGCGGGGGGAAGCGACCCTCCCGGCCGCCGTTCACGGTCCTGGTCGACTACGCCCACACGCCGGCAGGCCTCGAGGTCGTGCTGGCCGAGGCGCGCCGGCTCGGTCCTGGCCCATCGGGGCGCGTGATCTCGGTCTTCGGAGCCGGGGGCAACCGGGACCGCGCCAAGCGTCCGGTGATGGGAGCGGTGGCGGTGGCGGCCAGCGACTTCGCCATCCTGACGTCGGACAACCCGCGTGACGAGGACCCGGAAGCCATTATCGAAGAGGTGCTGACGGGCGTCCCGGGCGGGCGGGAGAACGCACACGTCGTCGTGGAGGCGGACCGCCGCGTCGCCATTCGACGCGCGCTCGATGCCGCGGAGCCCGGAGACATCGTCGTCATCGCCGGCAAGGGTCACGAGACCTACCAGGAGATCGCCGGACGCCGCTTGCCCTTCGACGACGCGGGCGAGGCGCGGGACGCGCTCTCGGCTCGCTTCACCGCTGACCCGGCGACATGGGTGATCCCGGCGCACGAGTCGGCGGCGCCCACTCCGCCCAGTGGGCCCCTTTCCGCTTCAGCCTCCCGCGGCACCAGCACGCAAGGCTGACCTTTCGTGCTCGGACTCCTCGTCTCAGGTGGCATCGCGCTGTGGCTCGCGATCCTTTCGACTCCCTTCCTGATTCGCTACTTCCGCAACCGCCAGATCGGCCAGCACATCCGTGAGGACGGGCCGGCCACCCACAGCGTCAAAGCGGGTACCCCGACCATGGGCGGCATCGCCATCGTGGGATCGGTGGTGTTCGGCTACGCCCTGGGTCACATCGGCACCGAGGTCCGATTCTCCCGGACCGGATACCTGACGATCGGCGCCGTTGTGGCTTTTGGCCTGATCGGATACTTGGACGACTACATCAAGGTCCACCACCGGCGCAGCCTTGGGCTCAACAAACGCGCCAAGTCTGGTGCCCAGTTCGTGTGTGCACTCGCCTTCGCTCTCTTGGCGGTGAACTGGGCGCACACGTCGACCGCGCTCTCGTTCACGAGGTCGGACCAGATCGGGATCAACATGGGTCCTGTTCTCTGGGTGATCTTTGCGGTGCTGATCATGGTCGGAGCGTCCAACGCCGTGAACATCACGGACGGCGTGGACGGCTTGGCTGCCGGGTCCGGCACGTTCTGCTTCGCCGTGCTGTCGATCATGGGCTATTGGATCTTCCGGCACTACTCGATCTACCACGTGTTGCCTGCGTCTGCGATCGACCTCTCCTTGGTGGCCGTTGCCCTGGCCGGTGCGTGCATCGGGTTCCTATGGTGGAACGCGGCGCCGGCCAAGATCATCATGGGTGACACCGGCGCGCTGGCCATCGGGGCCGGGTTGGCGGCTCTCTGCTTGCTGCTCAACCTCGAGCTCCTGCTCGTGATCATCGGTGGCCTCTTTGTGATGGAGACCGTGTCTGTGATCATGCAGGTGATCAGCTTCCGTGTGTTCCACCGCCGGATCTTCCGGATGGCGCCTATCCACCACCACTTCGAACTGGCCGGGTGGCCGGAGACCACGGTGATCATCCGCTTCTGGATCCTCGGCGGTCTCTTCTGCGCGTTGGGCCTCGGCATCTTCTACGGCGACTTCCTCACGGTGGCGAAGTTCACGTGACGCGTGAGGGCGCGGTGCGCCGTTTTCGTCGACGCGTCGACGGCGCCCTGATCCGCCACTTCGGCCGCGCGGTGGGGGAGAATTGGTGGATGCAACCGGTGTCGGACGGGGCAGGTGGGCGCGCCCACGCCGAGCGGGTCGTGGGAGCCCACTGCTGATGACTCCCGCCCGCACCGCAGCGGCGCCGCCCAGGCGTTCCACCGCCCCTGCACGCACCCCGGCGCCCGCGCCGAGCGGGAAGGTGCAGATCGCCGGCCGGCAGGTGGCGGTCTCCACGCTCCTGCTGGTCGACGTCGCCCTGCTCTGCGTCATCGGCCTGGTGATGGTGGGAACGGCGTCGTCGGTGATCTCCATCTCGACCTACGGCAGCCCCTGGGCGATCCTCATCCGCGAAGTCATGTGGATGGCGATCGGTGCGGTGGCCCTCGGCCTGGCGCTGCGTTTCGACTACCGCAAGCTCCGCCGGTTGAGCCCCTTGCTGCTCGTGGCGACGTTCGGCCTGCTGCTGATCGTGCTGGTGCCGGGGCTCGGCGTGCACGCCATGGGGTCCAGCCGTTGGATCGGCTTCGGCCAGTTCCGGCTGCAGCCCTCCGAGCTGATGAAGCTCGCCCTCACCCTGTTCGCGGCCGATTTCATCGCGCGCCGGCTCGACGAGGACGCCTCGGACCGCCGCATCATCGGCCCGGTCATCATTGCCACCGGGTTTGCCTGCCTGCTCATCCTCGTGCAGCCGGACATGGGGACCGCCATGGTCCTGGGCTGCATCGCCCTCACTCTGCTGTTCGTCTCGGGGGTGCGCCTCGGTCCGGTGATGAAGGTGATCGCCGCCGTGGC
>DATMMN010000223.1:0-5459 GCA_035569675.1 Acidimicrobiales bacterium | reverse complement strand
CCGTGCCGAGCCCCACTTTGCAGGAGGACTTCGCGTTCAGGGGCCTCATCCAGCAGGTGAGCGACGAGTCGCTATTCGCGAGGATGGCGGGCGAGCGGTTCACGGCATACAGCGGTTTCGACCCCAGCGCCGACAGCCTGCACGTGGGCAGCCTGCTGCAGCTCTGCACGCTGCGCCGTTTCCAAGAGGCGGGACACCGGCCCATCTCGCTCGCCGGGGGCGGCACCGGCATGATCGGCGACCCTGGCGGCAAGGAGGACGAGCGCCAGCTGCTCACCATCGAGACCATCGAGGGCTACCTGGAGGGCATCCGTCCGCAGCTCGGGCAGTTCCTCGATATGGACCGGGCGCTCCTCCTCAACAACGCAGACTGGCTCGGGTCGATCTCGACCCTCGAGTTCCTCCGCGATGTCGGCAAGCACTTCACCGTCAACCAGATGGTGGCCAAGGAATCGGTGCGTGCCCGCTTCGAACGCCCCGATCAGGGCATCTCCTACACGGAGTTCAGCTACATGCTGCTGCAGGCCTACGACTACCTCCGACTGCACACGGACCATGGCTGCAACCTGCAGTTCGGCGGGAGCGACCAGTGGGGCAACATCACCATGGGCATCGAGCTCATCCGCAAGGTGTGTGGCGACGAGGTATGGGGCTTCACGACGCCGCTCATCGTGAAGCCGGACGGCACGAAGTACGGCAAGACCGAGACGGGCACCGTGTGGCTCGATGCCAAACGGACCAGCCCGTTCGCCATGTACCAGTTCTTCATCAACACCGCCGACGAGCAAGTGGGGGACCTGCTGCGCTACCTCACCTTCCTCGACCACGGGGAGATCGAGCACCTCGACGAGGCGACCCGCGCCCATCCCAAAGAGCGCGCCGCCCAGAAGGCGTTGGCTCGGGCCGTGGTCGATCTGGTGCACGGCCCCGGCGAGGCCGCCAAGTGCGAAGAAGCATCAGCCGCGTTGTTCAGCGAGGAGATCGCCGGCCTGAGCGAGGAGATGCTGCTCGCGGTGACGGCGGACGCACCCACGACGCGTGTACCCCGGGCCGAGTTGTTGAACGGAGGGGTCACGCTGATCGATGCCCTCGAACGGACGGGGCTGGTCACGTCGAGAGCCGACGGGCGCCGGACGATCGAACAGGGTGGCGCCTACGTCAACAACGTGCGCCAGACGGACGCCGCGCGCACGCTCGGCCAGGACGACCTCTTGCACGACCGCTACGTCGTCTTGCGCAAGGGCCGGCGCGACGTCCACATCCTGCAGACCATATGAGCGCTGCGTGAACGCGCGGCTCGTGCTCGCCTCCCTTGCCTTTACGACGCTGGCGGCCATGGCCCTCACGTCGTGCGCGGGCGAGGACCAGATGGGTTCGCCCGCACACCGCATGTCGGTCTGGGTCAACGGCACGAACTTCGGTCAGGACATCGGCACGCTTGTCGCCGACAACGCCCGTATCGCCAAGGTCGTCCCCAACGGCTCCGGCGCCGTACATGCCGCCTGCGGCACGTTGGTCACCGACGCCGAGATGGCCAACACCGAGCTACCCTCGCCCGACCCCGAGGTGACCGCTCTCCTCACGCAGGCGTACGGCCTGGAGGGCACCGTGGGCAACGAGTGCTACGACGCCGGCTCCGCAAACAAAAAGCTGTTGTCCCAATCGGCGCGCAATGCGATCAAGGCCGAGGCGATCTACAACGAGGTTCTCCAGCGCATCCGGGCGATCGACGGCAAGGTGCCTGTGACCACGACGACCGCCGGCAATTCGGGCAGCTCGGGAGGCATCTTCGGATGACGGACGCGGACGAGACGAGCAACACCGGCAACGACCCGAACAACGACGACCCCGGCGACGAGCTCGACCGCCACCGGCGCCGGGTGCTGTGGGCCATGCCGACCGGTCTGTACCTGATCGGCAGCCGCGCCGGGGACGAGGTCAACCTGATGACGGCAAACCTGGTCGTACAGGTCTGCATAGAGCCCAAGCTCGTGGCCGTGGCCCTCGAGCGCGAGGCGCTGACGACCCGGCTCGTCCGCAGCGGCGGAGCGTTCAGCGTCTCACTCCTTCCGCGCGCCGAGCGCGCGGTGGTCCGCCACTTCGTGAAACCCGTCGTCGAGGTCGAACGCTCAGCCGACGGCACCGTCGTCGCCATGTCCGGCCACGCCGTCAACGAGGTCGGATCGCACAGGATCCCGATGCTCTCTTCCGCCGCCGGCTACCTGTACTGCAGCCTCACGCGCATCGACGAACTGGGGAGCCACGTGCTCTGCATCGGAGAAGTGGTGGAGGTGGGCGGTGAGCCCTCGGACGTCCTGCGCATGGAGGACACCCGCATGCACTACGGGGGCTGAAGACCCGTCCGTGCCCTCAGCCCTGATCGGCCGCGCCGCCCGAGTCGCCACCGGGATCCTTCGGCCGCAGGTCGATGCGCAGCGTCAAGATCCCATCCTCGAGCTCGGTCTCGGCGTCGCCGATCATGGCGAAATCCGCGAAGTCCTGCTGGGCCTGCTGGCGGAACCGCTGGCGTTCGGGCCCCTCGATCGGCGGCATGCCTCGGGTGCGGACAGCCTCGGCTCTCTGGCGGAACCGGGCCACCATCTCCTGGGGGTCGAAGCCGGGCACGGCGGTCAGCGTAGATGCTGCATCGGCGCAGGGCGCCCGACTCGAACGACGACTCGCGCCGGACACCGCCGCGTGGAGGAGCCCGGGAATTGAAGCGTGACCTGGACCCGAGCCGCCCCGGCGATGCAAGCCACTACAATGGACCGGCGGTCGAGATGACCCGTGCGGTCCGGCCGCAAGGGGGCGGAACGCCAAGGTGCGGACCGGGTGTGACAAGGAGTTCTCGTGAAAAAAGGACGCCATCGGCGCTTCGAGGAAGCGCGCAGCCTGAAGCGGTCTTCGACAGAATCGACTGGGCGGTGCCCTGAGTGCGGGGCCGAGCCCGATGACGTGCACGCTTCTTGGTGCTTGGCGGAAGAGGACCAGTACGACCGCATCCTCGGCTCCATGCCCTCGACATCGAACGCCGCCGACGACGACCCGCTGAACGACTGAACACGAACCGGCCGCGGCAACGCCCGCCGGCCCGGCAGCCGAACCCCTCAGGCGCCGGCGCCCTCCGCGTCCGCCGCAACCGACGCTGTCCCCTTCCCGTTGCGCCTCGTACGGCCGCGAACGGCGGGGTGGGGGAGCGGCACGCCCTTTGTCCGCAACCGCTCCTTTTCGCGTACCAACGCAACGAACCGGTCGTAGATCTTTGCCCCGACCATCTCGGTGAGCTCCGCCTGCATCTCGCGGTAGACCGGCTTCGTCCCGACGAACGCGTCGGGGGACTCGGTGCACCACCAATGGAACTCCGCGCCCCCCTTGCCCCAGTGGCGACGGTCCCACTGGCGGATCACGGAAATGACATGGCCCTCGTCGTCGTCGACGTGGTCCTCCCGGCGCAGTGGGAGCTGCCAGCACACCTCGGGCTTGAGCGTCATGAAGTTCACGCCCCGCCGGGCCGCGGCGATGTGGAAGGCACAGCCGGCGCCGGCGGGAAACCCGGGCCGGTTGAGGAAGATGCAGGCATCGTCGACCAGACGGGTCACGGTCTCACCGTGCTTGTTGGTTTGGATGACTGTCTTCTTGACCCCGTGGTTCTGCCATTCTTCCGGCGTTAGGGTCGCGGCCGCCTTCTCCACCCGCCGAGTGTCCTTCTTGTCGACGAGATGTGCCCCGTAGCTGCAGCATCCCTGCACCAGTTCGGGCGCCGGCCCTGTGAGCACCCCCTGGCAACCGTTGCCGAAGATACAGGTCCAATTGCTCGTCAAGAACGTCGAATCGAAGACCCACGTCCTCTCTTCGTCCTCGTCTTCGAAACTGAGCCACTCGTGCGTGTCGGTTGGGGTGCGGGCCACGACGTGGACGTTACAACGCGCGCTCCGTCACTCCCGCGTCATTCCTCGGCGAGTCCTTCGTGGTGTGCCCCCCGTGGCGCGCCCCATCGGCCCGGGGGGCGGACCCGGACGCGCCGCACCCGGCCCTCCACGAGGAGTTCAGCCTGTGGCGGTCGCCGACCCGAGATGCTGGATGCCGACGACCGGGCCGTTGAGGCGGGTGCCGGCCATCGAGCCGAGGAACGGTGCGTCGCCGTAGGTGAAGACGCCGCCGTCGGAGCCGACCTCCCAGTAGCCGTTGCCCGAGTGCGTCACCGCGATCCCAACCACCGGCGCATTGAGGCTCTGCCCCGGCTTGAGCGACCCCGGCACCGAGCCGAAGAAGTGCTGTGTCCCGTAGGCGAAGGCGCCCCCGTCGGTGGCGACGAGGACATAGCCCTGTCCGCTCGCCGCAGCGGCGATGCCCACGATGGGCATGTTGATGTGGACGCCCCCGAGGCCGCCGACGTAGTGCGCAGAGCCTTCGGCGTACACGTCGCCGAGTTGGTCGGTCAGCCAGGCGCCTTGGCCGTCGGTGGTCGACGCCATCCCCACGATGTGTGCCCCCTGCGGCAGCTGGATCGCCGGCAGCGCTGGCGCGGCGCCGTAGTTGTAGATCTTGCCGTTCTGAGCCGCGAGCCAGTAGCCGTTCTCGCTCGGCGGCGCCGCGATGGCGGCGATGGGCGAGGGGATCGTCTGTCCCCCGAGCGAGCCGAAGAACGCGGCCCCGCCCAGGGCGAAGACCCCGCCGTCGGACCCGACCATGAGGTAGCCGGCCGGTCCGGGCGCGTTCGCGAGATCCACGATCGGAGCGTTGAGGTGGTTGTTGGCGAGCGAGCCGCTGAACAGCAGGCCGAAGTCGAAGATCCCACCCTCGTTGGCCACGAGGCGGTAGCCGTTGAAGTTCTGGCCCACCTCGACCGCCCCGATGGTGCAGCTCGAGTTGGCGCCCGCGCCACGGGCCAAGCCGCGTTGGTCCATTCCCACTCCGGTGCCCACACAGGTGGCGTCGGGGATCGCGCCGACCTCGGGGGCACTGTCGGCCGGCAACAGCGTCTGGGTCGGGCCGCCGTTGTTGGCCAACGGCCCAAGCTGCGGATCCTTGCCGATGATGTCGGTCGCCGCGGCCGTCCCGCAGTTGGTGTTGTCGATCAGGTTGTAGCCCAAAGACGTGACCACGCCCGGTCCGGTGAATTCGCAGTTGGTGTTCGGCCCACCGCTGGCAGAACCGTTGGCGATGATGGTCTGGGCGAATGTGAGGGTCGAGTCGTCGATCGTCTGGACGTTCCCTGCGCCGGTCCCCCCGTCGGTGGCCGTGTTACCCGCGACGGTGTCGAACTTGAACGCGGTCGACACGGTCGGCAACTCCGGACACGCTTCACCGAAGTAGCCGCCTCCGTTCACGGCGGTGTTCCCCGTGATCGTGTCGTTGGTCAGCGCGATGGCGTTGCAGCTGACCGAGAGGATGCCGCCGCCGTCGCCCAGGAGCGCGCTGATGCCGACCAGGCCCCGGACCACGTTGCCACTGATGGT
>DATMMN010000222.1:0-4066 GCA_035569675.1 Acidimicrobiales bacterium | reverse complement strand
CGGCAGCAGTGTGTCGCCCGTCGCATTGCCCCGCAGAACCTGGCCCTCCATGCCCAGGATATCGATGGCCAGGTCCATTGTGGTTTGGTGCGACTCGGACCAGGACATCTTGTTGCACGCGCCGAGCTTGGCCGTGTTGTGGGTGCCGTTGAGCGCGTCCGTGAGTGTCCGCCAGCCATTGATCTGCATGATCTTGACGTTCGACCACGACCGCGCCAGGCGCTGGCGCACGAGTGGGTCGCGGTCCTTGCCGCGCTCGCGTGCGGCCTCGAGGATCTCGTCGAACTCCTTTTGGAAGCGGCGGTGCCCCGTCGTGGCCGAGGTCCCGCGCTCGAACCCCAGCGTCGTCATGGCGACCTTCCACCCGTTGTTCACGCCGCCGATCACGTTTTCCTTGGGGCAGCGCACGTTGGTGAAGAAGACCTCGTTGAACTCCGCCGAGCTGTCGATCTGTTCGATGGGCCGCACCTCGACGCCCGGCTGCTTCATCGGGACGAGCAGGTACGAGATACCGGCGTGCTTCGGCGCATCCGGGTCCGTGCGCGCCAAAAGGAAGATGTAGTCGGCGTACTGCGCCTGGGTGGTCCAGACCTTCTGGCCGTTGATGACCCACTCGTCGCCGTCGAGCTCGGCCCTGGTCTTGAGACCGGCCAGGTCCGACCCCGCGTCGGGCTCGCTGAAGCCCTGGCACCAGGCGATCTCGCCCCTGAGGATGCCCGGTATGAACTGCTGCTTCTGCTCCTCGGTGCCCCACTGCAAGATGGTCGGGCCGACGAGGGTGTCACCGAAGAAGTCGCCCCGGATCGGGGCGCCGGCGCGGGCGAACTCTTCGTTGAGTACGACCTGCTGGAGCAGGGTGAGCCCCTTGCCGCCGTACTCGGCGGGCCAACTTGCGCAGATCCAGCCGCCGGCGAACAGCTTGGATGTCCACTCGTCGTTGAACGCCTTGCGCTGCTCGGGCGTCATGGAAAAACCCGGCTCACCCCAGCCGTCGGGGAGGTTGTCCTTCAGCCAGCCGGCGATCTCGGCTCTGAACTCCTCGGCCTCGGGCGGATAGGTGAGGTCCATGACCTCACGGTACCCGTCCCAGCCTGGGGGTTCCCACTCCTTCGGCACGGTTGGACGGTCGGTCGCCGGGTAGGATCGCTGCGGCCATTTGGTCAAATTCCCCTGCCAGGGGCGACTGTGAAGGAGGTGCGGCCATGAACAGGGGCGAACCCCCCAGTAGTACCTCCGGCGCACCCTCCACCCGCCGGGACTGATCCCACCTCGCTCGCCGACGTGAGCGTGCCGGGCGTCCTCATGGTGGGTACCGCATGGGAGACAGGCGCTGGTTGCTGAACCGCCGGCCGCGTGCCACGCGGCCGGCTGTCCGATCCGACCGATCCTCCCGAGGACCGCAGAGGAGGTACCCCATGACAACGCCAACGCCGGCGAACCCGTCGAGCCGGCCCCGGCTGCTGCCCGGGCGGAACCGCAATCCCGAACGCCTGCCGCACCAGCGACGACGCCGCACACGACGCATCCTGGCGCAGGAAGGTGTCTTCGACGCCATCGTGTCGCTGGCCGGGTTGCTCGGGCGTCCGGTACGCAACCAACAGGGTCAAGACATCGGCCGCCTCGAAGACGTGGTGGCGCGCTGGGCGGACGGGCAGGTTTACCCGCCCGTCAGCGGGCTCGCGATACGCGTCGGCCGCCGCCTCGCGTTCGTGCCCGCGTCGGCCATCGACCGGATTGGCCACGCCGAAGTGTCGTTGCGGTCGTCCCGCCTCGACCTGCGCGACGTCGTGCGCCGCCCCGGCGAGGTTCACCTCGCCCGCGACGTGCTCGACCACCAGCTGGTGGACGTCGAGGGCGTCCAGGTCATCCGCGCCGCCGACCTCTACCTCGCAGAAGTCCTCGGCCGCATCCGCCTGGTGGGCGCGGACGTCTCGACCGCCACTCTGCTGCGTCGCCTCGGGCCGCGCCGCTGGCGCCCCCGCCCGACGCCGGACCGCGTCATCGACTGGGCCGCCATCCAACCCTTCAACGAGCCGATTGACCCGGAGAACCCAGCGACGCCGGTTCGCCTGAATGCGACCAACGAAGGGTTGCACCGGCTGCGTCCGGGCGAGTTGGCCGACTTGCTCGAGGACCTGCGCCGCGACGAGCGCCGCGAGCTGCTCGCCGCGCTCAGCCCGGACGAGGCGGCGGACGCGCTCGAGGAGATGCAGGCCGAGGACCTCGAACAGCTCCTGCGCGAGTCGGACCCGGTGGAGGCGGCGCGGCTGTTGGCGGCCATGGAGCCTGACGAGGCGGTCGATGCGTTGCGCGACCTCCCGCTCGCCGTGCGGGCCGAGGTGCTCCGTCACATCCCACCCCGGACGGCGCTCGAGCTGCGTGATCTCCTCGGCTACGACGAGGACGAGGCCGGCGGCATCATGACCACCGCGCTGGTCACTGCCAAGTCGGGCGACAAAGTGAAGAAGGTCGCTGACCGGCTCTCCGAAGCACGCGGCCACGACGTCGACCTCGATGCCGTGGCTGTCGTCGACCCCGAAGGCCGCCTCGTGGGCGACGTGACCATGCTCGACGTCCTGCTCGCGTTGCGCGCCGACTCGGACACGCGGATGTCCGCTCTCCTCGACGAGGAGGACGTCGTGACGGTTTCGCCGCACGAGTCGGCGAAAGAGGTCGCGGCGCGACTCGTCGAGACCCGGCGCCTGTCCATGGTGGTGGTCGGCGACGACGGCCGCCCGCTCGGGCGCATCCTGGCCGACGACGTCCTCGACGCGTTGGTACCGACCAAGGGCCGCTTCCACTTTCCACGCCTTTTGTCATGAGGCCCTTTGCCTCGAGGCGGTGGCTGATCTACCTCGCCGCGGCCGGGCCCGGTCTGATCGCGGCCGCGGCCGGCAACGACGCGGGCGGCGTCGTCACGTACTCCTCGGCCGGGGCGCAGTTCGTCTACCGGACGCTGTTCCTCATGGTGCTGATCACGATCGCCTACGTCATCGTCCAGGAGATGGTGGCCCGCCTGTCCGTCCACACCGGCAAGGGCTTGGCCGCGCTGATTCGGGAGGAGTTCGACCTCCGCCTCACCGCGTTCGCCATAATCGCCTTCGCCATCGCCAACCTCGGGCTGATGGTGACCGAGTTCGGCGGTATCGCCACTGCTTTCGAGCTCTTTCACGTCTCGCGCTACGTCTCGGTACCGATCGCTGCCGTCGCGATCTGGTCGCTGGTGCTCTTCGGCACGTACCGCTATGCCGAGCGCGTCTTTCTTCTCATGACGGTCGTGTTCGTCGCCTACCCGATCGCGGCGGTGTTGTCCCACCCAGACTGGAAGGCCGTCGCCGCGAATACGGTATGGCCCCATTTCGTCGCGTCGAAGTCGTTCCTCTTGCTTTCGGTTGCGCTCATCGGGACGACGATCACCCCGTACATCCAGCTCTACGAGGCTGGCGCCGTCGTCGACAAGGGCGTCAAGCCGTCCGAGTACCACTTTCAGCGCTTCGACGCCATAACGGGCGCACTGCTCGCAGCGTTCGTCGCCATGGCGATCATCGTCGCGACGGGCGCCACCATCGGAGGAACCGGCCCCCTGACCTCTGCGTCCACGGCGGCCAAAGGACTCGAACCCGTTGCCGGCGCTGCCGCCTCGACCCTGTTCGGACTCGGGCTACTCGGGGCATCGGCCCTGGCTGCAGCCGTCGTGCCCCTATCGACCTCTTATGCGGTGGCCGAGGCAATCGGCGTGGAGCGTTCGGTGTCGTCGAGCTTCCGCCAGGCCCCGATCTTCCTGGGCATCTTCACCTTCCAGATCCTCGTCGGGGCGGCGGTGGTCCTCGTGCCCGGCAACCTCATCACGCTGATCTTGAACACCCAGGTCCTCGAGGGCGTGATCACCCCCGTCACCCTGATCCTGATCCTCATCCTGGCCAACCGGCGTTCCCTCCTCGGCTCGTCGGCGAACGGCCCCTTCGCCCGCACTGTCGGAGGCCTGGCCATCGTCGCGGTCGCCGCGGTCGCCTCCGTCTACGTCGTGCTCACAATCCTCAGCTGGTTTGGTGTCGGTTGACCAGGT
>DATMMN010000221.1:0-15692 GCA_035569675.1 Acidimicrobiales bacterium | reverse complement strand
CTGCACCGCGTCACCCGACACGTTCGGTGCCTGGTAGACGACGAGCGAGGCGGACGGCGCGTTGTACGCCGCAAGCTCGGTGTCGAGTGCGGCCTCGCCTTCTCCCGACGGCCCTCCGCCCGGCCCGCCGTCGACGCTCACGTTGCGAATGGAATTGGTCAGCCCGTAGCACGCCTCGAACGCGGTGAAGTCGCTGGGCAGGTATTTCTCGTACTCGACGATGCCGATCGTCTGGCCGACGCCTGTGCGGCCCTGTGCGAAGAGCTGGTCGAGCCCGAAATCGTTGGCGAGCGTCGAGGACGTGTAGACCCCCCCTCCCGCCGCCGACGACGCAGCTGCGCACGCCTGGGGCGTGCCGGCGTGAGAGACGTCGTGGCTGTTGCTCGTCCCGCTCGATGCAGTTGGTGCGTTCGAGGGGTTGCTCGGCGTGGTGGGCGTGGCTGCTGCCGCGCCAGAACCGGTGTTGGGGCCGGCGCTCGACGTCGGGGTGTGCTTGCGCAGCATCGAGTGCTCCGTGAAGAGACCGTCCATCCCGACGACGCCGGTCACCAGTCCGGCCAACGACGAAGGCACCTGCGGCGAGGTCGTATTGACCACGGCCCGCGAGCCGCCCGCCGGTTGCACCTGCTCGAGAGGAGTCCCGAAGGCCGTGGACAGGACCGCCGTGGTGCCGCTCACCGGCAGCAAGACGCTGCCGGGCTCCGGCGTCCCGACCGTGAGGCCCTCGCTGCGCAGCGCCGACGACACCTGCACCACTGTGGACGACGCGGGCCCGTACGCCGAGGCGAACTGCGCCGGCGTCAGGTAGTGGTGGTACTCGGGCGAGCCGGGGGTCGACACTGCCGCGACCGCTTGAGCGAGGCCGCTCGGGTTCTGTCCCGCCAGGACGACGTCGAGGTTGAGCACCTGGCTCGACGGTGCCGCGCCGAGGTGCGCCGTGCCGGCCGGAAGATTGGGAGCGGCCTGGGGCAACGTGACCTTGGGTTGCAGCGCGGCGCCGGCGGCGCCGGTGCCTCCCGACCCGAGGCCAGCGAACGCCACCGGCCCGAGCGCCCCGCCACACAGGGCAGCCGCGAGCAGTACCCCGCTGCCGCTTCGACGCTTCACGAACCGCTCTCCCTGCCTCGGTCTGTCTCGATGTCGCTCATGCCGGCCGCGTCCGCTCCGCCCGGATCCCAGTCTTCGGACGATGGCTCGTAGTACACCCGACCCTCGAGCGCCTCAGGACGATACTGCTGCCCGGCCGCCCCGGATGGGTCATCGTGCGGGTAGACGTAGCCCTCGCCGTGCCCGAGCGTGGCGGCCCCCTTGTAGTGGGCGTCGCGCAGGTGGCTCGGGACCTCCTGGTTCACGCCCGAGCGCACGTCCGCCTGGGCCCTTCCGAGTGCCACGAGCACGGCGTTGGATTTGGGTGCCCCGGCCAGGTAGATCACGGCCTCGGCCAGGTTCAGCGCCGCTTCGGGGAGCCCGACGTACTCGACCGCCCGCGCCGCCGCCTCGGCGACCAGGAGCGCCTGCGGGTCGGCAAGCCCGATGTCCTCGCTGGCGAGGATCACCATGCGCCGGGCGAGGAAACGCGGGTCCTCGCCGCCCTCGATCATGCGAGCCATCCAGTAGAGGGCGGCGTCCGCGTCCGACCCGCGCACACTCTTGATCAGCGCGCTGATCTGGTCGTAGTGCTCGTCCGCCCCCTGGTGGAAGAGACGGCCGTCCCGGGCGCGCGCCATGTCGTCGATCGTGAGCTCAACCCGCTGCTCGTCCTCCTTCTCGCCCGCGGCCGGCCGGGCGAGCGCAGCGGCCACCTCGACCGTCGTCAGCGCGGCCCGGGCGTCGCCCTCGCTCGCCGCCACCACCGCATCGATCGCCTCGTCCGTGGCGTCGGCGTCCTCCAGGTCCAGGCCTCGCCGCACGAGCACGCGCAGGTTGTCCGGCGACAAGGGGTGCAACCGCCACAGAGAGGCCCGGCTCAACAGGGGCGGATTCACCTCGAAGAAGGGGTTCTCCGTCGTGGCGCCGATGAACACGACCAGGCCGTCTTCGACGGCGGGGAGCAGCACGTCCTGCTGGGACTTGGAGAAGCGGTGGACCTCGTCGATGAAGAGGATGGTCCCTTGGCCTTGCTCGCCGAGGCGGCGCTCGGCGTCGGCCAGCGCCTCGCGCACGTCCTTCACGCCGGCGCCCGTCGCCGAGAGCGTGGTGAAGTGCTTGGCGCTGGCGTCGGCGAGGAGGCGGGCGAGCGTCGTCTTGCCCGTGCCGGCCGGGCCCCAGAGGATGGCCGAGCCCACGCGGTCCGACTCGGCGAGGACGCGCAGGGGGGCACCGGGGCCGACGAGGTGCTCTTGGCCCACGACCTCATCGAGCGTGCGGGGGCGCAGCCGGGCGGCCAACGGTGCCTGACGGCGCAGGCGGCGATCGGCGGCGTCGGCGAAGAGGCTCACGACGTCGCAGCCCGCCCCGGCGCCAGGGCCGGCGTCGGCCTAGCTCGGGGAGGGATTGGCGTCTTCATCGCCATCTGCTGCGGCGGCCGGTTGGCGCCGCGTGGACGTCGCCGCAGCGGGTGCCGAGGCCGCAGCCGGCGCCACCATCCTGATCCCCAACTCCGCCAGCGACGCCGCGGGCAACGGCGTCGGCGCGCCCGTGAGCGGGTCGGCGCCCGACTGCGTCTTGGGGTACGCGATGACCTCGCGTATGTTCTCCTCCCCCGCCAGGATGGCGGCCAGGCGATCCACGCCGAACGCGAACCCGGCGTGCGGCGGCGCACCGTAGCGGAACGCGCCGAGCAGGAACCCGAAGCGGCGCTCGGCTTCCTCCGCGTCGATCCCGAGCGCCGCGAACACCTGCTCCTGGATGCCGCGGCGATGGATACGCACACTCCCCGAGCCCAACTCCCACCCGTTCAGGACGAGGTCGTACGCCTGCGAGCGCACCCGCAACGGGTCGGTTTCGAGCAGCGGGAGGTCCTCCGCGTACGGCATCGTGAAGGGATGGTGCGCCGGCGTCGGCGTTCCGTCGGCCGACGCCTCGAACATCGGGAAGTCGACGACCCACACGTAGCGGTGCGGGCCCTCGCTCACCGGCGGCGCGCCGATCGCGTGGCGGAGGGTGCCGAGCACCAGGCACGCGGTTGCGTACACGTCGGAGATGGCGAGGACGAGGTCCCCGGGCTCCGCTCTCGTCGCAGCCAGGACGCCGACCGTCTCCTCGTCGGAGAGGTGGCGCGCCAACGGACCGTCGAGCGGCTCCGGGCCGTCGGTGACCCGGAACCACGCCAGCCCCACGGCGCCGGCCTTCTTGGCCCGGTCGGTGAGGTCGTCGAGCCGCGAGCGCGGGAAGTCGGCCGCGCCCTCGACGCGCAGCGCCTTGACCGTCGGCGACGAGAAGGCCTTCACCTCCGTCGCCTCGAAGACGGGCGACAGGTCGATCAACTCCATGCCGAACCGCAGGTCCGGCTTGTCCGTGCCGTAGCGGTCGAGCGCATCGGCCCACGTCATGCGGGCGATGGGCGGCGGGCGCTCGCCGGTGGCGGCCTCGGCGGCATCGAGCACCGCGTCGGAGACGAAGCCCATGACGTCGTCCTGGCTGGCGAAGGAGCACTCCATGTCGAGCTGCATGAACTCGAACTGGCGGTCGGCGCGCAGGTCCTCGTCGCGCAGGCACCGGGCGATCTGGTAGTACCGGTCGAAACCGCCGACCATGAGCAGCTGCTTCGCCAACTGCGGGCTCTGCGGCAGCGCGTAGAACGACCCGTGGTGCAGGCGCGACGGCACCGAGAACTCCCGCGACCCCTCGGGCGTCGGCGCCCAGAGCAACGGGGTCTCGATCTCCACGAACCCCTGCCGGTCCATGGCCGCACGGATGGCGGCGTTGACCCGGGAGCGCAGCCGCAGGTTCCTCTGCATGCGGGGCCGGCGGAGATCCACGTAGCGGTACTTCAGGCGCACGGGCTCGTCCGACTCCGCCCGGTCGTCCACCGTGAACGGCGGGGGCTCGGCCTCGTTGAGGACCTCGACGGTGCATTCGCCGATCTCGACCTCACCCGTGCCGATGCCCGGGTTGACGGTGCCCTCGGGCCGCTCGCGCACCGTGCCGCTCACCGCGATGACCCACTCGGAGCGGACGTCGGTGGCGTGGTCGATCACGCACTGCACGATGCCGGTGTGGTCGCGCAGGTCGACGAACGCGAGATGCTCGCCGTGTTCGCGCCGCCGGGCCACCCACCCGCACAGGCGCACCACCTTGCCGACGTCCTCCCGGCGCAACACCCCGCAGAGATGGGTGCGCAGCGCCGTGGGCCGGTTCTCTTCGCTGGCGGTCATGGCGCTTCCCTGTTGTCGTCGAGCTCCGGTTTTTCGGGCTGCTGCAAATGCGGGTGCAGATGGCGGTCGACGTCGTCCTCGTCGTTCTCCGTGAACGCCGCGTTGGCGAGGAAGCTCCGCAGCTCGTCGACGACGTCCGCCCGCGCCACGGTGCGCTGCTCCTCGTCGTTGCGCAGCGGGCGCAGCCCGACCGTCCCCTCTGCCACCTCCTGGGGGCCGACGATGAGGGCGACGAGCGCGCCCGAGCGGTCGGCCGACTTCATTTGGGACCTCATCGAGCGCTCGTCGAAGGCCCGGTCGGCCCGCAACCCGGCCCGCCGGAGCTCCGCCGTCAACGTCACCGCCGACTCCCCGCCCGCCGTGTCGATGACGTAGGCGTCGAGGGGCGGCGCGGCGACGGGGAACACGCCCTCCGCGTCGCAGGCCAGCAACACCCGCTCCACCCCGATGCCGAAGCCGATCCCCGGCGTGGGCTCGCCTCCGAGCATCTCGACCAGCCCGTCGTAGCGCCCGCCGCCGCCGACCCCGTTCTGCGCCGCGTCGAGCGCCTGCGCCGCGAACTCGAACGTGGTCCTCGTGTAGTAGTCGAAGCCACGGACCAAGCGGTCGTCGATCACGTAGGGCACCCCGAGCGCCTCCAGGCCGGCGCGCACCCGAGCGAAGTGAGTGGCGCACGGGTCGCACAGGTGGTCCAGGAAGTGCGGCGCGTCCTCCGTGGCCTTCCGGCACTCCTCGGTCTTGCAGTCGAGGACCCGCAGCGGGTTCTCCAGGTGACGCGCCCGGTGGGCCGGGCAGAGCTGATCCGCACGCTCGGCGACGAACGCGCCCAGCAGCGCGACGTAGCCGGGCTTGCAGACCCCGTCGCCCATGGAATTCAGCCTCAGCTCGACCTCCCGCAGGCCCAGGCCGGCGAAGAAGTCGTGCGCCAGCGAGACCACCTCGACGTCGAGGTCGGCGTCGGCCGGACCGAGCGCTTCCACGCCGAGCTGGTAGTGCTGGCGGTAGCGCCCGTGCTGGGGGTTCTCGTGGCGGAACGAGGGCGCGGCGTACCAGGCCTTCCACGGCGGGACCGGGTGGTGCTGCACGAACGCACGCACGACCGGTGCCGTCCCCTCCGGGCGCAGCGCCATCATCTGGCCGTCGCGGTCCTCGAAGACGTACATCTCCTTGCCGACGACCTCGCTGCCCTCGCCGATCCCTCGCAGGAACACGCCGGCGTGCTCGACGATCGGCGTCAGGACCAGGCCGTAGCCGGCGCCCTGCACCAGCGCAGCGAAACGCGCCACCGTCGTCTCCCAACGGGAGGACTCGGGCCACAGCACGTCGTGCATGCCCTTGGGTGTCCGGGCCGCGGACGGCCCGCCTTGGGGCGCGACAGATCCCGCCGTCATAAAAGACGCCTCACAGCCGGGGACCTAGGCCTTCTTGCCAGGAAGCTGACGATAGGCGTCGAACACACCGTCGAGATGCTTCAACGCGCTGATCAACGAGAGCAGATGGGTCGGGTCGGCCAGCTCGACGTCGAAGGCCATCCGCGACACCCGGTCCGGCGTCGTCGCCGTCCGGGCCGCGACGATGTTCAGGTGGTGCTCGCTCACCACCCGTGACACGTCGGCCAGCAAGCGGGAACGGTCGAACGCCTGCACCTCGATCGTCGCCACGAAGACCCCGTCGTTCCCCCGGTCCCACTCGACGTCGATCAGGCGTTCCCGCGAGCGGTCCGCCAGCGCGGTGGCGTTCGCGCAGTCCGCCCGGTGCACCGACACCCCGCGGCCCTGGGTCACGAACCCGACGATCTGGTCGCCCGGCACCGGCGTGCAGCAGCGGGCCAGGTGGATCATGACGTCGTCGAGCCCCTCGACGAACACCCCGGCCCCGGTCCGGCGCCCCCCCGGCGGGCGCGTCCGGGTGACGCCGGTGAGCACCGTCGTCGGCAGCTGGTCGTCCGCCGCCTCACCGCTCCGCAGCACCTTGGTCAACCGCTGGACGATCGACTGCGCGGAGACCTGGTTCTCGCCGATGGAGGCGTACAACGCGTCCAAATCAGCGAGGTTCATCTGCTCGGCCACCTGCACCAACGCGGCGGACCCGAGGAGCTTGTGCAGCGGCAGGCCGTCACGACGCAGCGCACGCGCCAGGTCCTCCCGACCGTTCTCAATCGCGTCCTCCCGCCGCTCACGCGAGAACCACTGGCGGATCTTGTTGCGCGCCCGCGTCGACGCGACGATCTGGAGCCAGTCCCGCGACGGCCCCGCCGTCTGCGCCTTCGACGTGATGATCTCGACCGTGTCGGCCGAGGAGAGCTGCGTCTCGAGCGGCACGAGCCGGCCGTTGACCCGGGCGCCGATGAAACGGTGGCCCACCTCGGTGTGGATGGCGTAGGCGAAGTCGACCGGCGTCGACCGCGCCGGCAGTGCGATCACCTTGCCCTTGGGCGTGAAGACGTAGACCTCGTCCTGCTCGAGGTCGAGCTTCAAGGCCTCCAAGAACTCGATCGGGTCGTCGGTCTGCCGCTCGACGTCCGCGATGCGCTGCAGCCACGCCATCTCCGAGGAGTGGTCCTCCTTGGACTTGTAGCCCCAGTGCGCCGCGATGCCGTACTCGGCCCGGTGGTGCATCTCCGACGTGCGGATCTGCACCTCGACGGGCTTCCCCTCCAGCCCGATGACCGTCGTGTGCAGCGACTGGTACATGTTGAACTTGGGCGTGTTGATGTAGTCCTTGAAGCGCCCGTGCACCGGCGCCCAGATCGCGTGGATGGCGCCCAGCGCCGCCCAGCAGTCCTTCTCCGACTCCGTGACGACCCGAATGGCGACCAGGTCGTTGATGTCGTCGAACTCCTTGCCGCGGACCACCATCTTCTCGTAGATCGACCACATGTGCTTCGGCCGCCCGGTGACGTCGGCCTCGATCCCCATCTCGGTCAGCCGCTCGCGCACGTGCACGAGCACCTTTTCGAGATACTCCTCACGCTGCGGCGCCCGGGCCGCCACCATCTGCTCGATCTCGGCGTAGCGCTTCGGGTGCAGCGTCGCGAACGCCAGGTCCTCGAGCTGCCACCGCACCTGCTGCACGCCCAACCGGTGCGCCAACGGCGCGTACACGTCGAAGGTCTCCTGCGCGGTGCGCCGCTGCTTCCACTCGGGCATCACCGCCAGCGTCCGCATGTTGTGCAGCCGGTCGGCCAGCTTGATCAGCAGCACCCGCCAGTCGTCGGCCATCGCGACGAGCATCTTGCGGATGGTCGCGGCCTGCTGGGCCTCCTTGGAGTCGAACTGCAGGCGGTCCAGCTTCGTGACCCCGTCGACCACCCCGGCCACCCCGTCGCCGAACTCCGCTCGGATGTCCTCCAGCGTCAGCCCGGTGTCCTCCACGGCGTCGTGCAACAGCGCCGCCGCCACGGTCTGCTCGTCGAGCCCCAGCTCGGCCACGATGGTCGCCACGGCCACCGGGTGCGTGATGTAGGGCTCGCCCGACCGCCGGAACTGCCCCTCGTGCGCCCGGCGCGCGGTCCGGCCCGCCTCGACGATCGTCGAGGTGTCGTCTTCAGGCCGGTGGGCGACGAACTCGGCCAGCAGCGGCGCCAGCAAGTCGGCCAGCGCCTCCGCCTGCCCGTCCGCGCCCTCGACCTGCTCGTTCGCGGGAGTCACCCGGGCCAGGGCCACCATCCATCCAGGGTACCCGCCTGGGCAAACGCCGCAGGCCCACCACAACGCACCCGGGCTCCTCCTAGCGCTTGCGCTTGCCCTTGCTCTTGCGCGGCCGCGGCCCGCTTGCGGCCTGTCCCGACGACCCCGAGCCTCCACCCGGCGGCCGGTCCATCACCGCGGTCTCCGTTCCGCTGCCGCCCCCGGTCCCGCTGCCTCCGCCCGGTCGGTTGCCCGAGCCCGGTCGGATGAGGCCACTGCGCTTGGTCGCGCCGGGCCGGGCGGCCGCAGAGCCACCCCCGGCGCCCCGGACCGGCTGCCCGGCGGCAGCAACGCTCATCTGGGTGTTCAGGTTGGCGGCGTCGACCGCCGAGTAGAACGCTCCCGTGTCACCGCGCTTGGCCAGCCGGTTGGCGATGTCGACCCAGCGCGGCTCTCGTTCCTTCATCATGCTGAGGACCGGCGACGCAATGAAGATCGACGAGTACGCACCCGAGAGCAGGCCGACGAACAGGGCCAGCCCGTAGGACTGCAGCGTCGAGGCCCCGAGGAACTGCGCGCCGATGAGGAGCACGGCCAACACGGGGAGGATCGCCACGGCGGAGGTGTTGATCGAGCGAGCCAGCGTCTGGTTCATCGACAGGTTGATCAGCTGCGGGTACGTGAGCCGCCCGCTCGTCCCGATGCCTCTCGTGTTGTCGCGCACGCGGTCGAACACCACGACGGTGTCGTAGAGCGAGTACCCGAGGATCGTGAGGATGGCGACGACGGTGTCGGGGGTGACCTGGAAGTTGAAGATGGAGTAGATCCCGACCGCCACCAAGACGTCGTGGATCATGGCGATGAACGCCGCCAGCGCCATCTTCGGCTCGAACCGGATGCTGATGTAGATGCCGACGACGATGAAGAAGATGATCAGTGCCTTGATCGCGTCATTGGTGATCGACGATCCCCACGTGGGACCGACCGTCGTGACGCTCACCTTGTCCGCCGGCAGCGTGGTCGTGGTGGTCGTCGTCGAGGCCGAACTCGTCGCGGCACCTGCCTTGGTCGTGGTCGTCGCCGCGCTTGTCGACGTCGTGGTCGTGCCCTGCGACGACGAACCGGGGTGGTGGCCGGTGAGGCGGAGCATCGCGTCCTGGACGTTCGTGCTGACTTGTGCCTGGTTGGCCTGGGACAGCTTGTTGAGATCGGACTGGACCGTGAGGGTCTGCTTGCTTCCGCTCCCGAGCAACTGGACGGTCGGGTCGATCACGCCGGTGCCCTTCATCGCGTCGACCGCCTGGGTCTGGGTGATCCCCGGTGCGGCAATCGTCCACGCCGTGCCGCCTTTGAATTCGATGCCCAGGTTGAGCCCGCCGCGCAAGACGATCGACACGATCCCCAGAACGATGATCAGTGTCGAGGCGGCGAACCAGATACGCCGCTTCCCCACGAAGTCGAAGCGGGTCTCGCCCCGGTAGAGACGAGCGATGGGCCCATGACCCCGCCGTGGCTTGGCCAGCATGGCGCGGGCGGCGTCGTCAACCGAAATCAGCTCGTCCTCGTCGAGGTCCTCCGTGTCGACGTCTTGCTCGAGGTTTTCGACGTGCTCTTCGCTGACGTCGTCGAGCGCGCTGCCGTCGTCGTCGCCCGGGCGCTTCTCGTCGTCGCTCACGCGCCACCTCCTCCGCCAGCGCCGACCGGCACTGCACCGGTCGGGCTCGGTGCGCTCGGTGCGCTCGGTGCCTGCAGCCCGGTGGCGATGCTGAACGCGCCGGTCCCCTGCAGTCGGGAGCTCTGGCCCAGCAGGATGACGAGTGGCCTCGTGTAGAACCACGTCACCGCCATGTCCATGATGGTGGAGAGCCCGAGGAAGAACGCGAAGCCCTTCACGTTGCCCACCGCGAAGAAGTAGAGGACCACCGCCGCGATCAGCGACACGAAGTCAGCTGCCCACACGGTCCGCCATGCGCTCTTGAAGCCGCGGTCCACCGATGTGCGAACGGATCGCCCCGATCTGGTCTCGTCTTTCAATCGTTCGAAATAGACGATGTAGGAGTCCACGGTGATGCCGATGGACACGATGAGACCCGTGATGCCGGCCAGGTCGAAGCTCGGTGCGACTGAGGTGTGCCCCAAAGCCGAGATGATCGCCCACAGCATCATGGCGGTGAGGACGAGACCCGAGATCACGACGAGGCCCAAGGCCCGGTAGTACAAGAGCACGTAGAGCAACACCAGCACCAGCCCCGCGATGCCGGCACCCAGACCCGCCACGAGCGCGGAGTGACCGAGCGTCGCTGAGACGGTCTCCGAGGTTGCGGCCTTGAGGACGACGGGAAGGGCGCCGTAGTTCATGGCCTGGGCGAGGTTGTTGGCGTCCTGCTGGCTGAGGCTTCCCGAGATCTCACCCTTGCCGGCGAAGGACGTGAAGGTGCTCTGCGTCGGTTGGATGAGCGGCGCCGAATAGACCTGCCCGTCGAGCTCGATGGCCAACGGCAGGTGGAAGTTGTTCTGGGCGACACTGTCCCAGCACTGTGAGCCGGTCTGCCCCCTGCAGCTGGGCGGCAGGCCCTTCGAGGAACCAGAGAGGTTGTAGTCGACCACCCAGGCCCCGGTTTGGTTCTGGGTCGCCTGGGCGCTGGTGACGGCGTTTCCGGGCAGCTCGCTCGGACCGAGCACACAGCGGAACCCGGTGGCCAAGCAGTTGTTGCCGACGCCGGGCAGGAGGACCGAGCTGTTCTCGTAGTTCGGCTTCTCCGTGCTGGTGGAGGGGACCGCAGCGTACGAGGGGTCCGGGGGGACGTTGTTCGACGTGAATCCGTTCGGTGAAGCGCTGTTGGCTTGTACGTTGAGGCTGGACGCGTTGACCGCGTACGTGGGTTGGCAGGTCGGCACCGGGCCAATACCGCGTGGCGGCGTGTAGTTCTTGGGAGCGTGCTTTGGCACCGACTCCGGATAGGCGTAACACTCCACCGGCCGGAAGTAGAGACGAGCGGTCTGCCCGATCTGCTTGAGCACTTCCTGTGCGTTGGTCACGCCCGGGATCGACACCGAGATCTGATTCGTCCCCGTGCTCTGCACCTGCGCGCCGGACACGCCCAGGCCGTTGACCCGGAGGTTGAGGATGTTGACCGTCTCGTTCATCTCGGCCGTCGTGATGTGGTTCCCTTCGGCGGTGTAGACGACCGCGACCCCGCCGGCCAGGTCCAGGCCAAGACGCGGTGACCAGCTGGCCGCGAACACCGCGGCGAACGAGCCCAGCGATATCCCGATGACGACCAGCACGCTGGTCAGCAGCATGCGTCGTTGACGGCGCTGTGCGCGCCCCCCCGACTTGGGGCTCACGCCTCTTCAGCCTCCCCGCCGTGCTCACCCGTTGTGGGCGCACTGTCGCCGCCGACGTCGTCGATGTCGCCGTCGGTGCTCTTGCCGCTGCCGTTGGTGCTGGAACTGGGACGCACGTCCTCGACCGGCGCGTCGTCGCCCGTCCCGACGTCCTCGACACGCTCGATCTTCTTGGCGATGGCCTGGCGGACGAACACGATACGAGTCGGCTGCGGCCCGTCGAGGTTCCCGTCGTCCCCGAGCGCACCCGTCAGGAGGGTGTAGCGATCGCCGTGGATCTCGAGGACGGTGCCGATCACGCCACCCACCGTCTGCACCTCGTCCCCCACTTCGATGCCCGAGCCCTGGGCGGCGCGTGCCGCCTGAGCCTTGCGCTGCTGGGGCTTGATGAAGAAGAAGTACCCGAGCACGCCGATCGCGAGCAGGGGCAGGAGAGTAAGGAATGCGCTGGAACTCGACGATGACTTCGAGGCTGTCAGGAGGAGATGGGCCAGCGCCAGGGACTGTGTCATTGGGGATCCTTGGACTGAATTGGATGCGAAACGCCACCCTACTGCGTGCGTTCACCATCTCTCGGGCGCTCGGGGCGTGAAATTGCCCAGGCGACGATGGCCTCGCCTGGCGTCGAAAGCCAGCTCGCAAGGCCCCTCCGGCGGATCCACCGCGGGCGGGAGGCCGAAAAGCTGGCGCGGCGGGAGGGCCGGCAAGCAGCGCTCCCGCCAACTCCCCGCAGACTGGCCCCGTCGGAACACACACCGGCCTCTACCGCTGGGCCGGTACGGCACGCGCAGTCGCCTCCCGGCGGGATAACGCCCCAGGGGTCGCGTTATGGCGGACACCGCCAAAAATCTGGTCGAGGCAACCGAACCGCAACCCAAATCAGTCCCGGTTGCGACAGCGGGTGGTCAAAGTACTGCCCATCAGTGCAGTACCCATGGTGATGGCCGGTTCGGAGGGGGACGGCCAAGTGGGAGTCCGTCGAGGGGGAGCGGATTCTTGCTTCGGGGGAACACCACGGGGAACGGTGCAGCGAACAGGTGCGCCGGCCTAGCGTCGGTCGGAGGAATCCGGGGGGAACCGACGACCAGGCCGGCGCACTTTTCGCGTCCCGACCCTGATCCAGCTCGGATCCCATCGGGTCCTCGCAGGGCCTCATTGCCGTCCCGGCCAAGGCGTCCGGCTCCAGCGCTCGGCCACCGGGAAGCCGGCAAATCTGACACGGGGGGCGCCGTGTAAGGCCCCCGAAGGGCCGAAGTTGGTAAATCGAGTCACAAATACGCGATTCACCTGGGGCTTCGCGAGGCGACCGATCGTCCCCATTTCACTCCAATTGCCAGTTTCCCCAGTACAGTTGCGTGCTGATGCGAGACGGCCACATCTCGGTGCTGGTCATCGAGGACGAAGTCGACATCCGACAGCTCCTCCGCACCCTGCTGGAGCGTGAGGGTTTCTCGGTCGCCGAGGCGTCCGAGGGCCGCGACGGGGTGCGCCAATTCCACCAGAACCACCCCGACATCGTGATCCTCGATGTCGGCCTCCCCGACCTCGATGGCTGGCAGGTCCTGGAGCGGATTCGGGACATGAGCGACGTCCCTGTCCTCATGCTCACGGCTCTCGGTACCGAAAGAGACAAGGTGCGGGGTCTCAATGCGGGGGCGGACGACTACCTGACGAAGCCGTTCAGCCGAGTCGAGCTGTTGGCCCGGCTCCAGGCCATCAGTCGTCGGCAAGTCTCGAGGAGCGACCCGGTCACCACCTTCGACGACGGCACCTTGCACGTCGATTTCGCCCATCAGGAAGTCACGATCGACGGGAACCCGATCGTGTTGACCCCGACCGAGTACCGCCTCCTTGCAACGTTGGCCCGGCACCAGGGCCAGGTCCTGTCTTCCGACCAGCTGATCGAACTGGCATGGGACGACCCGAGCGGTCTCGCACCTTCACGGGTCAAGTACGCCGTGCTGCGCCTCCGTCGGAAGCTCGGGTGGGACGAAGGCGACGACACCCCCATCGAGACCGTGCGGGGGTTCGGTTACCGCTACCGCTCCAAGGTGCGGTGAACGAGCAACTCCGGACCCGAAGCACGAACCAAGGGCGTCGCGAAGAGCCGATGCCCGGAGGGGCCCTGCCCATCGGCTTCTCCGGATCGATGCGCGTCCGGCTACCCGTGTTTGCCCTCGTGGGTGTCGGGACGGTGCTCATCGCCGTCATTCCGTTCCCCCACGATGCCCGCCGGGAGATATCCATCGCCGGCATCCTGTTCTTTGCTCTAGTGGCGGCGGCTTTCCTCGTTCCGTGGGAACGGCTCCCCGAGTGGGCGTGGCTCAGCATCCCGATCGGCTACATCGCGGTCATCGCCATCATCCGGGACGCACAGGGCGGCTCTGATTCCGGGCTCGTCGTCGTGTACCTGTTGCCGATCGTGTGGCTGTCCCTCTACGGGCGGCGTCTGCACCTGTTGGTCGGACTCTTCTGTCTCGACCTCGCGCTGCTCATACCCCTCCTGATCGTCGGACCGCCCAACTACCCGTCGCTCGAGTGGCGCCAGGTCCTGGTCATGGCGACCGTGACGACCTTGATTGCGTCGACCGTCTACACGATGGTCTCGCGCGACCGCAGTGTGCTCGGTGACCTGGCGGATCAGTCACGCATCTCCCGGCACAACGCCCGCGAGGCCGACTACGCGCGCGACCGCCTGGAGACCCTTCTCCGGGCCGCCACCGGCAGCGCCATCATGGGGGTCGACCCGGCCGGCACGGTCACGTTCTTCTCCGCCGGCGCCGAGCAGATGCTCGGCTACCTGGCGGCCGAGGTCGTGGGTGTCCGTTCCATCGCCGACTTCATCGACCCCGCCCAGATCGACGAGCGGCGGCAAACGATCGACGCCATGCGGACGACGCTCGAGCCGGTCGATGCCGAGGCGGCGGCGGAGGTGCCGTGGACGGCCACGCGCAAGGACGGCCAACAGCGGCGTTGTGTCGTGCGTGTCAGGGCCCTCCCCATGCCGACGCCGGAACTGCCCATGGAAACCGAGACGGACGAGTTGACGCACGCGAACGGCAACGCGGGCTTCTCCGACGCGTCCGGCCGCTCCGAGTCCGCACCGCCGCCGTCGCCGGCCAACGGCGGCTACGTCGTCGTGGCGATCGACGTGACCGAACGCGAGGAGCTGGCGGCCGACCGCGAGCGGCTGTTCGCGATCCAGAAAGAAGTCACACAGTCGCTCATCGAGCAGAACAACCGCCTGCGGGAGCTGACGCAGATGAAGGACGATGTCGTGGCCACGGTCTCGCACGAGTTGCGCACCCCGATCACGTCGATCCGTGGATTCATCGAGCTCTTGCTCGATGCCTCGACCGACCTGACCGAGAGCCAGATGCGCATGCTGCAGACGATCGACCGCAACGCCGAACAGCTCCAGCGCGTGGCCGAGGATCTCCTGGCCGACCCGGGCGCCGGACGGGGGCTGCGGGTCGCGTTCATAGAGCTCGACCTCAACCAGCTGGCCGGCGAGGCCGTGCACGCGATCCAGACCTCGGCGACCGTGGCGGGCATCGCACTGAGCATCGAGCCGGGCATCAAGGTGCCGATCTTCGGGGACCCGACCCGGCTGCACCAGCTGCTCGGCAATCTGCTGTCGAACGCGATCAAGTTCTCTCCGCGCGGGGGTCGCGTGCACGTCATCGTCGACAGCGTCGACGCCTACGCCCGGGTGCAGGTGCTCGACGAGGGCCCCGGCATCCCCGAGGGTGAGCGGGACCAGCTCTTCGAGCGCTTCTACAGGCTGGCGTCGTCGACGGAAATGGGCGTGCCCGGCACCGGTCTCGGTCTGGCGATCGCCAAGTCTGTGGCGGAGGCCCACGAGGGGTTCGTCGACATCGTCGACACGCCGGGGTGGTCGACGACGTTCCGCGTCTTTTTGCCTCTGCGCACCTCGGTCGCCTCGTCTCAGCCGGCGTAGCTCTCGCCTCTTTGGCCGGGCCCGGGGTGTGAGGGCGGGGGGGCAGCCCCCAACACCCCGGGACGTCCGGCGACCTGGTGACGCTCGGGTCAGGCGGCCAGGAAACCCCCCGACTGGTGGGCCCACAGCCGGCTGTAGACGCCGTCCTGTCCGAAGCGGAGCAGCTCCGCGTGCGTGCCTTGTTCGACGATGCGGCCGCGGTCGAGGACCACGATCCGGTCCAACCGGGCGATCGTCGCCAGCCGGTGGGCCACGACGAGCGCCGTCGTGCCCTCCATGAGGTTCCACAGGGCCTCTTGGACCAGCGATTCGGACTCCGAGTCGAGAGCCGACGTGGCCTCGTCGAGGACCAGGACCCTGGCCCCCTTGGCCATCGCCTGCGCGATGGCCACCCGCTGACGCTGGCCGCCCGAAAGCTTCATGCCGCGCTCCCCCACG
>DATMMN010000220.1:0-14656 GCA_035569675.1 Acidimicrobiales bacterium | reverse complement strand
GCCGTGCTTCCGCTCGTGGTCGGCGTCGTACCGCTCCCGAGAGCGGGCGCCGGTGAGCCTCCAACCGAGGAGCCGAATAGACGCCCGAGACCGGCGACGAGTCCTCCTCCGACGAGTACCGCCGCCGAGACCGCAGCCGCGGCACCGCCCGTGGCCAGGACGGTGCGCCGGTCGAGCTCGTTCTGGTCGATACGGCGTGCGCGGGGCGGCTCCTGGGCCAAGAACGGACAAGGACCGGGCGCACAGGGCTGCCCGTTGCGGGCCTGGCACCGTCCATCTTCGTATTGGCCGCAGACGCGCCGCACCACGGCGAAGTCCACCGGCGTCACCGCTTGCGGCTCGGCGCCCATTCCGACCCGGACTCGATGCGCGATCACTGCATCGACCGACAAGACGCCTCCCGCACCGGCAATCACCAGCGGCATCCAGGCGAAGACGAAGACGATGTCGGAACCCGTGTAATAGGGGTGCGAGTGGTAGCTGACGGTGAGGAAGAGCAGGAGGGACATGACCAGACCACCGACCGCAGCGGCGCGGGCCAGGAATCCGAGCAGCGTGCCGAGTCCGATCGCCAATTCCCCGAACGCGATGACGAGACCAATGAGCACAGAGACATGTGAGATCGGGCCGAGGAGGCCGTGGATGGGGCTGACTCGTTGTGCCGCGGTGAGCTGGGCCTGGATCGAGGCCGGATTGGACGCGTTGAAGAAGGCGGGGTTGGCGAGCTTCTGCAATCCGGCGAAAACGAACGTGATGCCGAGGAAGGCTCGCAACGGGAGCAACGCCCAACCGGCCATGGAACGGGCGTGGGGAGGCGGCTGCAACCATTCCCAACTTGGTCCAGAAGGTTCGGTCCGAGGAGTCGCCTTCGTTTGAGAGCTCGTCGGAGGAGTCGCTCGTCGGGCGCGACTGGAGGAGGCGACGGGTCGCGTGTGACCGGCTCCGGATCGATGTCGGTTCTGGGGTGATGGCATAGGCGAGGGGAAGCTTTCGGGCTTGGGGGCGCGCGACGCTCTGGCCGGTGACACCCTCAGTGTGACGCGACATCCTTACGAGCGGATGAATGGACGCCTCTCTCGGGCGTTCGGTGGCGTGACCTGCTGCATTGGTCCTACGGGCCGGGGCCGCGATCGGATTGCGGCCTATCCTGGGGCCGGGTGCCGACACCGGCATGTGGGCCGGACGTCCACGACAGACCGGCGGCCTCAGGGAGGGCAGGTTCATGACAGGCAGCACCGGCGGATTCGAGCTGCGGGGCATCAACCATCTGGCGCTGGTGTGCCGGGACATGGAGCGAACGGTCGACTTCTACACCAACGTGCTCGGCATGCCGTTGGTCAAGACGATCGAGCTCCCCGCGGGAATGGGACAGCACTTCTTCTTCGACTGTGGGGGCGGCGATTGCCTCGCGTTCTTCTGGTTCCCCAATGCGCCCGACGGTGTCCCGGGTGTCAGCGCACCGGCGGCGCGCCCCGACCAGGGTGACCTCACCAGCGCCATCGGCTCGATGAATCATGTCGCGTTCGACGTCGCGCCCGAGAAGATCGAGGAGTATCGCGATCGCCTCATCGCCGCCGGCATCGACTGCACTGAGATCGCGAACCACGACGACTCCGAGTTCGGCATCAGCGACGAAATGCACTCGGGGGTCTATGTGCGGAGCGTCTACTTCCAGGACCCGGACGGCATCCTCTTGGAGTTCGCATGCTGGATCCGAGGGTTCAAGAATTCCGACGTCTCGCACACACCGGCTCGGGCCGCCCACGTCCACATGGCCGCCGAAGCCGAACTCCCGGCTCAACCCTCTCCCGTCTGATCTCGCCGCGCCGCGGCGAAACGTCAATCCACCACGATTTCAGAACAGAGACCCTTGATGCCCAGACTCCGCCAGGTTCCCAAGGACGAGGCCACCGCTCCGATCGTCACCACCATGTACGAATGGCTCTTCGAGGGCCGCGATCCCGTCGCCGAACCAGGGCGCTGGGACGGCACGACGGGCGACTGGTGGACGGTTTTCGCCAACAGCCCCGACATCCTCGATCATTGCGTCAAGGGATTCGGGCTCTACCAGTCCCCCGAGCGCAAGCTCGATCCGAAGCTCCGCGAACTCGGTCAGATCCGCGCCGGCTGGGCCGCCGGCAGCCAGTTCGTGTTCAGCCAGCACGCCAAGTCGATGCGGGGCCTCGATATGCCCGAAGCGAAGATCACCGCCATCCCGGCATGGAGTGTCGCCCCGGAAGGCACCTACGACGCCGCCGAGCGCGCCGTCCTGGCCTATACCGACTGTCTCGTCTACGACCACGGTCGCGTGCCCGACGCCCTCTTCGAGGAATTGCGGCGCCATCTCGACGACCTCTCGATTCTCGAGCTCACCTACATCACGACGCTCTACTTCCAGCACGCGGTGATGTCGAAGGCCCTGCGCACAGAGTTCGACGACCGCGACGAAGTCATCGTCGAGGTACCGGGCCCGCCCGGCGCCACCGCGATGCACCCGGGTAACGGCCGGTGAGCGCGCCGTACGACGTGGTGCCGGCCGACGAGGCCCGCCACGCGCCCGACGCCGAGGACCTGTGGAACGAGTCGTACTACTGCGACTTCGTGCAAGGGGACGGGTCTTGGGGTGGCTGGTTCCGGCTCGGCCTCTACCCGAACCGCGAGGTCGCCTGGTGGACGGCCTGGGTCGTGCGCCCCGGCGCGCCCGGATTCTGCTCGGTGGACTACCGCGCCCCGGTGCCCCCCGGCAACACCCTTGTATCGGAGTCGACGTCGGTCGGCCGCGTGGAAGTCGACGTCCGGCGGCCGCTCGAAGAGTTCCGACTCGCCGTGGACAGTCCCGCGGTCAGTATGGCCAAGCCCTCCGACGCCTATCGCGACAAGGCTGGAGGGACGCCTTCACGCTTGGCGACGGACCTGACCTGGTTCACGGACGGCGTGCCCTACCACTACAACGTCACCACCCGCTACGAGATCCCGTGCACCGTCCGCGGCACCGTCACGATCGACGGCGAGACGCTCGAGGTGGACGGACAGGGCCAACGGGACCATTCCTGGGGCGTGCGTGACTGGTGGGCGTTCGGTTGGTGCTGGTGCTCGCTGCGTCTCGACGACGGCACCAGGGTGCACCTGGCCGACATCAGGGTGCCAGGCATGCCGATGTTCTTCGGTTACGTCCAGAGTCCGGGCGAGGTCTCGCCGTTGAGCGCGCTGACCGTCACCGAAGATCTGGTCCAGCACGGCTTCCCGAACAGGGCTCGCATCGAACTCACCGCGGGGCTTCCTTCGGACGACGCGCCTTCGACCGGCCTCGGCCTCGATATCACGCCCGTGGCATTCGGGCCGGTGCTGCTGCGCAACGACGACGGTCGCACCAGCCGGTTCCCCCGGGCTCTACTCCAGTGCGCGGCCGACGACGGCCGCACCGGGACCGGCTGGATCGAGTGGAACCAACCCGATCCCCCGGGCTGACTGAGCACGGGGCCGATACCTCCTGCTCACGGGTGCCCACTACCCTTTTGGGGTGGCCAAGCACTCGAATGCCCTTGTAGCCCGACCGCGCCCGGACACCGAAGGCCACCGGCGCCTTCGTCTGACCCTGGGGACAACCGGGCTCGCCGCACTAGCGCTGGCGGCCGTCGTCACGGCCCTGCCGGTCGGTCAAGCCGGAGCCAAATCGACCACCACCACGACCAAGGCGCCGCACGCGACCACGACCACGGCCGCCGGTCACACCCCTTCACCGGCCGACAATTGGCTGCTCAAGGCGATAGGAGCCGAGGCCAAGATCGGCAGCGTCCGCATCGACGGGAAGATCCAACAGAACAAGTCGGTGATCTACCTGGACTTGGTCGTGAACGCGGACGGCGAGGGAGGCGGCACGTTCGTCCAGAACGGGTTCAGCATCCAGCTCGAGCGGGTCGGCACCCTGCTCTACTTCAACGCACCGAAGAACTACTGGGAGAAGACCGCAACGGCCGCGCAGGCCGACACCTATGGGGGCAAGTGGCTCGAGATCTCCGCCCTGGACGCCCGCTTCGTCTCATTCGATCAGTTCCTCGACGCTGACGATCTCGTGTTCGCCGCCTTCGAGGGCCACACGACCCCCCTCACGTTGGGGAAGCCCACGACGTTCCAGGGACACAAGGTCGTCGTCGTGACGGAGACGGTCGTGAGCAACGGCAAGCGCGCGACCGGCTCGATGTATATCGGCTCGACGGGAAAGCCGATCGTCTACAAGATCGTGAACGACTCGCCCGACAACAAGAGCACGATCGTGTTCTCTCACTACGGCAAGGCCGTGGCGCTGACCGTGCCGCCGAACGCCATCAACCTCACGTAGCTACTTGAACAGGTCGCCGAGCACTTTCGCCGTGCCCGCGGCCGCCGCACCCGTCTCGACGGGGTGGCCGCCCTGGTCGGGCAGATAGTGGCCGATGACGCCGGCCAACAAGGGAATCGGCATCGACTGCAGCCAGATCCGTCCCGGGCCGGTGAGCACCGCGAAGTGGTGCCCGTCAGCGCCCATGTAGCGGTTGGCGAGGCCCGGCACCCTTTGGACCGAGAAGGTGACCGAGGCCTGGAACAGCCCGGCGTGGCCGGGGTGGACCCGCATCGTCTGGCCCGGCTGGAGGTCGTAGACGATCACTTCGCCCGAGAGATCGATGAACGCCCGCCCCGTGCCGCCGATCTTCTGGAGGATGAACCCCTCGCCGCCGAAGATGCCGCCGCGGAACGACTGCTGGAAGCCCATGGTGAGCTCGATGCCCTTGGTCGCCGCCATGAAGCCGTGCCGGTGCACCATGAACTCGTTCCCGGGCGCCACGTCGATGGGCAGGATGTGGCCCGGCACCTTCGACGCGAAGGCGACCGAGCCCGTTCCTCCCTGGGCCGTGTAGGTCGTCATCATGACGGACGCGCCCGACACGGCGCGCTTGACGGCGCCCATGATCCCCTTGCCCCCCATGCCGCCGCCGGTATTCGTCTCCATCTGGATCGAATCGGACATCCAGCTGAACTCGCCGGCCTCGGAAACGATCGATTCACCGGCCTGGAGCGAGAGCTCGAGCACCGGCATCGTGGTTCCGTGGATCGTCTCTTCCATGGTGAACCTCCCAACTCTCGGTTTGACCGCCTCATCCGCATGAGCTGCCGCCGGTATCAGACCGTCGAATCGGGCAGCTCGACGTCGCCCGAGCGTACGCCTTCGCCCGGCCCGTGCGCTCCACGGACGAGACGTTCGGCGAGAGAGACCTCGCTCAGACCCAGGCCGATCCCGAACACGGTGCCCACGACGAACGTGGAGAGGAACACCAGCCCGACCGCTTCGTGCGGCACCAGATCGTGGACCAGCACGAGGACCTCGTGCTCAACGGCCAGTGGGATGGCGACGAAGCAAAACACGAGCACGAAGTGGGGCCACACCAGCAGGACGGAGCGCCGAAACGCTTGGCGCACCGTGCAGCCAAGCAGGTTGATGAGAGGTCCAACCAAGGCGAAGACCGTGTCGACCACGAGGCCGGGCAGCACGAAGAGCAGGGCGGCGACGCCGCCGATCACCAGCAGGAAGATGTCGGCCACGAAGAGGCGGAGCCAAGGGAGGGTCCGGAGGACTTCGCCGATTGGCTGTGGGCGCTCGTTGCGTTCAACGGCGCCCACCATGCGCTCGAGCATGCCGCTGTAGAAGGTCAGTCCCAACGTCGACGCGCCGTAGACGAACGCGAAAGCGACCGACTCGAGACCGAGGTGGTCAACCGCGAGCTGGGTGAAGATCGTCCCCTGGAGCGCGTCGAGGGCGAAGATGACGAGGGCCGGGATCACGACGCGAGCCGGCTCCGCGCACAACGTGCGCCACGCCATCGACAGGAGCTCGAGCGGATGCAGCTGGTGGCGGACCGGACGGCCGCCGGGTGTGACGGCGCCCGTCATGCGGGCATGAACCCGTCGCCCACGAAGTCGAACAGGCGGCGATCCGGGTCGAAGGGGGTGGTCTCACCGTCGAACCGGTGGTGCCCGATGGTCATCACGGTCCCTTCGGGTGCTTCGAAGGCCAGCTCGGTGAATCCCGCGGCGGCGAAGCAGGCCCGAATGGCCGGCGTCGCGTCGGGCGGACGGCGGTGACGCGTCCAGACGACGTGAGACCCCGGCCGGCAGAACGACGGCAACGCCTCGATGGTCGCAGTGATGTCACCCGCACTGATGTTGCCGAACACCCCGCACACAAGGACCAGGTCGGCTGGCACCTGATCCACGTACCAACGCGACAGGGAGGCGTCGCCCTCGACGATCCGCACCATGGCGCCGACGCCGGCTGCGTCGGCGCGCGCCCGGGCGAAGGCGACCAGCGCAGGATCGAGCTCCACGAGCAGGGCGGAAACCTTCTCACGCCGCGGGAAACCAGCGACGACGTCGATCACATCGCGACCCTGGCCGGCGCAAAGACTGACGATTCGGACAGGGCCGGCATGGTCGGGCGGGACGGCATCGAGCGCTCGACCCACCATCCCCTGGACCGTGCGGAGACGGAGCGAAAGATTCGACGCCGGATCCTCGTAAGGGGCGTGCCACTTCTCCCAGTGGGACGGCTCTCCGGTGCCGTCGGCGCGAGGCGCGAAAGATGCTTCTTGATCCCCGGGCGCCATGGCGCCCCATCGTAGGGTGGGTGCTCGTGACGGCCCCATGAACCCAGGCGCGCCCGTCCCGTGATCAAGTACCTCGGCTCGAAGCGCCGGCTCGTTCCCGTCCTGAGCGAGATCAGCCGGGCCGCGGGTGCGCGCACGGCGCTCGACCTGTTCACCGGAACCACCCGCGTGGCCCAGGCGTTCAAGTCCCAGGGCGTGCACGTCACTGCGGTCGACAGCGCGCGGTACGCCCACGTCTTCGCCCGCACCTACGTCGAGGCGGACGCCGCCTCCACCGACGTGGGGGCGCTCGAGGCGGCCGTCGCCCGTCTCGACGCGCTGCCCGGGGTGGACGGCTACGTGACCGAGATGTTCAGCCGCCAAGCACGCTTCTTCCAGACGCCCAACGCGGCCCGTATCGACGCCGTGCGCGAGGCCATCGAGACGGAGTTCGCCGGGTCGCCGCTGCACCCGCTGCTCCTGACGAGCCTCATTGAGGCGGCGGACAGGGTCGACTCGACGACCGGCCTGCAGATGGCCTACGTGAAGCAGTGGGCGCCGCGCTCGTTCAACCCGCTTGCGCTGCGGGTGCCGCAATTGCTCGAGGGCCACGGGTGCGCCGTCAAAGGCGATGCGGTCGAGTTGGCCCCGGTCCTGGGGCACTTCGACCTGGCCTATCTCGACCCTCCCTACAACCAGCACCGCTACTTCACGAATTACCACGTGTGGGAGACACTCGTCGCCTGGGACGCGCCGGAGGCCTACGGCGTCGCGCGCAAGCGCATCGACGCACGGGACCCGGCCACGCATTCCGTGTTCAACTCGAAGCGGACGATGTCGGGTGCGCTGGCCTCGGTCATCGCGTCGGTGGACTGCGACCTGCTCGTCCTCTCTTACAACGACGAAGCCTGGCTCGCCCTCGACGAGCTCGAGGCGATGTGCGCGCAACCGGGACCAACCGGCCACGGTCCGCGGGCAGTCGCGACCCTTGCGTTCGACTCTGCCCGCTATGTGGGTGCTCGTATCGGGATCTTCGACCCATCGGGGCGCAAGGTCGGCCGCGTCAGCCACGTGTCCAACCAGGAGTTGCTGGTCATCGCGGGAGAAGCAGACCTGGTGCGCCACGTCGTCGAGGCCGCGCGGTCCGTCCAATCGGCACCCGACGAGGGATCCCGCACCCGGGCCCAAACAGGATAGGCGGCGCGCCCATGGTGAATCGGCTACAACAGTCGACGTGAGCAAGCACGATCACGGTGTTCACGACAAGCCCCACCACGACGACGACTTCCCCCGCCTCGAGGACTGCGACCTCTCGCTCCGCCTCTCCAAAGACGAGGAGACCAAGCGGCTCGGCCGGGCGCAACGGCGCCTGTTGCACCTCCGGCTGATCAACGGCGGCCAGCTCAACGACGGCAAGCTGGGACCGCCGGTCTGCATCGTGTTCGAGGGCTGGGACGCCGCGGGCAAGGGCGGTGCGATCAAGCGACTGGTCGAGCCGCTCGACCCCCGGCACGTGCACGTGGCCCCTTTCGCGGCGCCGAACTCCGACGAACTGCGCCACCACTTCCTCTGGCGCTTCTGGCCTCCACTGCCCGGGTGGGGCGGCATGACCATCTTCGACCGGAGCTGGTACGGGCGTGTCCTCGTCGAGCGTGTCGAGAGCCTGGCCACCGAGGTGCAGTGGCGCCGCGCCTACCAGGAGATCACCGACTTCGAGCACACGCTGGCCGAGGAGGGGATGATCGTCATCAAGCTCTGGATGCACATGTCGCACGAGGAACAACTCCGCCGGTTCATCCGCCGGCGCGACGACCCGCTCAAGTCGTGGAAGCTGACCGACGAGGACTGGCGCAACCGCGAGAAGCGGGGCGAGTACGACGCGGCGGTCTCGGACATGCTACGGCTGACGCACGGGCCACTGGCGCCTTGGGACGTGATCTCGTCGGAGAACAAGCGCCACGGGAGGGTCGAGGTGATCGAGACGGTGATCGGGCGCATGGAGGCGGGCATGGAGCGCTGGGGCGTGCCTGTGCCGTCCAACGACGAGGAGGAGGAGAAGACCGAGCTCGCACTCATGTTCGACGACGCTGAGTTCCAACACGGCCCCGAGGGCCCGCCGAACGGCACGGTGGGCGCCGACGAGCGGGCGCAGGCGTGAGCCCCTCGCCGTCGGGGCGCGCCGGGATCACCATTCCCTTCGAGGGGATCCCGCTGCACGCGCACCGCGAGTGGTACAGCCGGCTGCGCGAGCTCGGCTACACGGACCTGTGGTCGGCGGAGGTCGACGGCGCAGACGGGTTCACACCACTCGCGCTGGCCGCGGCGTGGGAGCCCTCGCTGCATCTCGGCGTGGCCATCACCCCGGTGTACACCCGCGGCCCCGCCCTGCTGGCCCAGAGCCTCGCCGCGCTGGCCGACGCCAACCCGGGCATGGTCGCCTGCGGACTCGGCGCCTCCTCGGAAGTCATCGTGGCCAACTGGAACGGCCTGGCGTTCGAGCGGCAGTTCCATCGGGTGCGCGACACCGTGCGCTTCCTGCGCCTCGCGTTCAGTGGGGAGAAGATCACCGAGGACTTCGGGACCTTCTCGGTCAAGGGCTTCAAGCTCTCGCGGGTCCCCGAGCAGGTCCCACCCATCTACCTGGCGGCGCTCCGTCCCGGCATGCTGCACCTGGCCGGGCGGGAGGCTGACGGCGCCATCCTCAACTGGCTGAGCGCTGACGACGTCAGGACCTCGGTGGCCGAAGTGGAGAAGGCGGCGGAGGGTGCGCCGCGTGAGATCGTGGCCCGCATCTTCGTCATCGTGTGCGAGGACGCCAACGTGGCACGCACCATCGGGCGCCGGATGATCACCGCGTACCTGAACGTCGAGGCCTACGCCGAATTCCACCGTTGGCTCGGCCGAGGGCCGGCGCTCCAGGGCATGTGGGACGCCTGGGCGGCGGGCGACCGCAAGGGTGCGCTGGCGGCCATCCCCGACGAGGTGGTCGACGAGCTCGTGGTCCACGGCTCCGTCGACGAATGCCGGGCGCACGTGCAGCGCTACGTCGACAACGGGGTCACCGTCGCCGCGCCGATGATCATCCCGATCGGCATCGACCTGGCTGACGCCGTGGCCGGTCTCTCGCCGTCGGCGGGCTGACGGTCATGACCGACGTCGACTTCCGCACCACGTCGCTCGAATCGCTGGCGCACGCGGTGCGGACAAAAGAGATCAGCGCGCGCGAGCTGACCGAGACGGCGCTCGGCCGGATCGAGCGGCTGGACCCGACGTACAACGCGTTCGTCGCCGTGGACTCCGAACGTGCGCTCAACGAGGCTGACGCGGTCGACGTGCGGATCGCCGCCGGCCACGACCCCGGACCGCTGGCCGGCATCCCGCTCGGCGTCAAGGACCTGCAGGACGCCATCGGCTACGTGACCACCCACGGGTCTGCGTTGCACGCGGACGACCCGCCCGCCAGGGTGGACCACCCTTTCGTGGCCCGGCTGCGCGCCGCCGGCTGCGTCGTGGTCGGCAAGACGAACACCCCCGAGTTCGGCTGGATGGGCAACACGACCAACGCCATCTTCGGGCCGTCGCGGAACCCCTTCGACACAAGCCGGGGGCCCGGCGGCTCCTCGGGCGGAGCGGCGGCCGCGTTGGCTGCCGGCATGGTGCCGCTCGCCACCGGCTCCGACGGCGGCGGCTCCATCCGCATCCCCTCGGCGTGCTGCGGGCTGTCGGGCATGAAGCCGAGCCTGGGGCGCGTCCCAGGCGGCGGGCCCACCCCGCCGGGCTGGCTCGGGCTCTCCACGGCCGGGCCGATGGCGCGCCGCATCGCCGATGTGGCCCGCGCACTGGATGTCACCGTCGGACCGGACCCGACCGACCTGCAGTCGCTTCCGCGCCCCGAGGCGTCCTGGCTGGCCGCGCTCGACGATCCCCACGTTCCGGTCCGTGTCGTCTACGCGCCGACGCTGGGGTACGCGACGGTGGACTCGGAGGTGGCGGAGGTCTGCGCCCGCGCGGTCTCGGTCCTCGAGTCGCTGGGCGCAGAGGTGACGGTCCTCGACACCGTGTTCGACACCGACCCCGTGGGCGACTTCCTGACCTATACCGCCGTTGCGAATCTGCGCACGCTGCGCCCCTACATGGGCCACCCCCGCTGGGAGGAGGTGCATCCGGTCCTGCGCCACTTCGTGAACGTGGCCCAGTCGACGACCGGCGAAGAGATCCTGCAGGTCTTCGACCACTACCACCTGATGAACCTGCGCCTCGTCGAACTGTTCCGGACCTCTCGCATCCTGGTCACGCCGACCTGCGCCGGAGTGGCGCCCTTCGCCGACGAGATCGAGAGCACCGTCAACGGCGAGCGGACGGCGAACTGGATCCAGTTCACGTACCCCTTCAACATGACGAAGTCCCCCGCCGCCACGGTCCAGGCCGGCACGAGCAGCGGCGGGCTCCCGATCGGGATCCAGCTGATCGGGCCTCAGCACGGCGACCTCGTGGTGCTGCGCACGGCGGCGGCTCTCGAGGCGGCCCTCGACCTCGATACGCTCGCACCGTTGCCCGCCTGAACGCAGCCCAAGGAGCAGACCCATGTCGATCGCCAGCCCCGCCAGCCGTGACATCGTGCGCCTCGTCAGCGAGGACGACGCGCCGTGGGCCGACACCGGCATCGGCGTGCTGCTCAAGATCGTCCGTTTTGACGTCGCGCGCGGCACCTGGGTCATCCTCAACCGCTTCCGCCCCGGCGTGCAGCTGCAGACGCACCGCCACACGGGCTCGGTGGACGCGTTCACCTCGGTGGGCCGCTGGCACTACCTCGAGTACGACTTCTACGTGACGCCGGGCTCGTACCTCTTCGAGCCGGCCAACTCCGTGCACACGCTGCACGTGCCCGAGGACAACGAGGGGGACACCGACGTCTGCTTCATCATCGAGGGCGCGCTGTTGAACCTCGCGGCCGACGGCTCGGTCGAGTCTGTGTCGGACGGACCGAGCACGCTCGAGGCGTACTACGCGTTGCTCGAGGCGCAGGGCGACCCCCGCCCCAACGGCATCGTCGTCTGACGGTTCGGCGTCCGGAGGCCGCCGCCATGGGGATCGACGCCAGCCACCTGCTCGACCCGTCGCTCTACGCGGAGGGCGATCCGTTCGCGCTCTACGCCGAACTGCGCAACGAGGCACCCGTCTGTTGGGTGGATCGCGCGGGAGGCGGTTTCTGGGCCATAGCCACGCATCCCGAGGTGTCGTCCATCGGTGCCGACCCCAAGGGGTTCTGCTCGTCGAAGGGGATCCTGACCGACGAGATCGGCACGACCTACGACGACCCGCCGACGATGATGCACACCGACCCGCCGCGGCACACCCGCTATCGCCGGCTGGTGCAGCCCGGCTTCAAGCCCTCGATGGTGCGCCAGATGGAGGTCGGGGTGACCGCGAAGGCGCGGGCCCTGATCGACCCGATCGACAGTGGCGAACCGGTGGACATCGTCGAGGCCCTGTCCATCCCCTTCCCGCTGCAGGTGATCTGCGAGCTGCTGGGCGTCGACGGCTCGCAGTGGCCGCGCTTCTTCGAATGGTCGGAGGCGGTGATCCCGGGCGAAAGCGAGCGCACGGAGGACGAGCGCGCCGAGCTGCAGGCGGAGATGTGGGGCTATCTCGTCGGCGTGGCCGAGGAGCGCCGCGCGGCACCGGCGGAGGACCTGGTCTCGGTCCTGGCCATGGTGGGCTCCGAAGAGGGCGCTGAGGCCGACCGGCTGAGCGAGGCGGAGCTGGCCATGTTCCTGATCCAGCTGCTGGTGGCCGGGAACGAGACGACGCGCAACCTCCTCTCGGGCGGATTGGCCGCGCTGGCCGCGGACCCCGAGCAGTGGGCCGCGCTGCGGGCCGACCCCGAGCTCATCCCCGGCGCCGTGGAGGAGCTGTTGCGCTGGACGACGCCGGTCATCTCGTTCATGCGCACGGCGACGGCGGACTGCTCCGTCCGGGGCCAAGCGGTTGCGGAGGGCGATCCGGTGCTCCTGCTATACGCGTCGGCCAACCGCGACGAAGAGGTCTTCGGTGCCGACGCCGACCGGCTCCGGGTCGACCGCCACCCGAATCCCCACGTGAGCTTCGGCTTCGGGCCGCACTTCTGCCTCGGGGCGGCGCTGGCCCGCCTCGAGGGCCGGGTGGTGCTCTCCGAGCTGGTGACGCGCTTCGCCTCGGTCACGCCGGCCGGGCCGGTCGAGCGGACGGCCAGCCCGGTGATCGCCGGCGTCCGGCACGCACCGCTCGTCTTCTCCTGAGGCCGTTCAGCTCGCTTCAAAGGGCTTGCCGGTGCCGGTGCTGCAGAAGAGACGGAGGCTTTCCAGGTAATAGCCCCAATTGAAGTTGTAGGTCCCGTAGTAATCATCGGCAAGCTCGACCGCGTAGTCCTGCCAGAACCGCACGCGCGTTCTTCCACCATCGATCGGGTCCACTTCGAAGCGAAAGGTGCTGTCTTGCCAGGGCTCATGGCCGTCCACACACCGCCAAGTGAGGCTCGTCGGCCCGGTGGCATCAACGATCTCCATCACCGGATTGAAATCGCCGGCAAATGTCCACCGAACGAGAGTCCCGACGAGGGCGTCGGGTGCATCGACCTTCGTGCTCCACCAACCCGCCATCCGGTCCTCGCGTGTCAGGGCCGTCCACACGGAGTCCGTGTCTGCGTCAACGTCTACCAAGTGATGAATCGTCTTCACGGTCAGCCAGTCTCCAGCTCGGAGAATTGATCGTCAAGCGAGAAGCCCAAGCCGGACCAGAGCGACGTTCGGAGCGCCTGGACCCCCACGTGGACGCTCTTCCTGAGGTGAGAGGTAGGTTTGAGCCATGGGTGAGGAAATCGAGTGTGCTCCGGAGACCGCGCTGAGCGAAGAGGAACTGATCGAACTTGCGATGGCTGCTGACCCGGACGAGGCACTCCCCCCGGACGCCGTTCCCATTGACGTCCACCTGTCGCGGTTAGCCCCACTTCCCCTCTGGTACATGCCGCCTGTTGCGAGGTCGGTGGCCGGGCGGTGGAGGCGGCCGATCGTCCTTACGGTGGTCGCGGCCTTCCTGCTGATCGACGCCCTCGGTCTCTGCAACACCTACGGCGTCCTCAGTCTTTGATCGCTTCGTGGTGTCACTCACGCGGGTCGCAGTGCTCGTCTTCTCCTGAGACAGTTTCCCGCTCTCGACGAGGAGCGCTCGGGCTCGTGGCGCGGTAGAGCTCTTTGAACATCTCGCTCATCTCGGGCATTTGATACCGGGCCTGGAGGCCGCTCGGGTTGGGCAGGAGCCACAGACGGGCGCCGCCGAGGAGTTCGGCCTGGGGACCGATCGCTGCCTTGGGCCGGCGAAAGGCTGTCCGGTAGGCCTGCAGTCCCAACACCGCCACGCACCGAGGCCGCAACAGCTCCACCTTCGACTCGAGCTGCTTCGCGCCTTCACGGAGTTCGGAGCCACTGAGCTCGCTTGCCGCGGCGGTCACCCGTCCCACCAGGTTCGTGATGCCAACACCGAGAGAAGGCAGAGTGTGTTGCTCTGATGGCGACAGAACGGAGTCGGTGAACCCACCGGCATGGAGCAGCTTCCAGAACCGGTTCCCCGGCCGGGCAAAGTGCAGACCGAGCTCACCCGAGAGCGTCCCGGGGTTGATCCCGCAGAAGAGGACGCGCAGATCAGGACCCACCAGGTCGGCGACCGCCTCCTCCATGCGACCAGAACGTACCCGGCAATGCGCGCCCCAGTCCGGGGCCACAGAAGGACGATGTCAAAGACCCACGGCTCCTTCAGTTGGGCGACCACCACCACGATGGCTCGGTACCACGACTCGGAGGACGAAGTTCCGGACGGCTTGCCCATCTCCCATTGGTCTTGGGAAGGACTGGTCGTCTAGGCCGGGACCAACGCATCGTCGCGGCACTCGTCCGAGGCGCAGGGCTCGGCGGGCGACGCGGCGAGGGCCTCGCGCTCACGCCCCGGCAGGAGCCTGAAGGCCGCTGCCGCACCCAACAGCGCCACCCCGGCGCCGGCGAGGCAGG
>DATMMN010000219.1:0-20251 GCA_035569675.1 Acidimicrobiales bacterium | reverse complement strand
ACCTACGAGGAGTCCGGGCTCGTCGTAAGTCACCCCGAGCAGGTCATCCTCGAGTCGGACCCGTACCGGCGCCTCGCCTACACCTGGCACACGTTCACGCCCGAGTGGGCCGACGCCCACGGCATCGACCGGGCCACCGCGGCCGAGTGGGGCGACGAGCCCCGTTCCCGGGTCGCCTTCGACATCGAAGACGGTGGCAACGGCGTGGTGAAGTTGACGGTCGTGCACGACGGCTTCGAGCCCGGCAGCGCCGTGCTCCAGGGCGTCAGCGGCGGGTGGCCGGCCGTCATCTCCGCCTTGAAGACTCTGGTGGAGACCGGGTCCCCGATGCCGTCTTCCTGACCGGCGGGGTCACACCCTCCCGCCGGACTCTGACCCAAAACCGAGAGCAGCGTCGTTTACGATGACTCACGCCGTCAGCGCTCAAGAGCGATCGGTGGTGACGACGCGGAGCATCCGGCGGACGCTTGACTCGCCGATGCCGGACCGGTGGCGGGCTCCGCGGTTTCGTGGCAGAGGATGGAGAACGGAATGTCGGACTCCGCGGAGGCCGGTCACGCACGACGTCGATTTTTTCGCTCAGCCTGGTTCAGCGCGCTGCTCGCAGCGATCGCCGTCGCACTCCTGCTCGTTGCAATCTTGGGCGGCTCGACGAGCCACCCGGACGCGACGCACCGATCCGCGACCGTACCCGCTGCGTCCGTCGCGCCTCCCGCTTCGACATCGTCTCCGTGTGGTGGGAATCCCTTGGGTGTGGGAGGCCACTGGAGGTGCTCGTTCGACGACGAGTTCGACGGCACGTCGCTCAACACCGCGAACTGGCAGCCGCAGCTGACGGCGAACAGCGGCTATGTCACGGGCGGCCCAGACTGCTACGTCGACAACCCCTTCACGATCAGCGTCTCGGGCGGTCACCTCAACCTGTCGGCCTGGAGGGTGTCGCCATTCGAATGCGCGACCGGTTACGTCTCGAGCTACCAGGTCGGCATGGTGACGAGCAGCAAGCTCTTCAGCCAGACCTACGGGGTGTTCGAGGTGCGGGCCAAGATTCCGGCGGCGACGTCCCCGGGACTGCAGGAGACGCTGTGGCTCTACCCGCAGAACCTCACCTACGGGCCGTGGCCAGCGTCGGGCGAGATCGACTTCGCCGAGTTCTTCAGCGACAAGGCCGGTTACGACGTGCCCTACGTCCACTACACCCGGTCGTCCAGCGACGCGAATGCCACCGCCTACGGCTGCACCGTCGATCAGGACACCTTCAACACCTACGCGGTGGACTGGACGCCGAGGTCGATCACGATCCTCGCTAACGGCCAGGTCTGCCTGATCGATCGGCCGATCGGTGGCCCGACCCCGTTCGACCAGCCGTTCTTCATCTCGCTGACCCAGGCGCTCGGGATTGGCGCCAACGCCCCGACGGCGAGCACACCCCTCCCGGCTACGACACAGATCGACTGGGTGCGTGTCTGGGCGGCGGCGCACTAGCTGAGGCGACCCACCACGAGGGTCCCGGCAGGGGCCGCGGACTGAATTGGGGCTGGCACCAGCCTGGACACGGGGGATTTCCCCCCTTGCTTTTACCTGGACTTTCAGGTAAGAATACTGAGTATGCTACCTAGAAAAGAGGGCGAATGAGCATCCGGCATGCCCTGTTGGCCCTTCTCAGTGAGGGGCCGAAGTACGGCCTCCAGCTGCGCCAGGAGTTCGAGACGCGGACCGGTGAGGTGTGGCCGCTCAACGTGGGGCAGGTGTACACGACGCTGCAGCGCCTCGAGCGTGACGGCCTGGTGGAGTCCGACGACAACGCCGACGAGGGTCCCCAGAAGGGCTTCCACATCACCGAGGAGGGCGCCGCCGAGCTGGATCAGTGGCTGCGCACCCCGCCCGACTTTTCTTCGCCGCCGAGGGACGAGCTCGTCATAAAGGTGCTCGTCGCGTTGGAGCTGCCAGGGGTGGACGTCCACGACGTGGTGCAGGTGCACCGCCGGTACTTGGTCGAGCTGATGCAGCAGTGGACCCGCCTCAAGGAGGACGAGTCCCGCCTCGATCTCAACTTCGCCCTGGTCGTCGACGCCGAGCTGTTCCGGCTCGACTCACTGATCAGGTGGTTGGACACGGCCGACGGCCGTCTGAAGCGAGCAGCTGCGGGCGTGGACGCGCCGGCCCCGCAGTCGTTCCCCCTCCCCAAGGCCCGGCGCAAAGTGGGAAATCCGAAATGAGCTATCTCGAACTGGTCGGCATCACAAAGGTCTACGGAGATGGGGCTACCGAAGTGCACGCGCTCTCGAACATCGACCTCTCCGTCGACGCCGGGTCGCTGGTGGCGGTGATGGGTGCCAGCGGCTCGGGCAAGAGCACGCTGCTGACGATCGCCGGCAGCCTCGAGGACACGACCAGCGGTGAGGTCTACGTCGGCGGTCGGCTCTTGTCGTCGATGTCGCGCAACGCCAAGGCCCAGCTGCGCCGACGGTCGATCGGCTACGTCTTCCAGGACTACAACCTGCTGGCCGGGCTGAGCGCGGTGGAGAACGTCTCGCTGCCGCTCGAGCTCGACGGCGTCTCGGCGCGCAAGGCGCAGAAGTCGGCGCTTGAGGCGCTCGAGGACTTCGGGTTGGGGGAGCGGGCGACGCATTATCCAGACCAGCTCTCGGGTGGGGAGCGCCAGCGCGTCGCCATCGCTCGCGCCGTGGTGGGTGGCCGCCAGCTGCTGCTGGCCGACGAGCCGTCGGGCGCGCTCGACTCGACGAACGCCGAGTCGGTGATGCGCCTCATCCTTGCGGCCTGCCACCGCGGCCTGGCCGCCGTCGTGGTGACGCACGACGCGCAGTTGGCCTCGTGGGCCGACCGCGTCGTGTTCCTGCGCGACGGCCGCATCGTCGACCAGACGCTGCCGACCGAGAGCCCCGAGAAGTTCCTCGCCGAACTCCCGAAGTCATGAGCGTCGGCGTCCTCGAGCGGCCGGCGACCTCGTCGGCAACCCCCGCGCCGAGCACCGGCGGGGTCGCGGCCCGCCGCGCCATGGTGCGCTGGGCCTGGCGGCTCTTCCGGCGCGAGTGGCGCCAGCAGCTGTTGATCCTGCTTCTCATCATCGTGGCGATGGCCGCAGTGGTCGTCGGCTCGGCGGTCGCGGTGAACACGCCGCCGCCGGCCAATGCCGGATTCGGCACGGCCCACGATCTCGCGACCTTCAACATCACGCCGGTCGGCCACGGGGTCAACAAGTCGGGCACGAACACGCTGGCGCACGTGAACTCGCAGATCGCCTACCTGCAGCAGCAATTCGCCCCGGTGCAGGTCATCGAGAACCAGAACCTCACCGTCCCCGGGTCGACGCAGACCTACGACGTGCGCTCGCAGGACCCGCACGGCCCCTACGGCGGGCCGATGCTGCAGCTGCTGTCGGGGCACTACCCGACCGGGCCCAACCAGATCGCCGTCACGTCTGGGCTGGCCTCCGCGCTCAACCTGCACATCGGCGACACGTGGTCGCGGGGAGGCAAGACCGTCGTCGGCATCGTGCAGAACCCCCAGAGCCTGCTCGACGAGTTCGCCCTGGTCCCGCCGGGCCAGGTGACGAGCCCGACGCAGGTGCAGGTGCTCTTCGACACCACGCCCGGCAACGCCAAGAACGTGCCGTCGTACGTCACGACGGCGGGCTCGGGCAACAACAGCAACATCGTCAACCCATCGACGATCATCCTGGCGCTCGCGACCGTCGGCATGCTCCTTATCGCCCTGGTGTCGATCGGCGGCTTCACGGTGCTGGCGCAGCGCCGCATGCGCTCGCTCGGGATGCTCGAGTCCATGGGTGCGACCGACCGCAACGTGCGGCTCGTACTCGAGTCGAACGGTTTTCTCGTCGGGTTGGTCGGCGCGCTGGTGGGATTCGCCGTCGGGCTGGTGGTGTGGCTGCTCTACCGGCCGACCAACGAGCAGGACGCGCACCACCTGATCGGGATGTTCGCCCTGCCATGGAACGTCATCGTGCCGGCGATGGTTCTCGCGGTCCTCGCGACATTGTTCGCCGCCACTTACCCGGCCCGCGCCATCACCCGCCTGCCCGTGGTCGGCGCGCTGGCCGGGCGCCCCGCGCCGCCGCGCCAGATCAACCGGTCCCTGGTGCCGGGCCTCGTCGCCCTGGGCCTCGGATTCCTCTTCTTCTCCCTGTCGGGCGCGGCGGGCCATGGCAGCGGGGTGATCTGGCTGATCCCCGGGCTGATCGCGCTCGTGACCGGGATCATCCTCGTCTCGCCGTTCTTCCTGGTCCTGTTGGCCCGGGTGGGCGGGAAGGCGCCGGTCGCAGTGCGGCTCCCGCTGCGTGACATGGCCCGCTACCGCGCCCGCTCCGGCTCGGCGCTGTCGGCCATCAGCCTCGGCATCATGATCGCGGTCATCGTCTGCGCCGTCGCCACCGCCCGGTACTCCAACGTCTTCGATTACGTGGGACCGAACATGGCGTCGAACGCGATCAATGTGTACAACCCGCCGACCGGACCCACTTGTGAGGTTTCAAATGGGGCGGCACCGGTGTGCCAGCCGGCCCCGCCGGCGCCGAGCCTCGCGGCCCAGGAGGCGTCGGTGCACGCGATCGCCTCCGCCGTCGGCGCGAAAGACGTGGTTGCCCTCGAGCAGCCGGCCGTCAACCTGCAGAACCCGAGCTCCAACGGCCGGCAGTGGAACGGCCCGATCTACGTGGCGACCCCGGCGCTCCTGGGGGCGTATGGCATCAACCCGTCGTCCATCCCGACCAACGTCGACATCCTCAGCTCGCGGCCCGGTCTGGCCGGCTCGGGGGTGCAGCTCACCTGGAGCGGAGGCGGGGGCAAGGGTGGCGGCGGCCTCCAATATGTCGGGCCCGGTGGAGGCGGCTCCAGCTACAGCCAGTGCACGCCGAACCAGTGCCTGGCGCACCCGGTGGTGCAAGAGGAGAGCCAGCTGCCGACAGGCACCTCGGCGCCGAACACGGTGATCACCGAGAGCGCGCTGCACCGGCTCGGTGTCGGTGTCTCGAGCCAGAACAGCCTCGGCGGCTGGATGCTCGTGTCCAACAGCGCGATCACCCAGTCACAGCTGACGAGCGCCAACTCGTTGGCGGCGTCGGGCGATCTGACGATCGAGTCGAAGAACGACGCGCCGGCGTCGTCGGAGATCGTGAACTGGGCGACCGTCTTCGGCATCGCTCTCGCCCTCGGCGTCCTCGCCATGAGCGTGGGCCTCATCCGTAGCGAGACGGCGAGCGACCTGCGGACGCTCGCCGCCACCGGCGCCAGCTCGCGCACCCGCCGCGCGCTGACGGCCGTCACCGCCGGGGGGCTCGCCTTCCTCGGCGCCCTGCTCGGGACGGTGGCCGCCTATGTGGGCCTATTCGGCTTCTTCCGGGCCAACTCGCTCGAGGGCGGGGTGTCGGATCTCATCAACAACGTCCCGTGGAACAACCTCTTCTTCATCCTGATCGCCATGCCCGCGGCGGCCGTCCTCATCGGGTGGGTCCTGGCCGGACGCGAGCCGCGTGCGATCGCCACCCGGCCGATGGAATAGACGCCATGTCCATCCGGAGCGACGCCGGGTCTGTGACGGACGACACCACCCAGCCGTCACAGGCCCGGCGAGGCAGCCCGGTCGGGCAACGAGGGCACCAGATGGGGGCTCGCTTCCTGGTCCACCTCGTCCTGCTCGCGGCGTTCGCCGCCTCGCTGGCGACCGTGACGGCGATGACGGAGGGGTGGCCGCACCTGGTCATCGGATCCGCCTTCGTCGGCTTGGTGGTCATCCACGTGGCGCAACGCCGCCACACCGTGGCGCGGTTGCTAGGGAACCTCGGGCGGCCGCTCACCTGGTTGAAGCGGCGGGGGCGACTGGCGTGGTCGGACCTGATCCTGGCCCTGCTGACGCTCAATGTGTTGGTGTCGGGGACCTACGATATGGCGACGGGCAACCAGGTGATCCTCCACCCGCGCTCCATCGGGATCCCGTTCCGTGACATCGGGTGGCATGTCTCAGCGGCGCTCTTGCTTCTCGCTTATCTGTGCGTCCACGTCGCGCGCCGCTGGGGCCGGATGCGCCGCTCGGTCATCCGCTGAAGGCCCCCGCGGCTTTGGTCAAGACTCCTGCGTGACGTCGAAACGCTTCGTGTAGAAGTCCGTCCGCCGCCGCAGGACGGCGGGGTCGAGACCGAACTCGGTCAGGTCGTACTCGATGGCGCCGAACTTGCCGCGCGGGTGGTCCGCCATGAAGCGGGTCATCGCGGAGCGGGCGGTGTCGTCAAGGGGCTGCTCAGCGAGTTCGTAGACGCGGGCCACCATGGCCAGATCGTCGGTCATGAATTCGTCGAAGTGGACGTCGATGGTCTGCCCGGCCGGCAGGGTGTCGCGGTCCTCCGCGCAGCGGCGCAGCATGAGTTCGAGGCGGTCGGCCCAGTAGTGGCCGATGCCGCCGACGTCGACGTGGTCGCGGCTCAGGCGGGACGAGTAGGCGAGCATGGTGATCATCGAGGTCGTCACCGAGACCGGGTCGCGGTGGGTGACGACGAAGGTGGCGTCGGGGAAGGTGTCGCGAAGGGCGGGGAACTGTTCGAGATGCTGGGGAGACTTGAGCACCCAGCGGGTACCGCCGCGCAGCCACTGGAGCACCTGGAGAACGCGCCGCATGTAGGCGTAGCTCGGCCGCTGGTCGCGGGCGCGGTAGGCGTCGCGCCACATCGGCATGGGGGCCGTCGTCTCGAGCAGCATGCTCGAGAAGTCGATCGCGAGGAGCTGGATCTCTTCGTGTGCGTGGTCGACCGTCATCTCGTGCATCCGGTTGAAGTACGGCATCGCAACATCGAGGAACGAAAGCGCCAGGGCGGTCCGCTCGCGACGCGGGTCAGGGTCGCCGGCCAGGGGCCGCTCGCGCTCGGCGAGCACGGGCTCGAGGCTCTCCCAATAGGGGAGCGAACGGATGGCCGGATCGGCCGAGATGAGGTTGTGCAGATGGGTGGTGCCCGTACGCGGCAGGCCGCAGATGATGATCGGCGCTGTGATCTCCTCGTCGAGGATCTCGGGATGACGGGCGATCAGGTCCTCGACCAGCAGACGGTTCTTCAACAGCCCGAGGATCAGCGTGTGTTGCTGGAGTATGCCGGCGCTGTTGAAGCCACCTTCCTCGATCATGGCGCGGCACAGCAGGTCGAGGCGCGGTGCGAAGTCCCCCGCGCCGAAGTCGTCGAGGCCGGTCTCGCTCTTGGCGGCGGCCATCAACGCGGTGGGCTCGAGCCTGAGCTGTGACCCGGCCTCGCGCATGAAGTCGAGGACGGTGCGCGCCTCTTCGGAGAAGCGCGGCTCGGCCAAGTCGTCGATGCGGGCCGGCGGCGGCCGGTCGGTCACAGAGAGGCCACCGGGACCACCTCGACCTGCGGATGCTCGGGCGTCTCGGCGGGGAGGAACCAGCGGAACCAGATGCGGCCGCTCGAGTGGCCCTGCGTCGAGACCCAGTTCGGGTGCTCGGGTCGCCGCGCCGAAACCACGATGGTCCAGGAGCCGTCCGCCTCGTAATCGACCTGTGCGCCGTTGATCGTCACACGCTCGTAGTCGTAGTTGTAGGTGTGCAGCAACCGGTTCCACAGGCACATGTTCCAGAACACGCATTCGGGCGAGCGGCCTCGGATTACCAGCGCCTGATCGGGGGCGAGCTCGAACGCTCCCATGGCGTAGGCGGCGTCGCCGGCCGCCCACCCGAACGTCGTCGTCGGCACGGGATACGGCGGGTCGATGGTATTGGGCGTGGCTGGCGGGAGCGGCACGATGCTCGCCTGGTCGCGCACCCACGTCGTCATGGCGCGGAGGCGGCGGGCCAAATCGGCGTCGTCCTGGGTGAAGACGGCGGGCGGGTCGTCGGCTTCGATGTGCCACGTGGCGCGCCGCCCTAGGACGGGATCCTCGAGGTAGTCGCGGGTGATGGCGGCCACGGAGTCCGGCTCGAGCATGATGTGGGCCACACCGGGTTCGTCCGGCTCGTTGGGGGAGAGGATGATGCGGATGGTGCCGTCGGGCTGACGACCGGCGTCACGGCTGTTGACGGCGCCGACGATCCGTTCGGAATAGCGGCCGTCGTTGGGCCCGCCATACACCGTGAGCGACATGTAGACGGCGTCGCCCGGCTCCCACGTGACGCGATAGGTCCGCGTCGGGTCGATCGGCGCGTAGCAGTAGAACGCGTCCGCGTTGTCGCCGCCCCACTTCTTGTAGCGGCCGACGATGTCGACGAAATGCGGGCGGGCGGTGTCGGCCCACAGCTGCACGTCGCCCGCCACCTGCAGGATCGAGAGGAGCCACTTGTGAGCCTCGAGTAGCGTCGTCTCGTCGTCGCGCAGCTGCTCGATCATGCGGGCGCGAGTCTCGGTCACCGCACCGAGCAACTCGGTGAAGGCCTCTTCGGTTTCTGTTGTCATCCGTCCCCCGCTCGCGTCGGCCCGGTGCACCCGGACGGCGCAGAGCGTAGAGGGTCGCCCGCCGCGGACGGAGGCCGTCAGAAGACGAACGGCACCAACATCTTCGTCGAGCGCTTGTAGGCGGGGTAGGTGTCGGGAAAGAGGCCGGCCATATACCGCTCCTCGATCACGGCGCTGTAGACGAAGTACGCCCCGAGCAATACGACGGCGAGCAGCCAGTACCAGCTCACGGCGATGGCCGTGCCAATCATGGCGAGGATGATTCCCGAGTAGATCGGGTGGCGGACCCTGCTGTAGGGGCCGGTCGTCACGAGCTCGGGGTCGACTTTCTCCGACATGGGCATGCCCCAGTTCCGGCCGAGGTACCGCCTGGCCCAAATGGCCAGCGCCAGACCCGACAAGAAGACGACGAGACCGATGGCCTGGAGCCACGGATCCTTGGTGATTGTCTGTCCCCCCTTGAAGGCGCGGGTGCGGATCAACAAGAGGGCGAGCAGGACGATCACGATCCGAACGCCGACGAAGCGGCCCCAGCGCGTCCGTCCGGACTTGACGCCCGTCGTGGCGGCGGCCAGCCAGTAGACCCAGAAGGCGATCCAGAGGACCAGGATCACGACGGCGACCGCGTGCACGCCCCCATCTTCCTCCGCTGGGACTCGGCGTCGGGGTCAGGTCGCGCCAGGGCCCGACCGGCTCAGAGGCTTGTCAGTTGCTCAGGGCGGCCCGCAACGACTGGCGCAATGACTTGGTGGTGGCCAGCACCGCCGTGGGTTCATAGCCGCAGTGGGCCATGCAGTTGGCACAGCGCTTGTCGCGTCCCCGCCCGTACTGGTCCCAGTCGGTCGTCTCGATCAGTTCCTTGTACGTCTCCGTGTAGCCGTCGGCCATGAGGTAACAGGGCCGTTGCCAGCCGAACACCGAGTAGCTCGGGATTCCCCAGGGCGTGCACTGGAAGTCCACTTTGCCCTCGAGGAAGTCGAGGAACAGGGGGCTGTGGTTGAGCCGCCAACGCTTCCGGCGTCCGTCCGAGAACGCCTCCTCGAAGAGGTTGGTCGAGCTCCTCGTGTTCAGGAAGTGCACCTGGTCCGGAGCTTTCTCGTAGGCGTAACCGGGGGAGATCATCATCTGGTCCACCTTCAGTTCGTCGTTGAGGAAGTCGAGCACCTCGCGGACCGTGTGTGGCGAGTCGGTCGTGAAGAACGTCGTGTTGGTCGTGACCCGGAATCCCTTGGCCTGCGCAGCTTTGATCGCCGCGACCGCCTTGTCGAAGGTGCCCGACCTGCTCACCGATTCGTCATGTCGTTCACGCAAGCCGTCGATGTGGACGACCCAGCTGAATCTGCGATGGGGCTCGAACCGATCGAGCCTGCGCTCCAGCAGTAGTGCGTTCGTGCAGAGGTAGACGTACCTGCCTCGGTCGAGCAGCGCCGCCGTCATCAGATCGATCTGGGGATGCAGCAGGGGCTCCCCGCCGGCGATGGAGACCATCGGGGCGCGGCACTCTTCGATGGCCGCCACGGCCTGCTCGACGCTGAGGCGCTTCCGAAGGATCTCGGTCGGGAACTGGATCTTCCCGCAGCCGTTGCATTCAAGATTGCAGGCGAAGAGCGGTTCGAGCTCGACGATCAAGGGAAACTGTTTCCGGCCCGCCAGCTTCTGTCTCGCGAGGTAGGACCCGATCTTGAGGCTCTGACGCAATGGGATGGGCATTTAACGGACCTCCGAAGGTAGGGGGAAATTGACCTGCTCGGTGCGGAGTACCCGCTCCTCCACCGAGGAGGGGTTGAGGGCATTCACCACACGGGCCACGATGGCCGGTGGGGTCGACGCTGCGGCGGTGACCCCCACCGTGTGGGCGTCTTTGAGCATTGGAGCAGCATCGAGATGCGTCTCGTCTTCGACGAGCACGGCGGCACAGCCGGCGCGGGACGACACCTCGACGAGGCGGGCGGCATTCGACGAGTTCCCGGAGCCGACGACGATGATGATGTCGCATTCGCCCGCCATGGCGACGACGGCTTCCTGTCGGTTCTGGGTGGCGTAACAGATATCGGCCGAGTGCGGCCCGACGAGAGAGGGGAAGCGCGCCGACAGCGCGTCGACGACGTCGGCGACATCTCGGGGGGAAAGAGTGGTCTGAGTGATGTAGGCAACTTTCCCGGGGTCATCGACCTCCAACGAGGCCACGTCGTCCGCGGTCTCGACCAAGGTCATCCCAGCGACCTCGCCCATCGTCCCCTCGGTCTCGTCGTGTCCGCGTCGCCCGATCAACAGGACCTGATAGCCCTGATTTGTGAAGCGATGCACCTCATGGTGGACCTTGGCAACGAGCGGACAGGTTGCGTCCACGACCTGCATGCCCCGCGATCGTGCGACGTCGTGCACGGCCGGCGCCACCCCGTGCGCCGAGAACACAACGGTCGCTCCGTCAGGCACCTCGTCGAGTTCGTGGACGAAGATCGCGCCGCGCTCCTCGAGGTCCGAGACCACGTGGCGGTTATGGACGATCTGGCGCCGGACGTACACGGGGGCTCCGAAGCGGTCGATGGCACGCTCGACGGTATGGATGGCTCGCTCCACACCCGCACAGAACGAGCGTGGCCCTGCGAGCAGCACGCGCGGGCCGTCTGCCCGATCTTCTGGGGCGGGGATCACGAGGCCACGTACCGGCCGAGGGCCATGATCGGCCACACCAGCCGGTAGAGGTGGTAGTTGATCGAGAAGTCCCAGGGAAAACCTGTGCCCGTAAACCATGGCTCGTCCCAGGTTCCGTCGTCGGTCTGGTTCCGCACCAGCCAGTCGATCCCGCGGATCACGGCGTCTGTCTCACTGCGACCGGCCGCCAGCAAGGCCAGGAGGGCCCAAGCCGTCTGCGACGCCGTCGACTCGCCACACCCCGCCCACTCGGGATCGACGTACGAACGGAGGTCCTCGCCCCAACCCCCGTCCTCGTTCTGGTGCTCCTCGAGCCAGCCGACGGCGCGCAGGATCCGCTGGTCGTCTTGGCTGACACCCGCCGCCATCAACGCCGGCACGGCGGCCCCCGTCCCGTACACGTAGTTGACGCCCCAGCGTCCGAACCACGAGCCGTCGGCTTCTTGCTGCGCCCAGAGCCACTGCACGGCACGGGAGAGGGCGGCCGCATCCGTCGACCCGTCGGCGAGCATCTCGATGACATGGGCGGTGACGTCGGCGGAAGGGGGGTCGGTCACTTCCCCGAAGTCGCAGAACGGCAAGGCCGCGACCAGATCGCTGTCGTTGTCGGCGTCGAAGGCGCCCCATCCCCCCTCGCGGCACTGCAGACCCAGGGTCCAGCGCACCGCGCGGTCGCAGGCATCGTCGGCTGCGGGTGACGGCGCCGCGCGACGCAGCGCCAGGACCACCTCGGCGGTGTCGTCGATATCGGGGTAGTTGTCGTTTTCGAATTCGAACGCCCACCCGCTGGGTGCCACGTCGGGGCGCCGTACCGACCAGTCGCCTCGCACCCGGATCTCCTCTTCCACGAGCCAGTCGCGGGCGGCGCAAAGAGCCGGGTGGTCGGGCCGCATGCCGGCATCGGCCAGCGCGACGACGGAGAGAGCCGTATCCCACACGGGCGACTGGCATGCCTCGAGCCGCCGGCCCTTGTCGTCGTGGATGCTGAATTTCTCCAGTCCGTCGAACGCAGCACGCAACACCGGGTGGTCCGCCGGATAGCCAAGGAGATGGAGGGCGATGATCGAGTAGACGACCGGTGGCTGGATGCCTCCCCACAGGCCGTCCGCCTCCTGTCGCTGGAGGATCCAGCGCTCGGCCTTGCCGAGGGCCACCCGCCGCAGCGCGGCGCGGGGCCAGAACCACGCCGGCAAGCGCTCGTAACGGTGCAGGAGTCGGTCCAAGCCTTCGAAGAGACCAGCGCGCGTGCGCAGAGAGCGTCGCTGCGCCGGCGGGTCGGGCGCGCAGAGTTCGTCGAGTCCGAAGGGCAAGGCATGCTGAGGACGGAAGGCCATGACGACGCTCAGTGCGACGATCGTCTGGCGGGCCCAGCACGCGAAGTCGTAGATGTTGAGGGGGACCTTTGGGCCCAGCAGCATGATCTCAGGCGGGAGCACGGGCAAGGATTCCCAGTCCCACTGGCCGAGCATGGCCAGCCAGATCCGGGTAAAGACGCGCGTCCCGGCGATGCCGCCGTGCGCGCGCACCCAGCCGGCGGCGGCCTCCATGTACGCGGCGTCGGGGGCGTGGCCCGCAAGGCGCAACGCGACATACGCCTCGACCGTGGTCGAGAGGTCGGGAGGCCCGCCGAAGAAGGTCGGCCAGGTCCCGTCGGGCCGCTGGTTCTGCCGGATCCACCGTGCCGTCGCGGCGGCCAGATCCGGATCGAGCCCGCCGAGGAAGTGGCGCAGCATGAGATCTTCGGCTTCCATCGTGACGTTCGTCTGGAGCTCGGCCTTCCACCAACCGTCCGGCGTCTGCAGGGCAAGCAGTCGCTCGCGTGCCGCGTCCAGGGAGTCGGTCGCCGTCCGCGTCGGGGCGACGTCGGTGACGGCCATCACGCTTCGCGCTCGACGACGAACACGGCGAGGTCCGCCAGTTCCCGGTGCGCGTCCGCGGCCAGCGGCACGCGCTCGAGCGCACCGAGGGCGGCATCGAGGTTCGACTTGGCCTCGGTGACGGTCCATTCCCGCGCGCCGATTGCTTCGATGAGGCGGGTGGCGCGGGCGACCTCGCCCGCCGACAGCGATGGACGGGAGTCCGCTGTCTCGGCGGGCCCGAGGATGATGGACCGCAGCTCGTCGGCTTCGGGACCGTCAGCACCGAGCGCGTACACGATCGGCATGGACTTCTTCCGTTGTCGGAGGTCGCTGCCCTGAGGCTTTCCCGTCCGGGCCGGGTCGCCCCAAATCCCGAGCAGGTCGTCGACGGCCTGGAACGCCAGGCCGAGCAGCCGGCCGTAGTCGCGCAGTGCCGCGACCGCCTCGGTCGGCGCGTCGGCGAGGATCGCCCCGATGGAGGCGGCGCAGCCGAGCAGCGCGCCGGTCTTGGAAGACGACATGGCGACGCATTGATCGATGCTGATGTCGCGGCGGCGTTCGAATGCGATGTCCTCGGACTGGCCGGCGATCATGGTCGTGGTTGCCGCGGCCAAGGACGCGGACGCTGCCGCTCCGATCTCTGACGGTGGGTCGAGAAGGACCTGGTGCGCCAGCACCTGCAGCGCATCGCCGGCGATGATGGCGTGGCTGACCCCGAAGAGCGTCCAGACCGTGGGCCTGTGGTGGCGCTCGGTATCGAGGTCGATGACGTCATCGATGATGAGCGAATAGTTGTGGACGAGCTCGACGGCGACCCCACCAGGGATGCCGACCTCAGCGGCGGCGCCGACCGCCTGGGTGCCCAACAGAGCAAGGGCCGGCCGAATGCCCTTCCCGCCTGGTGCGGCGACCGGGCGGCCCTCGGCGTCCGACCACCCGAGGTGATAGCGGGCTATCTGGCTCAGTTCGGGGGACAACGTCTCGACCGCAGTGGCAAGGACCGGGTCGATCGATTGCCGGCAGCGGGTGAGGATGTCGGGGACGGGTATGGGCGCGGTCACGCCACCTCCTTTGTGACAGGGATCCTTTGCAATGCACCGAGTGCGGCGCTCGCCGCCGCTTGCCCGCTTCGTACCGCCCCTTCCATGGTCGCCGGCCACCCCGTATCGGTCCACGCGCCCGCCACGGTCAGACAAGGGACCGACGTCTGGGCGACGGGGCGCAGCGACGCGGTGCCCGGTGCGGCTCGGAAGGTCGCGCGGCGTTCTTTGGTGACGAGCGAGTCGACAATGCGTGCCTCATGGGTCGAGGGGAGCAGTCGCCCGAGTGCAGCGCCGATGCGGCGCGTCAGCTCGCCAGGCCGCTCGGCGAACAGGTCGTCCGACGCGGAGATGGACACAGCGAGGTACTGGCCCGTGGTGAGACCGGACGACTCGGTCCGATCGAACACCCACTGAATCGGCGAGTGCACCGCGGCCATCAGAGGCCACGTCGTGACCGGACGGTCGTAGAACAGGTGGACGTCGACGATCGAAGAATCACCGAGTTCGGCGAGCCGGGACTGGTGGGCGACCGCACCCGGGGGGAGCACGCGTGCTGCCTCATCGTGCGGGAGGGCGACGATCGCGGCGTCGGCGTGCGCGCCGTCGATCGAGATCCCGCCGATCGGGTCGGGCCTTACGGATTGGACCCGAGCCCCGAGACGGACGGCGACACCTGCTTGGGCCAGCGCTACCGACGCCCGCTCGCCGTGCAGCGAACCGAGCGGAACCCGGCTCCAGCCGATGTCGGCAGCGGTGGCGTCCTCCAGAAGGCCGATTTTGAACACCATGGCAGCGAGCGCCAGCGACGCCTCGGCCGCCGGCAGGTTCAAGGTGGGGACGGTGATGAGGTCCCACACGGTGGCCACCGCTGCCTCGGATTGCCCGTGCTGGCGCAACCAGTCGCCAAACGTGACGTCGTCCAAGGTCGGATCATCGAGGCTCAGGCGGCGAAGAGCGGTCAGGCCGCGGCCCAATTGCAGCCGTCGCGCCAGCGGTAGGTGTGGGTAGCGCAACAGCGAACCCGCCAGCTGCAGCGGTGCGGGCAGCCCGGACCGGCGGAGACGACCAATCGTCGGTGGCGACCCGCGGGTGCCCGGCGCCAGCACCGGAATATCGAGCCGTTCCTGCAACGTGACGTCGCGGCGGGCACCGATGCGCTCGAGGAAGGACAGGTACTCGCGACAGCAGCGGAGGAAGACGTGTTGGCCGTTATCGACGTGCAGCCCGTGGTGTTCGAAGGACCAGGTCAACCCTCCGAGCCGCTGACGCCGTTCCATCAGGGTCACCCGGGCGCCGGCGTCGGCACAATCCAGTGCAGCGGCCAGACCAGCCAAACCGCCACCCACGACGGCGACATGAGGGCGGTCGTTCACGATTCGCCCCTCGCCAAGGCGCGCACAGCGACGCCCGCCTTCTGCCAGCCCGGGAGCGAGAGCCGGCCCCGGAGCACCGCGTCGGGGTCGCGCTGGATCGCCGTCAGCAGCCGGCGATAGATGCCGGCCATGGCGGCCGTACAGGCGCGCGACCGCCAGTCCAGCATCGGCAACAGCTGCAGGCCCCGCTCGTACCACTCCTCGACGCGGACGGACTCGAATGCGATCAGGGCAACGAGCCGGTCGGAGGGACCGCTCAGGTCGGCTGGAACCCCGAAACGATCCCGGTCGGCGGCCGGCAAGTAGACGCGACCCATCTGCTGGTGGTCCTCCACGATGTCGCGCAGGATGTTGGTGACCTGCAGCGCCACACCCAGGTCGTCCGCCAGCGGGGCCGCACGCTCGGGGTCAGCGCAGCCGTAGACGGCGAGGCTCAGGCGACCGATGGTGCCGGCAACGCGTCGGCAATATGCGACCAGATCGTCAAAGGTCTCGTAGCTCGTTCCTTGCACATCCATCTCGCAGCCGTCGATGAGCTCGTCGAGCGCGGCAAGGGGAATCGGGTAGTTCCGACAGACGTCAGCCACCGCGACCAGGACAGCGTCCGCGCCGTCGACAGAATCTCGGAGTGAAGCGACTTCCTTCCGCACCCGGGCCAGGCCTGCGATCTTCTCTGGATCCGGTAGGTCGCCGTCGCCGATGTCGTCAATGCGGCGGGCCAGGGCGTAAAGAGCGCACATGGCGCGGCGTTTCCCCTCAGGAAGCAGCTTGATGCCATAGTTGAAGTTGCGCGCCTCGGTGCGCGTGATGTGCTCGCAGGCGCGATAGGCCGCCTCGACGTCGACGGGGCTCACGCGACCATCTCGCCGGGCTGCGCACGGTGTGCGGCAATGACGAGGGTCATGGCGCGGGTCACGGTCCGAAGACGCGATCGATGGGGCGTGCCAGCGAGTACGTCGAATCCGCGCTGAGCGATTCCGTCGAGTGCGGCGTGGCCACCGGCCCAGAACCCCGCAACGGCCCAGCGCGCCGAGCCATCCAGCGCACCGATCAGGGGTTGCCCTCGGTCGAGGTAGCCACGCGCCCGGGCCACCTCGAAGACCGACAGGGCGCGCAGAGCGCGGCTGGCCGGCGGGCCGGCGGTGAGCGCCGCCGGCTCGACGCCGAATTGGGCCAGGTCTTCGCGAGGAAGGTAGACGCGACCCGCAGCTGCATCCTCGGCGACGTCCTGCCAGTGCTCGGCCAGCTGCAGGCCCGTGCAGATCGAGTCGGACCAGGCGAAGAGAGCCTCACGCGAAGCCCGGAAGGCGGCAAGGACGAGTCGCCCGACAGGGTTGGCGGAGAGGGCGCAGTAGGCGAGGAGGTCGTTGAACGTGTCGTATGCGGAGACGGTCTGGTCCTGTCGGTTGGCGGCAATGAGGTCGAACAGCAAACTGGGGTCTGCATCGAGTTCGGAGACCGAGCGGGCAGCGGTCGCCACGACGGGTAGAGCGCCCACCAGGTCAGGGTCGTGCAGCGCGGCACGCGTCTGGTTCTCCACTTCGTCCAGAGCGGCCAGGCGATCTCCTTCGTAGGCATCGCCGATCTCGTCGACGAAGCGCGCGAAGGCGTAGAAGCCCAGGAGGTGGAGTCGCACGGACCGGGGCAGGACGCGCGAGGCGACGGTAAAGTTCTCGCCGCGGGCCCGGTCCGCGAGTGCAACCTGTGTGCAAGTGAGTGACCGCAGAGTCACAACTTGTACGCGAAGTCGCGCCCGCTGTCAAGCGTCAAACCTCGGGGTTCACACTCCTGGGATCCCCAAAGGGGTCCGGGTTCAGACTTCGGGGATGGCGCCCGCGGGCATGTCGTCGGGCGGCCAGTCCGGCCCGACCGACCATTCCAGGACCGTGGCGAACGCGCTCTCGATGAGCCTCAAGCCGGCGTCGATCGCGTCCTCCACCGGCGCCTTCGGACCCGTGAAAGGGCGTCCAGCCGTCTCGGCCAGGGTCCTTAACACTTTTCGGGCGAGGTCGGCACTTGGTTCGTGCCCCTTCGCCGCACGCGCACCGAGCTCGAGCAACATGGGCAGCACGTCGGCGACGAGGTAACCGAACATCAGCGTCGTCTTTTCCTGCTTGCCACGCACCCCTGTGGGTCCTCCGAGAGCGTCCACTGCGGCCTGGAAACGCTCGTCGGTGTTCTCGAGGAGCGTTTCGATGGCGGCCGTGAGCAGGTCTTCCTTCGAATCGAAGTACCTATAGACGTTCCCCTTTGCCATATGCGCCGCATCCGCGATGTCGCTGACGGTCACCTCGCTGTAGCTACGTGTCTTGAACGCCTCGATGGCGACGGCGACGATGCGCTTGCGCTGTTCGGGCTCCGTGGAAGCCGTGCGCGAACGGATCGCCAGCAGTGCCTCGAGGTGGGTCTCGTCGTAGGCGAACCGGTTCTGCGCCACGCGCATCGGCGGAGGGATGAGCCCGCGGCGCCGGTAGTTGTGGATGGTGCTTGCAGGGACCCCACTTCGATTCACCAGCTCCGCCAGCGTCAACCTGTCCACCAAAAGCCTCCCGAAACCTTGGAGGGCACCGTGTTTCTGGGGGCAAATCTACGCCTGGATGGGTGGGACGCCCGACGGACCAGGAGTCACGACGTCACGGACTTGCTGTCGGCCTCAGATTCATGGCCCACGTAAGAGGTCGACGATCAATTCGACGAACGTCTGAACTGTCGCTGGCTCCAGGAGAAGCCGGTCAGCGCCGTCCATTCCTCCGGTGTGGCCTCCTGCCACACCCAGAACGAGGCGCCAAGAGCGCCGGCGTGCTGGCTGGCGCCCAGGAATTCGGAGATCTCGGCCCCGCTCGGCGAGACGCTCCGGCCGCCGGTGCCGGCAAAGTTGAAGGCCTCACCGATGACGTGCACCGGCCGGAGGGTTTGGAGGCGGGCGATGTCCTGCGTGGCGTCGCCGCCGGGATCAACGCATTCCCAGTACACCATCGGGGCGAACGCGTCGACGTACGGTGCCATCGCCTGGTAGGGGTAGCCGCCGTCCCAGTTCGCGTCGCTGGGTGGGTAGACCGTCGCCACGACGAGCCGGCTGCCGGCGGCCTGCCGCACGAGCTCGAGGTACACAGCGGCGCGCTGGCCACTCATCATCACGCCCTCGGTCGACTCTTCGAGGTCCGCGCTGTAGCCGTCGACCTGTTCGCCGTCGGCGGCGCGCCAAGAGAGGATCTGCGTCGTCCACTGCGCATCGCCGACGGGGTCCCAGAGGTAGGGGAAGCCCCACGCGATTACGGCGATCCCGTGGGCGTGAGCGACGGGCACGAGTGCGTCGAGCTCCTGGGTGCCGTAGAAGCCGTTCTGAGAGTCGCCCACGCGGACCCAGAGCTGATGCAGCCCAGCCGAGACCGCCTGCTGCACGACCGCATCGGCATTGCCACCGTCGGTGCTGTCCCACTGCCAGATCCACATTCCCTTCCCCGCCAGTGGGGCGAGTTGTGAGGTCCACGCCGCCGGAGCCGTCACCGCCGGCAGCGACGTCACAAGGGTGGCCGGGTGCCACGGCGGGGGAGAGGGCGGCGGTGGTGGGTGCGGGGGCACGGGGCAGCCGGCCAACGCGACTGGGGCAGACACGGTCGTCGTGGTTGTCGACGGCGCGGGCGGGCGCGCCGGCTGCCCAGCGGGAGGCCTGGTTGGCGCCGGTCGCGCCTGGGGCGAAGGCGTCGAGCTGGCGACTCGGCCGGAGCTCTTCGTAGGCGCGCCAGGAGGCGAGCCGGACGTCGCGACGAGGGTGGCAACCGACGCGACGATCCCCAAGAGAACGATTGCGGCGGCCGACCACCAACGCCTCAGTCCGCGGGACAAGGGCACGTCCTATTCTCGCGAGCGGTGGGTACGCGCGTGGGGCACCGCCCCAGCCACATCACCGCTGCCGATGGTCAACCCGCCGTAGCCACGACCGCACCCTTCTACCCCCGTTAGGGTGACGCACATGCGTGCTGTGGTCGTCAATCACCTTCATTTCCGGGAGCCGCCGAATCCAGAACTGTTCGCTCGTGCCGAGCAGGAAGTTGTGCCCCAAGCCCGGGCGATCGAAGGATTTCGAGGTCTTCACATCGTTCAAGCAGCACCGGACCACTTCATTCTGATCATCGCGGGCGACAACCCCGAGGTTCTCGACAGAGTCGCCACCGAAGTTGGCTCCCCCTGGATGACGACCCACGTCGTGCCGCTCTTGGCGTCACCGCCTGAGCGACACCTCGGACCACTCATTGCGACATCGGACACGTAGAGGCCGCCGGTCCAGCCAGGCCGTCGGACGGAACTTCGAGACGTGTCCGGCCAAGGGTATGCAACAGCACCGAGAGTCTTTGACGGCTAGGCCAGCGCAAAAAGAGAGCGGCCGACCAGGATCGAACTGGCATCATCAGCTTGGAAGGCTGACGAGGCGGACCGATGAGGATGGCGGCGGTCAATAGTGGCAGGTCACGGCCTCCCATCGGACGGCAGGGGACGCCTGCGATAGCCACCGTCCGAGCGATATGCGCGCGATGAGGCGCAAGGTTGCGGAGCTGTCAACCCCCCGCCCCTGCACCGGGCCGGCTGGCGGGCAGGCGGGGAGGGTCCGCGTCTTGCAAAGAGGGTCGCGCGAGCCAAGGGCCGGGATGACTCCGACGCCACGTACAATTGGCGCCCTGTGACCGACACCGTCGAGCGAACCGAGGACTGAGGCACCATTTGGGGGTAGTGGTTCCTCTGACGTCGGTGCGCGTGCTGGTCCAGACCGGAGGCAAGTGCTACAAGCTCGCCCGAATCGACTGGTGGAAGAAGGACGCGAGCCTCTACGTCACGCCTTACATGCCCGCCGGGGGCGGTATCGCCTATGCCGGCCTTATGAGGGTGCCTGAGCCGGGC
>DATMMN010000218.1:0-14477 GCA_035569675.1 Acidimicrobiales bacterium | reverse complement strand
GCGTCGATCGCTGGCTCGAGGTCTCCTCGGTCAGTTGGTTCCGCGACTACCAGGCGCGCCGAGCCAATGTCCGTTTCCGTCCGGCCGGTGGTGGTCAACCGCAGCTGGTCCACACCGTCAACGGCTCGGCGCTGGCCTGGCCCCGTATGTGGGCGGCTCTGGTGGAGAACGGCCGCCAGGAGGACGGGACCGTGATGCTGCCCGAGGCGTTGGCGCCGTATCTCGGTGGCGAATTGTTAATCAAGGCGCCGTGAGCGTGGCGGGGGGCGGGTTCGGCTTCGACGATGCGGTGGACGCCATCGCGCGCGAGAGTCGCCGTCTGACCGAGGTGGTGGCGTCGGCCGATCTCGAGACCCGTGTACCGACCACCTCCAAGTGGTCCGTGCGCGACCTGGCCCACCACATCGGCACCGTGCAGTGGTACTGGTCCGAGAACGTGCGGGCCAAGAATCCCGACGAACGGGCCGGCGGTACATTGACCTCGTTGCCGCCCGACAGCGACCTGCTCGCCTGGCTCGGCTGGTGCACCTACTCGCTGCTCAGTGCGTTGCGCGAGTCCGGGCCAGACTCGCCGTCCTGGGCCTGGTGGGACGAGCCGACGCCGCACACTGCCGGGGCCGTCGCCCGGCACCAGGCTCAGGAGGTGGCAGTCCATCGTTGGGATGCGGAGGGCTCGGTGGGTACTTCCGCCCCGTTGCCCGCCGAACTTGCCAGTGACGGAGTGCCCGAGTTCATCGAGGTCATGGTCGGGCCGGACGTCGCTGCTTTGCGGGGCGCGGTGACGCTCACCGCCGTTGACACCGGGGGGAGCTGGAGGGTTGGGCCTGAACCACCAGCCGGCACGGCCGAGCTCAGCGCGACCGCCTCGGACCTTGTCCTCATGCTCTACCGCCGGCTCGCGGTCCCCGACGCCGACGTCGACGGGGACCCGATTCTGGTGGCGTCGCTGCTCTCTTTGGCCGACACGTCGTGACCGAGCTCACGTTCCTCGGCACGGGCAACTTCTTGGCCCCGCCGGGGCGCTATTGGAACAGCTTCGTCCTGGACTCGAACGTGCTGGTCGAGCCGTGTCCGACCGCATTGCCACACCTCCGTCGATGCGGCTTTGACCCTGCCTCGATCGACGTTGTCGTCATCTCGCACTTCCATGCCGATCACTGCTTCGGCTGGCCGTTCTTCCTGCAGGCAGTTGCCGAGGCCGGCGGCGGCCGCACAGTGCACATCGTCGGGCCACCCGGGCTCGAGGAGCACCTGGCCCACATGATCGAAGTTGCCGAGGTGCGCTCGACGCTGCAGATGGCGCACGAGCGCCTCGACCTTCGCTTCGTTGACGTCGACGGTTCATGGCAGGAAGCCGCCGGGTTGCGCTTCCGAGCCCTCGAGGTGGAGCACGTCCCCTACCTGCGCTGCTTCGGGTACCTCTTCGAGCGGGGCGACAGGTACGTCGCGTACAGCGGCGACGTGCGGCCCTGCGCCGGCCTCACCGAGCTCGCGACTGAGGCCGATGTGCTGGTGCTCGAGTGCAACGGTGCGCACGGCGGTCCCCGCACCCACATGGAGGAATCCGACGTCCGCGAACTCCAGGCGGCCCATCCAGACACGCACTTCGTGCTCACCCACCTGGGCGAACAGGTCGACACGGCGTCGATGCCGGGAGTCACCATCCCCGAGGACTTCGAGCGGCTGACGGTCTAGGGAGCTTCTTCGGGAACGCCGGAACACGGGGACCCAATAGTTTTCTCAGCTCGTATAGGGAGAGCGGGCCGTGGTCTCGGCGCGGGTGTATATGCGGGTGGGCTTATGGATTTCCCGCAATCCATAACCCGCGGGTTGTCGTCTTTCCGTTCTACAACTCAGACGTTGTTAAAATCGGACTATTCCATAAGAGGAGCGGCATATACACCCGGGCGCGACCGCACTCCCCTTCCTCATATACGGGCGCGAAAACAAGACCGATGGGCCAAGTGCGACAATCGAACTTAGATGGCGCGCAGAAAGCGCCGAAACCCCGACCGTTCGTTCAGTTCGCGGCTGCGAAGCGGTACCCGACTCCGCGCACCGTCGTGATCAAGACAGGTGTCGACGGGTCGGCTTCGATCCGGGAACGCAGCCGCTTGATGTGCACGTCCAAGGTCTTGGTGTCGCCGATGTAGTCCGTCCCCCAGACCCGGTCGATCAGGACGTCACGGGTCAGCACACGGCCGGCGTTCTCGACCAACAGCCGCAATAGCTCGAACTCCTTGCGGCGCAGGTGGACCTCCTCGCCGCGCACGAACACCCGGCGCTGGTCGAAGTCGACCATGATGCCGTTGGCCTCCCAGGTGCCGTCGCTCCCGAATTCGATCGATGTGGCGTCGGTGGCCTCGGGCCCGCCGGGTGCACGCCGCAGGACCGCACGCATACGGGCCACCAGCTCCCGCAGGCGATACGGCTTGGTCACATAGTCGTCGGCCCCCACCTCCAATGCGACGACGGTGTCGATCTCGGTGCCCTTGGCCGTGACCATGATGATCGGCACCTGCGAACGGGTGCGAATGGTGCGGCAGACGTCGACGCCCGACAACTTCGGCAGCATGAGGTCCAGCAAGATGATGTCGGGCTCCACCTCGTCGAAGAGCGACAACGCCTCGTTACCGTCGCGTGCCACCGTCACCCGGAAGCCCTCGTTGTTGAGGCCGATGACCAGCGCGTCGATGAAGGATTCCTCGTCCTCGGCCAGCAGGACCTTGACCGGGCCGTCAGGCGCACTCCGGCCGGTCTTCTTCTTCTCTTTCGCCTTGGTCACTTTCACGCGCTCCCAATCTGAATCGGGAGCACGAGCGTGAATGTCGAGCCCTCGCCCTCGCGCGACTCGACGTCGACCCACCCCTGGTGGTTGTTGGCGACGTGGCGCACGATCGACAGGCCGAGCCCCGTGCCACCCGTGTCGCGGCTGCGGCCGTGGTCGACACGGTAAAAGCGCTCGAAGATGCGGTCGAGGTCGCGGGCTGGGATGCCGACGCCGTGGTCCTGCACCGAGAGCCGCACGCTGTCGCGCTCTTCGACGCGCCAACTCGGTGAGCCGGCCGACGTGGTCTCCATCTGGCCCGTCCCGGCGGCGTCACTCTTTTCCGCTTCGACCGGGGGCATCGTCGACAGGGTGGAGCCGCTCGCCAGGGCGGCGCCGGGGTCCTCGTCGGGCCGCGCGTACGCCTCGAGGATCTCGGGTGTGAACACGGGCTCGATCGGTCCTTGCGATTCCTCGCCGGCCGCTTCGCTCCGCTTGGCCACGGGCTCCTGCCCCGAAGGCGGCGTCTCGTCAGGCCCCGCACCCGCAGCGGCGCCGAAGCCGGCACTCTCCGGCGGAGCCTCGGCCTGGCGCAGTGAGGGGTGTTCCATGTTGGGGTTGCTGCGTTGGACCGTGCCTGTCACGACGACCTTGGAGTTGTCGTAGGAGTAGGTGATGGCGTTCTCCAGAAGCGCGTGCATGGCGGAGACCAGCTGGCGGCGGTCGCCCATGACGGCGACCGGGGGTGAGGGCTCGTGCAGCACGATCTCGATGCCGCGCTGGTCCGCCGTGGCCCGGACCCGCTCGATGGCGTCGGCCATCACGAGGTTCACCAACACCGGTTCGCGTGGTGGGGCCTCCTCCGACTCGATGCGCGACAGGTCGAGAAGATCGTCGATGATGCGGCTGACCCGGAACGCCTCGTTGTGGATCCGCCCGGCGAGGCGCTGGGCCACCTGCGGATCGGGCTCGGACACGAGCGTCTCGGCGAGCAGGCCGAGCGCCCCCATCGGCGTCTTCAGCTCGTGGCTCACGTTGGCGACGAAGTCGCGGCGGATCTCCTCGAGGCGACGGCGCTCGGAGATGTCCTCGATCAGAGCGATGACGCCGAGGGGGCGCCGGCCGTCGTCGATCTGGCGGGCCCGCACCTGGAGCGTGCGCCGGGGCGGGCCGTAGAGGTCGAGCGTGCGCTCCGAGGAACCCTCGTGCCACGCGTCCTCGAGAACCTCGGTCACCGCCTGTGCGGCGAGGGCATCACCGTGGCGGCTGACCATAAGGGCGTTGGCGCGGCCGTTGCGATAGATCACCGTGCCGTTCTCGTCGCAGAGGACGACGCCCTGGGTGAGGGTGTCGAGCGAGCGCCGCAGCCGGATGGCGTCAGAGCTGGACTCGGTGACGGCCTGGGCCGCGCCGCCGGTGACGGACTCGAGGTAGGCGAGCGAGGTCTCGATGTTGTTCTCGTCCTCGGGCGGGTCGAGGCCCAGGCGGGTGCCGAGGGCAGCCAGGCGCTGGCTGATGGCCCGGCTCCTCGCACGGCGGCCGAGGTAGGCGGCCACGACGCCGACGACGACGCACACCGCGACTGCGGCCGCGATGTAGATGATCGCCTGGGTCTGGCTCAGGTGGACTTCGGCCGGTGTCGTCATCAGGAACGCCCCCAATATGACAGGCGAGCGCGTGCGGGGCGAACAAGCGGCTCAAAGGCGGGTGATCGGGTCGATCGGGGCCGGCCGCTGGGCGTCTGCGCTGGTGATCAAGTTGGGGCGCCCGCGGTCGCACCGCGGCTCCTACCGGGCGGGGGGCGGGCATCAACCCCCGTGGGGTGCGGGAACGTCGGCGATGGATGACCCCGGACGCACCGACGGGAGAAGTCGCAACCATTCTCCGGCCGAAGCGGTCCGGACGGTCCGGCCGGTCGGTGATCCCAGCAGGGATTCACAGGACATCCAGAAGACAAGCGGAGGGCACCCAATGGTCGTGTGGCACCTGGCCGATGTCACGCTCAACCCGAGCGTGAACGCCTTGCCCGGCGGGGGGACGTTGCAGGAGCTGACGAACGGCCTCGGCGCCTGGGCGCTGATCGCCGCACTGGCCGGACTGTTGATCGGGGCCGCCGCCTGGGCGATAGGTGTCCACTCGCAGAACTTCCAGCAGACGCTCGTGGGGCGACGGGCCGTGCTCGTTTCGGGTCTGGCCGCGCTCTTGATCGGTGCCGCGCCGCCGATCATCAACTTCTTCTTCCACACGGGCACGGCGCTGCACTGATCCGGTCCGCGTTTATCTCGCGCCGCCGTCACCGCCGCCGTCACCGCCAGAACCGTCGTCATGCAAGCAGCCGGTTGCACCGGACTCGACGCCCTCAATCCCGTCTGCCAGATCGGCAACCTCGGGGGCTCGCTCGCCACGTCCGGGTTCGAATCCGTCCTCAACGGCATCAGCCAGTGGGTGGCGAGCGGGGCCGAGTACCTGCTCCGCCAAATCGGTGCGGTCCTCGTGTCGACGACGACCATCGATGTCGGGGCAACGTGGTTCCGCACCCACTACGGCCAGATGACCGCCCTGGCCGGCGTGGTGATCCTCCCGATGCTGCTGGTCTCCACGCTGCAGGCGGTGATGCGCCAGAACCCGGGGCAGCTGGTGCGCACGTATCTCGTTCAGTTGCCGCTGGCGCTGTTGCTGGCGGTGGTGGCGATACAGGTGGTGAACCTCAGCTTGTCGGCGACCGACGCCATGAGCAACGCCGTCGCCGGCGGCTCCGGGGCCGACGTCGCCTCGCTGCTCTCGACCGTGACCAAAGGGCTGGTCGTGTCAGCGGCGGACCCGTCGATCGCTACCTTCGTGCTGCTGCTGGTATCGCTGTTGATCGCGGTCGCGGCCTTCGTCCTGTGGATGGAGCTGCTGATCCGCGCGGCGGCGGTCTACGTCGCCGTTCTCTTCCTCCCGCTTGCGCTCGCCGCGCTCGTTTGGCCCGCCGTGGCGCACTGGTGCCGGCGCCTGGTGGAGACGCTGGCCGCTCTTATTTTGTCCAAGTTCGTCATCGTCGCCACGCTGAGCCTGGCCGCGGGCGCCGTGGCCGCGGGGGCATCCGGGTCCCCGGGTAGCGGGGGGTTCAACGCGGTGTTGGCCGGTGGCGCGCTGTTGGTGATGGCGACGTTCGTGCCGTTCGCGATCTTGCGGCTGATACCCGCGATAGAGGCCGGAGCCGTCGGGCATCTCGAGGGGCTGCGCCAGCGCGGCTCGGCGGCGGTGACGGGCCCGCTGCGCACTGCAGCGGGCTTCGCGCTGCACTCGGGGCTCCAGTCCGACGGAGCGGCGCGGCTGATGGGGATGACGGCGGCGGGTGGCGCGCTCGGTGGTGGCGGCGGTGGAGGGAGCGGCGGGAGCGGCGCGTCGGCCGAGTCGGAGGCGAAAGCCATCAGCACCGATCCCGATGACGGCGGCCTGTTCACGACGCCGGGGGCGGAGCAGTACGACGAGTTGATGGCGTCCGGTGGCCTCGAGCCCCGACCCAAGGGCCCGAAGCCCATCGTCGGATGGAACGGGGCGTCCGGGTCCGTCGGCGATGCGGGGTCGGGAGCCGGTGACGGTGACGGTGACGGTGACGGTGACGGTGGCGGTGCGGGGCCGGCGCCGGCGACGCGCACGGACGCCTGGAGGTGGAAGGGCGTGCCGCCGGGTCGCCGCTTGCTGTACCCGGTCGAGCCGGGCAAGCACCGCTTCTACATCGACTACGACGCGCAGGGCCCGAAGATGGTCGGGCTGCCCCCGGCGTGGCCGGCCGATGACGCGGAGGGAGACGAGGGGGGAGACGCGTGAGCCCGTTGGGCGGGGCGCGCTACCGCTTCGGCCCGCGCGAGCGGGGCGGCTCGCTGGCCGGGTGGCGGCCCGGGCAGATCCTCACGGTGGCCGTCGGCCTCGTGATCGGCGTGCTCGTGCTGCGCGGGGAGCCCAACGTGGCCGGGGTGGCCGCCGCGGTCTGCGTGCTGGTGCTGTACGGCGCGATGGCCACCGTGCCGGTGTCGGGCCGCACCGGGGACGAGTGGCTGCCCGTCGTCGTGTGCTGGGCGGCGCGGCGCACGCGGGTGCAGCGGGGCCGGGCCATGGGGGCGCTGCGCGGGGTGCGGTTGCTGCGGGCCGGGTGGCAGGACATAGGCGTGGTCCACGACCGGGCGACGAGGACCCTCACCGCGGCGCTGTCGTTGCGCGGCCGCAGCTTTGCGCTCCTCGGGCCCGACGAGCAGGACCGGCGGGTGGGGGCGTGGTCCTCGGTGCTGGCGTCGCTGGCGCGCGAGGGCTCGCCCGTGCACCGGGTGCAGTGGGTGGCCGCCTCGTTCCCCGACGACGGACGCGGGGTGCATGCGTATCTGGCGGCCGAGGCCGTCGCGGACGCGTCGTCGGCCGGCACGGCTTCGTACGAGGCGCTGCTGGCCGATATGGACTCGCACGCGTGCGCCCACGACGTGGTGCTGGCGGTCCAGGTGCGGTTGACCAAGTCGGTGGAGGTGGGCTGCGCGGCGCTGGCCCGCGAGGTGGGGTCCCTCGTGCGTCTGCTGGGCGACGCCGACGTGCAGGTGGAGTCGGTGCTGAGTGCCGAGGATCTGGCCCACCAGTTGCTCCGCACCTATGAGGCGGGCGCGCCGAGCGCGCCGCCGGCGTCTGCGGCGTCTGCGGAGGACCCGTGGCCGATGGCGATGGAGGAGACATGGTCGAGCGTGCGGGTCGACGGCATGGTGCATGCCACCTTCTGGGTGGCCGAGTGGCCGCGCATCGAGGTGCGCAGCGACTTCCTGGCCCCGCTACTCCTGGGCTCGGCGCGCTCGACGTTCGCGGTGGTGATGGAGCCACTCGGCTCGGACGCCGCGGTGCGGAAGGTCGAGGCGTCGCGCACGGCGGACCTCGCCGACTCCGAGCTCAGGCGCCGCGGCGGCTTCGTGTCCACGGCGCGCCACGCACGCGAGTCGGAGGTGTTGGCGCGGCGCGAGGCGGAGCTGGCCGAGGGCCACGCGTCCTTCCGCTACGCGGGGTTCGTCACGATCTCGGCCGCTTCGGAGGAGGAGCTCGCGACCGCCTGTGACGCCGTGCAGCACGCGGCGGGGCAGAGCCGGCTGGCCTTGCGACGCCTCTACGGCGACCAGGCGTCGGCGTACACCTGCACGCTTCCGCTGTGCCGGGGGTTGCGCTGAGCGGGCGCACCTACGATGGCGGCCATGTCGGGAGACGGGGACGCTTTCGTGCTGCCGCGGATCCCGGCGTCGGCGGGTGCGCTCATCTTCGACGGGTCGGGCCGGTTGCTCATCGTGAACCCGACCTACAAGAAGCACTGGACGATCCCGGGCGGGATCATGGAGGCGAACGGCGAGACGCCGTGGGAGGGCTGCCGTCGCGAGGTGCGCGAGGAAGTCGGGCTCGACGTGACGCACGGCCGGCTGGTGGCGGTCGACTTCCTGCGTCCCCGGCGCACGGACGCGGGCGGCATGCGGTTCCTCTTCGACTGCGGGGTCTTCGAGGACGACGAGCTGGCGGCGATCAGGCTGCAGGAAGAAGAGCTGTCCGAGCACAGGCTGGCCCGGCCGGCGGAGGCGCTCGAGATCTTGAGCGGACCGTTGCGGCGGCGCGTGGGCGCCGCGCTCGGGACCGGCCCGGGCGAGTGCGTCTACCTGGAGGACGGGCTGCCCGCCTGAGGGCCCGGGCCCCTACGGCGCCAGACCCAGCCGCAGCGGCGAGGTCAGGTGGAGGTAGGTCGCAAGGCCGACGGTGAGGACCGCGGCAAGGCCGAGTGCGGCACCCGGGTGCACGTGGATGACGAAGGCGGCCCCGACGAGCGCGCCGACGAGCATGCAGACCACCGAGATGATCCGCCGGGTCGCGTTCGGGTTGTGGCCACCACCCAGCGACGAGTCGGCCGCGAAACCCGTCAGGGTCATGGTGAGGACGGTGGTCGTCATGTCGGCCACCCCCATGTTCCGTACGACGGAGTTGCGGATGCCCATGGCGTAGCCGAGCACCGCGATCACCGTGTAGCGCGGCCACCCCGTGCTGAGCACCGCCACCGTGCCGGCAATGATCGCCGCCACCACGGTGAACCCCGCCTCGAGACTGACGGCGGTCACCAGGAGGGACCGCTTCTCATGGATCCGGAGTCCGATGCGGCCGCCGGTCGCGGCACCGGCGAGGAAGGCGGCCAGAGCGGTGGCGCTGGCCGCGATGGAGAAGCCGGGGGCACCCGCCAGAGCGAAGCCGATCAGGACGACGTTGCCCGTCATGTTGGCGGTGAAGACGTGGCCGAGCCCGAGGTAGCTGACGGCATCGACGACGCCGCTGACCACCGTGAGGGTCGCGAGGGACAAGACGAGGGGCTGGGACGGGCCTTGCGGTTCGCTCATGTGAGCTCCACCTTCCTTACATCGAGGGGATTCCGGCCGTTCGTCAAGGTAACGGAGGCGGCCAGCGAGCGGGCGGGTCGCCCGACCGTTCACCGGCGTGAGGGAGCGCATGCCGAAGCTGCCGGCGCACCAGGTGACGACGCGCAACCTCGGTGCGGCGTACCCGTTCATCGCCGAGGCGGGCCTGGGCCAACGGGGCGTGGTCATCGGCGACGACCTGCTCGGGGGCTCCTTCGTCTTCGACCCCTTCGAGCTCTACGCGGCCGGCGTCGTGTCCAACCCGAACATGGTGGTGTTCGGCCAGATCGGGCGGGGCAAGAGCTCGTTCGTCAAGACCTTCCTGTGGCGTCAGGCCGTGTTCGGACGTCGCGCCTGGGTCGTCGACCCGAAAGGGGAGTACGGCGACCTGGCCGACGCGTGGGGCGTGCGCCCGGTGGCGCTGCGACCGGGCGGAGCCATCCGGCTCAACCCGCTCGACCGCGGCCCCGAGGCAGGGGCGGCGTCCGTGGGCGTGGGCAGCGCGGCCAGCGAGGGGACCGACGCCACGGCGCGGCGACGGACGGAGCTCCTGGCCTCCCTCGCCAGTGCGTGCCTCGGGCGGAGCCTGGCGCCGCGCGAGCGCGCCGCGCTCGGAGCGGCCCTGGCCGACACGGTGGCGGTGCACGACAACCCGACCGTGCCCGAGGTCGTCGAGGCGCTGCTGGCGCCGAGTGCAGACGCGGCACGCGCGTTGCGGACCGAGCGGCGCGACCTGCTCGAGGACGGGCGCGACGTCGCGCTCGAGCTGCGCCGGCTCGTGCACGGCGACCTCGCCGGGATGTTCGACGGGCCGACGACGCCGGGCCTCGACCTCTCGGCGCCGCTGGTCGTGCTCGACCTCTCCGCGCTCTACACCTCGGCGGCGCTCGGCGTCCTCATGGCGTGCGCGACGGCGTGGCTGCAGGCGGCGTTGGCAAGGACGGCCGGGCCGGGTGCGCGCGCATCCGACGCCGGAGCCGCCGGCGGCCGGTTCTTCCTCGTCGTCGACGAGGCGTGGGCGATCCTGTCCAACCTGGGCGTGGCGCGGTGGCTCCAGTCGTCTTGGAAGCTCTCGCGCGCGTTCGGCGTGTCCAACGTGGCGGTGCTCCACCGGGTGTCGGACCTGCGCTCGGTCGGCGCGTCGGATTCCGAGCAGGTCGCGCTGGCCCAGGGCCTGCTCTCCGACTCCGAGACGCGCGTCGTCTACGCGCAGTCGCCCGGCGAGATCGAAGCGGCGTCGGAGCTGCTCTCCCTTTCCGACACGGAGTCCGACCTGCTGCCGCAGCTGCGGCGGGGCATCGCTCTCTGGAAGGTCGGGCAGCGGTCGTTCCTGGTGCAGCACCGGCTCAGTGCGCTCGAGCCGTACATCGTCGATACCGACGCCGCGATGAGCGCCCGGGCGCGATGAGCGGACTGACCGCCGAGGTCGTGCCGGTGGCGGTCGGCGCGGCGCTCTGGGCCGGGATTTCCTATCGCGACGTGCTGCGCTGGGCTCCGGCCCGCCGTCTGGGCGGTGCGACGCCGGCGCGACGGGGAGCGCGCTGGGCCAGCGGGAACGACCTTCGTGCGCTGCGGGTCCGGGCCGACGCCGCTCCTGGTGGCCGGCTGTTGCTGGGCGTCCTGGCCTCCGGCGCCGGCGCCGGCGTACTCGGCTTCCGCCGGGCCACAGGCATCGCAACCGAGCCGGGTCAGTCATTGGTCGTGGTCGGGCCCACCCAGAGCGGCAAGACGACGTCGCTCGCAGTGCCAGCCATCCTCAACTGGACCGGTCCCGTCCTCGCAGCCAGCGTGAAGACCGACCTGCTGCGCGACACCCAGGCGGTGCGCGCCCGCCGCGGCCGGGTCTGGCGCATCGATCCGACCGGTTGTAGCGGTGCCGCCGGCGACGAGTGGTCGCCGCTGGCTGACTGCGCCGACTGGCGGCGGGCCTGCGCGACGACGACCGACCTGTGCCAGGCATCCCGGGCGGACGGGACGACCGCGGACGGGGAGTTCTGGTACGCCACCGCGGCCAAGCTGCTCGCCCCGATCTTTCATGCCGCTGCGCTGGACGGGCGCCGTATGGCCGACGTGGTGCGCTGGGTGGATACCCAGGAGGTCGGCGAGGTGGCGGACGTGCTCGAACGGGCGGGTGCGCCCGAGGCACTCGACGCGGCGCGAGCGACGTGGTGCCGCGACGACCGCACGCGCAGCTCGGTGTACACGACGGCCGAGACCGTGCTCGCGCCGTTCGCGCAGGCAGCCTCGGCCTCGGCTCTGTGGCCGACGACGTCGACGTCCATGACACCCGCCAAGTTCCGACCCGAGGACCTTCTCGCCGGCGACGGCGACAACACTCTGTACCTGTGTGCGCCCGCCCACGACCAACGCCGGCTGCGCGGTTACTTCACCGCGTTGACCCAGCAGGTGCTGACCCACGCGTTCGAGTGCGCCACCCGCGTGGCCAAGCCGCTCGACCCGCCGCTCCTCGTCGTCCTCGACGAGGCGGCGCACATCGCCCCGCTCGCCGAGCTCGATGCGCTCGCCGCCACCTGCGCGTCACACGGGATCCAGCTGGTGACGATCTGGCAGGACCTGGCGCAGGTCCGCGGGCGTTACGGCGCCCGGGCCCCGACGGTGCTCAACAACCACCGGGCGAAGCTCTTCCTCCCCGGCATCGCCGACCCGGACACGCTCGAGTACGCCAGCCGTCTCGTCGGCGACGAGGAGGTCACCCAGCCGTCGGTGACCCGTGACCCCACGGGGCGGCGCTCGACGACGTCGACGACCGCCCCTCGGCGTCTACTGCCGCCCGAGGAACTGCGCTGCCTGCCCCGCGGACAGGCCGTACTCGTCTACGGCACGCTGCCGCCGGCCCGTCTCCGGCTCCGGCCGTGGTGGGCCGATGCCAAGGCAGGCCGCAAGACCGACCCGACAGCGACGGCTACACCAACTCGACCGGTGTCACGTCGATGGTGACGATGCGGTCGTCGCGCAGCACGCGTAGCGACAGCGTCCGGCCGATGGCGTCGGCGGTCATGAACCGTTGCAGGTCACCGGTGCCTTCCACCACCGCGCCGTCGACCGCAACGATCGTGTCCGTGGGACGCAGCCCCGCTCGTTCGGCCGGGCTGCCCGACGGCACCTCGATCACACCGACGCCGCTCTTCTGACCGAGCTCCTCGCCGCGCCGCGGGGACAAGGGCCGGGCCCCTCCGACCACGCCCAGATACGCGCGCCGCACCCGCCCCTCCCGCAGCAGCGTCGCCACGATGTCGAGCGTCGTCGCGTTGACGGGCACCGCGAGGCCGAGGCCGATCCCGGCCAGCGCCGTGTTGACACCGACCAGCCGGGCGTGCGAGTCCACCAGCGCACCGCCCGAGTTCCCTGGGTTCAACGCCGCGTCCGTCTGGATCACGTTCTCCACCACCCGGCCACCCGAGGGCAGTGAACGCCCGAGCGCCGAAACCACGCCGGCCGTCACGGACCCGGCGAAGCCGTGCGGGTTCCCGACGGCGACGACCAGCTGACCGACCCTGAGCGCGTCCGCGTTGCCCAGCTCCACCTGGGCCAGGCCGGAGGCGGCGACGCGCAACACCGCCAGGTCGGACAACGGGTCGCGCCCGACGAGCTCGAACGGCGCCTCGTGCCAGTCGGCGAAGACCGCCGTGCCGCGATCGGCGCCGGCCACGACGTGCGCGGACGTCAGCAGATATCCGTCGGCGGCGAGAATGACCGCGCTGCCGGCGCCCTCCCGGCCGCGCGCGGCGACGCGCAGTGACGCGACCGAGGGGACGATGTGCTCCGCGACCGAAACCACGATCTCGGAGTAGGCGTCGAGTGCTTCAGCCTCGAGGGAGGCCGCAGAGTCCGACGGTGTAGGAGTGAGCACGTCGGTCATATCAGGCTCGGTCCACCCACGCGCACCTGCTCGACACCCTCCAGCGCCTCGCGCAGCTCGGACAGCCAGTCGGCCTGGTGCCGTTCCACCAACTTCACGCACCACGCCAGCGCCTCGCTGCGGCTGCGGGCGATCCCGGCGTCGATCAGCGTCGACAACACGGCCCGCTCGCGCAACCGCAACCGCGTCATCACGGGCGTGCTCTGCGTGGTGAACAGTGTCGTGGCGCCGTCGCGTTCGACCCCCCACGACACCGGACGTCCGAAGCGCGACTCGGCCTCGCGGGCGACGGCCATGCGCTCCTGGCGGGTCGCCTCGCGGAAGGCGTCGACGGCCTGCCCGGGAGGGATCACCCCGATGACGAGGATCTCCTCCTCGTCCGCCTCCACCACCGGTGGACCGGTGAACCACCCTTCTGGGACCTTGGCCTGGACAAATGCCTGAATCTCATCACTCATGGTTACGAGATTACAGACTTACTCCTTTACATCGACCGCGACCGCCCGCACCCGGCTCGCCTCCGCCCGGTCCTCCAACAACGCCCGCTCGGCCGAGTTCGCCGCCAGCCCGGCCGCCCGCTCCCACTCCGGAGCCGCCTCGTCGAAGCGGCCGAGCCGATCGAGCAGATCGGCCCGCACGCTGTAGAGCAGGTGGTAGCGCTCGAGCGCCCCGCTCGCGACGATCAGGTCGACGTAGGGCAGCGCCGCCTCCGGACCGGACGCGTAGGACAGCGCCACCGCCCGGTTCAGCTCCACCACCGGTGACGCCGTGAGATTCGCCAGTTCGCTGTAGAGCGAGACCAGACGCGCCCAGTCGGTGTCCTCGGGCCGGAAGGAGCGCACGTGGCACGATGCGATGGCCGCCTGCAGCACGTACGGGCCCCGGACGCCACCCGCCGCACCCGCGGCCGGCGCCGACACCAAAGCCTCCGCCCGCGCCAACGCAACTTCGCCGCCGTTGATGTGCAACGGGTCCCAGGACCGCCGGTCTTGGTCGAAGAGCAACACCGGGGTACCCGAAGACCCGACACGCGCCCGCAGTCGTGAAGACTGGAACTCCATCAAGGCGACAAGCCCGTGCACTTCGGGCTCGTCGGGCGCGAGCGCGGCGAGGATCCGGCCCAGACGCAACGCCTCCGCGCACAACTCGGGCCGCACCCACGACGAGCCGGCCGTGGCCGAATAGCCCTCGTTGTAGATCAGGTAGATGACCTCGAGCACGGCACCCAACCGTGCGACGCGGTCTTCGACAGACGGCACTTCGAAAGGTACGCCCGCCGCAGCGATGGTCTTCTTGGCCCGGACGATGCGCTGCGCGACCGTCGCCTCCTGATCGAGATACGCACGGGCGATCTCCGGCACCGTCAGGCCACCCACCAACCGCAACGTCAGCGCGACACGGGCGGGCACCGCCAAAACGGGGTGGCACG
>DATMMN010000217.1:0-4033 GCA_035569675.1 Acidimicrobiales bacterium | reverse complement strand
CAACGGTTCGCTGCTTGGGATGTCCAAGCGGGAGGTCGACCGTTCTTTCGACGCCATCGTCGACTTCTCCGAGCTTGAGGAGTTCATCGACGGACCCGTGAAGTTTTATTCGTCGGGCATGACGGTGCGTCTGGGCTTCGCCATCGCCGTCAACGTCGACCCGGACATCCTCGTGATCGACGAAGTGCTTGCCGTCGGCGACGAACGGTTCCAGCGCAAGTGCATCGACCGCGTCAAGCAGTTCCAGAAGGAGGGCCGCACCATCCTGCTGGTAACCCACGCCGCCGACACCGTGCGCAGCATCTGCGACCGTGGCGTCGTGCTCAGCCACGGCCTCATGGTCGCCGAAGGCGATCCGGGTGAGGCGACCCGCATCTTCCGCGAGCGCCTCATGGCTGAGGGTGCAGGGATGTCAGTGGTGGACCCCGCCCTCGTGGCCGTGCCGGCGACGCCGGACATGGTCGGCAACGAGGGCGTCGGAGACACCGGGTCGGCCGACGATGCGAACCGACCGGTGCGGTTCCGCTCGGTCCACCGCGTGTATTCGGGCGATAACTCGGTGCCCTACATGACCACCGGCGACGACCTAACCATCCGGGTCGAATACGAAGCGCTGCGGGCCACCGAAGACGTCGTCTTCTCGCTCGAGATCCGTGACGACACCGGCAACAGCGTGATGCGCACCGATACCACCATCATCGGCCTGCGGATCGACGCACCCGTCGGGACGGGGATCATGCACTTCGGCATCGTGAACATGCCGATGCTCGACGGCTCCTTCTCTTTCGCGCTCGGGATCCAGAGCCGGAGCGGGATCCTGTACGACTGGCAGGAGAACGCCGGCAACTTCGAGGTCATGAACCCCAGCAAGGTCACCGGAGCGATACGCATGGACGTGCACGCCGCCCTCATCTCGTCCGAGAGCAGTTTCGACTCGGCCGCGATGGCCTGAACGGAACGGGCATGAGCGACGCCGGGCGCACGGGCGACGAGGCACCGGAGGACCCGGGCGCCTACGTCCAGCAGGTGATGGCAGAGATCGCCGAGGAGGTGCGCCTGCGCCGCGCCTCGGGCGACCTGCCCCCCCGGCTGGAACGCGAGCTCGACGAGCTCTTCCTCGCCCACTCGCCGATCGGCGTGCGCGGGGGTGACCTGAGCGAGGCCATACGCCTGGTGGACGCCGCGACGTTCATCGATCCCGTCGTGCCGGTCGAGTCGGAACGGGCCGCCGGCGCCGTCGTGAAAAAGGGCATGCGCACGATGATGCTCTGGTACGTCGGCTGGGTCACGCACCAGATGAGCCAGTCCGCGTCCGCGGTCAGCCGCGCGCTGCACATCGTCGACGACCACCTCAAGGAGCTGGAGCGACGGATCGAGGCCCAACGAGTGCCCGACGCTACCGTCGTCGAGTTCCCGACCTCAGTTGCCCCCGGCGCCTGGTGGGTGGAGCCCGCGCTCGCCGCATTGGCCAAGGCGCCCGGCCGGGTGTTGCACGCGGCATGCGGCGACGGCTGGTTGGTCAGGCGGATCGCCGACTCCGGTCTGGACGCCTACGGCATCGACCCCCGAGCCCCCGTCGTCGACGCCGCCGAGCTCGGCGCGCTCGACCTGCGCGACGAGCACATCACCGAGCACTTGCGCGCGGTCGCCGCGGCCGGGCTCGGGGGCATCGTGCTCAGCGGGACGGTGGAGGGCATGGCCGGCGGCGAGCGGACCCAACTCCTCGCCGCGATCGGGACCAGGCTCGCTCCCGGCGGCACGCTGGTGATCCACTCGGTGGGCCGAGGAGCCTGGGATGCGCCCGACGCTCCCTACGGGGCCGACCTCGCATCCGGCCGTCCGCTGCGTCCCGACACGTGGCGCGGTCTGCTGGAGGAAAGCGGCTACACCGCGGCCGCTCAGCAAGGCCCGGACGGAAGCGACTACCTCATCACGGCCGTCCGCAGCGGGCTCACGCCATACGAGCAGCACGAGCCCGGCACCCGGTGATCACCGCCGCCGGCAGGCCGGTGGCCGTCCACCAGTTCCTCCCCGCGCTGAACCCGCACGACGCCACCGGCACCCACACGCTCAAGTTGCGTGACGTCCTGCGGCAAGCGGGCTGGCGCTCCGAGATCTTCGCCGAGGCAGTCCATGACGATCTGGCGGCCGAGGCGTACAAGCACTGGATGTATCCCGAGCACGCAGCCGACAGCGACGTGGCCGTGTACCAATTCACGACGTCGTCGGCGGTGGCCCCGTACCTAGCCGAACAAGGCCTGCCGCTGATCCTCGACTTCCACAACTTCACGAGCCCCGAGCTCTTCGCGGGGTGGGAGCCGGGCAACGTGATGCGCGCCGCGCGGGCGGCGGACGACCTGGCGTTACTGGCGCCCGAGGCGATGCTCGGGCTGGCCCGCAGCGCGTACAGCGAGCGGACGCTCAGGCATGCCGGCTGCCGGCGCACGACCGTCACCCCTGCGTTGGCCGACTACGCCCGGGTCACCGCCAAGCCCGACCCGCGGGTAGCGGCGGAGCTCCAGGCACGCCGAGCCGCAGACGGTGGCGCGGACATCCTTTTCGTCGGCCGGGTTGTGCCGTCCAAGGCCCAGCACGAGCTGGTGAAGGCGCTGTGGACGTACCGCCGCCTCTACGACCCCGCGGCCCGGCTGCACCTGGTCGGCGGCACCTCGAGCTACGCGTACAGCAAGGCGCTGTTCGACTTCGTCGAGGATCTCGGTCTCGCTAACGCGGTGCGCATCGCCGGCGAGGTCTCCGACTCCGCCCTCGCCGCCTACTTCGAGCAGTGCGACCTCTTTCTCTCGCTGTCTGTCCACGAGGGGTTCGGCGTGCCCCTCGTCGAGGCGATGACCGCCGGCCTCCCGATCGTCGCCCGCGGCGCCGGCGCCGGCGCGGTCACCCAGACCGTGGGCAATGCCGCGCTGACGCTGGAGTCGGGCGACCCGGCTTATGTGGCGGCCGCCCTGCACCGAGTGTGCACCGACCACACGCTTCGACGGACGCTCGCCGACAACGGGCGTCGCCGGGCCGCCGAGCTGCAGGGCGATCGCGTCGGGCAACAGTTCGTCGAGGCCATCGCCGGCGTCGTGGGACGCCCGTGACGACGATGACGAAGACGAAGAAGAAGGTTGCGTTCGTCAGTCCCCGCTACGGCACCGAGATCATGGGCGGCGCCGAGACCGCGGTCCGCCAGCTGGCCGAGCATCTGTGTGCCCAGACCGACTGGGAGGCCGAGGTGCATACCACCGCGGCACTCGACGCCATCACCTGGCACGACGAGCTGGAGCCCGGCACCAGCGAGCTCAACGGGGTCACGGTGCACCGCCACCCCACCGCCAAAGGGCGCACGATGGACTTCTACATGCTCGACGGGCTCCTCCGCCTTGCGCCGCGCCTGACCACGAGGGAGCAAGGAAAGCGGTGGGTGGAGTACAACGGCCCCGTCTCGCCCGAGCTCGTCGACGCGGTCTGCGCGTCGGACGCGGACGTCGTCGCCTTCACGCCGTACCTGTACCACCCGACCGTCGCCACGATCGGCCGCGTGCCGATGCCCGCCGTGTTCCACCCCGCCGCGCACGACGAACCGGCCCTTTACTTCTCGGTCTTCCGTGGCACGTTCGGCGACGCCGACGCGTTCTGCTTCTATACGCACTCGGAACGCTCCCTGGTCGAGCGCATGTACCCCGTGGCCGAGCGGCCCCAGATCGTGCTCGGCCTCGGCGTGGGTGAGTCGGAGGGCACGGGCCGGCCCGGCGGCGAGCTGCTGGGGCTGGGTGACCGGCCCTATCTCGTGAGCGTCGGCCGAGTCGACGAGCACAAGGGGTCCAAGATGCTGGCGGCTTACTTCGCCACTTACAAGGAGCGCCACCCGGGCCCGTTGGCCCTGGCGCTCGTCGGCCCGATTTCGTACGAGACCGAGCCCCACCCCGACATCGTCGTCACCGGCCCCGTCGACGAAGCCGACAAGTGGGACATCGTGCGCGACTCGGTGGTCGCCGTTTCCGCGTCCGCGCTCGAGTCGTTCTCTCTCGTC
>DATMMN010000216.1:0-8638 GCA_035569675.1 Acidimicrobiales bacterium | reverse complement strand
CGAGACGATCGCGCCTTGTTCGGGTGAATGCGTCGTTGTTGCGACGACCGGCAACCCGGTCGGAACCCCGGTGCATGGGGTGTTCTACATGGCGCCGATCAATTTTGCGGCTGGGTAAGCCAGAGGTATCCCACTTCGCCGGCTAGGTGAGATGTTGCGGGCGGCGACGACTCACTGCTTGTTGTCTAGGTATTTACGGGAGGTTGCCCAGACTGCATCAAAGGCCTCCCCGCTGATTTCCTCGTGGGGGAAGTTCTCGTCTCAACGGGTTATGGGTTGATCGGACAGGCCGCCCCATTTGGATTGGTAAGCCATGAGCGCATCGGAAACTTCGACCCTAGGATCGGGCCGCTCGGCGCGTGCCGCGGCCCCGGCCGGAGTCCGTTCAGGACCTTTCAACTCGATCTGGCGGAGTACCCAGCCTTCTTCGTCGGCCTCGAAGAAGTAGAGGATGCCACATCGCGCCTCTGTGCCAGCACATCGGATCCGGCCCAGCCGAGGGACCTGGGGGCTAAACCACCAGGGCTTTTCGCTAGGCGCGTACTTTTGCAAGCACCTACCTCACCGGGATAGCTTGTGAATGCACGCACAAGCGGGCGATTTGGCACCCCTCGAAAGGAAGACGGAACGATGGTGACGGTAGGCAACAAGGGCTGGATGCTGGTGTGGGCTGGAGTCTCCGTTTTCGCGGTCCTCTGCGTCTACGCGGCGGTGTGGAACTGAGACCTACCGCCTCGATACGAGCCATGCCGACTCTGCCGAAGCGCCAAGCCGAGAGGTCTGTAGTCACCCATAGCCCACCATCGAGCGGAGAGCGCCTCCTACCACCGGTGTTTGAGGCGACCCCACCAAGATCTAGGTCTGCACATTGCCATCGAGCCTCGCGGACTTGACTCTTCGCATCGCCCAGCTGTCACCGAGCCGCGGTTTCGTGCCTGAGCAAGATCACGCTGCTCGCCAGGACGAAAAGCAGTAACAACACGAATCCGATCAGGTCCAGAACCAGGCCGAACGATGCGATTACGCCGCCAAGGCCAAAGGCCTGGAGAAAGAGCAGAGGCGCGGCAATGATCGCGACCCACCCAAGCCAACGCGGCAAGACGCCACTTCTCAACACGAACACACCTGCGGCGAATGCGAAAAGACTGCCAAAGACGTCAGCGACGCTGTCCACGGCGTAGGTCAACAGGTACAGCGTGTAGGAGACGCTGTGGTCGTGGTGCGCCCCGAACGACGCGAGCTTCCCGTCGAGCACGCCGTAGATCCCGATGTCGCTAACCGCGTGGAGGGCGACGAAGAGCCCACCACCGACCAGCAGCAAAGAGCCGAGAGCGCGTGCGCTATCGCCGCCCGCGCGCAGAAAACGGTCGTAGAGCTTCCACAGGTAGATCGGGAACATGGCGGCATAGACGACACAAAAGCCCTCGACGACCACCAGCCTGTTCTTGTGGTCGGCCAGCGTGTTCGCGATCTTCGCGGCGGAGTCGTTCTGGTTTATGCCGACTCCGAGCCCGATCGCGGACTCAGCCACGACCGCAAGAACGAAGAGGATCCCAGCGAGCCACGCATACCGCTCCCAGCCAGGTGCGTCCCGAGTGGTGGGCTCGGTGGTTCCCGCATCAACGAGGCTCGTCGCCATGACGTCGTCCTTCCTTGGCGGCGTCCTGCCAAGGCGTGGTCAAATGAGGACCCCGTAGTCGAGGTCTCAGATCGGACCGTACACCCTTTAGCCACTCCTTGGCTGGACGACAATGCGACTCGACACGGTTGCGAAGCTGACCAGTGCGCCAGAACGCGCCTTGGCGTGAACGCTTCCGGGACTCCGCCTCGCTCTGTGTCCTGTCGCCTTCGGCCTCCCATTACGTCGTCGTCGCTTCATGCCGCACCCTGCTGCGGCCCTCAGCATCTATGCCGCAACCGCTGTCGCTTCACTCATCATTTGTCGCGCAAAAGGTCGAGCTTCTTCTGAGCGTTGGACGCCTTCTCGTCGGCTCTCGTTGTCCGACGTTGCGCAACGGTCAGCGCCGCTCGCAGCCGGTGGAGTTCGGCTTCGGCTGCCTTGACCGCCAGCTGTGCTTTCTCGACGTCGGAGGCAGCCTGCTTGGCCTCGATTCGCGCCTGCTCGAGATTTTGCTTGGCCTTGGCTGTTCCGGGTCCGCCCTGCGCACGGCCTGACCCCTGTGACCGCGCTGCCGAACCCTGGATCGTCTCGTCGGCGCCAAACCCGAGACCCGAATAGTGCAATATCGTCGTCAGGCACCCCTCGCGCAGGGATTGTGCACTGTCGGGATCTGAAAATGCTGCGTCGAGGGTGGTTTCGAGCTCTTGTTCGACTGATGGCGAGAGCGTGAGGCCAGCGCGTTTGCCGATGGACTTCGCTTGGCGGAGGAGCTTGCGCACAGCATCGGCCTTTTCGCTTGTGGCTCGCCGGATCCGGGCGCCATCGAGATTGCGGGCGCTCCGAAGGTTGGCACCGAGCTCGATCAAGCGCTCGATCTCTTGTGGCTGCTCTCGGACGAGCAGGTTTGCCACCGAGGCTCCCGTCGACGGTTTGCGGAGCCGCTTCAGCGCCTGGGCAAGGTCTCCATCGCCTGCTTTGCGAGCTTCCGAAGCTCGCGCGTTGCGTGCCGCGGTGAACTGGCTGAGGGGCAGGCCGTAGAGCTCATAGGCAACGGTCGAGAGTTCCATGTCGTCAGGCAGACGGAATGAAGCTGAGGCGAACCCGTCGTTCGGGATTGTCCACGTTGAGGTCGACCATTACGAGGGATTGCCAGGTGCCGAAGGCAACGCTGCCGTCGATGACGGGCAGGGTCACCGACGGGCTGAGCAGTGCCGGGAGCAGATGATCAGCTCCGTGACCCGGTGAGCCGTGGGCGTGGCCGTAACGGTCGTCGCGGGGGAGGATCCTTTCCAGCGCGACCTGGAGGTCGGCCTCGGATCCGGAGCCGGTCTCCATCAGGGCGAGTCCCGCCGTGGCGTGCGGCACGAAGGCGTTGACGAGTCCGTCGCCGAGGCCGGTGCAGAACATCTCGAGTTCTGGCGTCAGGTCGACGATGCGGCGTCGGGAGGTATCAACGTCGACTTCGATCGAGTGCATGACCCGATAAGTCTGTCGGGCTTAGGGCTCGACTGCCACGTCGAGGACGACAGGCGCAAGTGAGGCGCCGGTGCTGGTGCGCAGGTCGACGTGGACCGCATAGCTGCCCGGGGTGTCGGCTGTCAGCGTGAGCGTCTGGGTCGCGGGTTTCGGCGTGCCGGCGCACCCGGCCGCCCCGCTCGAGGTGTCCACCGGGTGCAAAACGAGCGTGCCCGAGGTTGGCGTGACTTGCGGTCCGCCGGATCCGGAGGAGGCCTGCCACATCACCGTCGTCGGGCCGACGTCGGCCGACGCCACTCCCAATTCGACCGGGGTCGACCGGCCCGCGGTGACGGTCATCGCGCCGCTCGGGGACGAGAAGCCGACCGCCGGCAGCTGGCCGGCGCCGTACGACGGTGGGGCGTCCTCGGGTGACGCGGCCCAGGACTCGTCCGGGGTCGTCGAGAGGGTGAAGTCGAGCGTGCCGCCGGACTGAATGACAGACGCGGGCAACCACGGCAGGTCCCACGCGTCGGGTGACGAGGGTTGCGCCGGGGGAGCGCAGGCGAGGCCCGGGGTCGACGCGGCGGGGGGATGGGTGACGCCGGTCGCCGTCAGGGCATGGATGTAGGGCCGAGAGGCCGCCGCGCCCGGGGCGTGCAGAACGAGGCGGTGGCCGTCAGGCAACAAGATCGACTCGTTCGGAAAGAGCGGACTGGCCAAGGCGAAGTCGGCCGTGCCGGGCGTGACCGGGAAGAGGCCGAGGGCGGCCCAGACATACCACGACGAGATGGCGCCGAGGTCGTCGTTGCCCGGCTCGTCCACCCGTGCGTCCGCATATTCCGTGTCGGCGATGGCGCGGACGACGCGTTGGGTCTGCGCGGGGGCGCCGAAATAGTCGAACTCCCACGGGGCCCATTCGCTCGGCTCGTTGCCCGACCAGTCGTACGGGGCATTGCGGGTTGCATTGAGTTGCGTGAAGAACGTCGTGAGCTTGGCGGCCGCGGCCTGCTCGCCGCCCATCAGCGCGGCGAGCCCGGCGAGGTTCTGCGGGACCGACCAGGTGTACTGGACCGCGTTGCCTTCCTCGAAGCCCGTCTGGCCGCCCGGCTCGAGCTGTGAGGCCTCGAACGCCATACCAGGAGGGAAGCTGCCGTCGGCGCCGCGGGCTTGGATGTATCCAGTGGCCGGGTTGAACTCGTACTCCCAGTTGGCCGCGCGCTGACGCATGGTCGCCGCAAGCGTTGTGTTGTGGAGGGCTTCAGCCAGGCGGGAGATGGCGAAGTCGTCGATGGCGTACTCGAGAGTGGCCGACCCGCCGATGGAGTAATCGATGGACGTCAAGTCGAGCGACCCGGCGTTGACGTAGTGCTGCGACAGATACTGGCTGAGGTACTGGCGTTCTATCTCGAGCCCGTGGTTCGACTCCGCCTGCGTCGCTCCCTTGACCATGTAGTCGAGAGCGGCCCGGACGTCGAAGTTGCGCACGCCCGTGGCGTAGGCGTCGGCGATGATCGGGTCGGCCGAGTCGCCGTTGATCTGGGACTCGTCGCCACCCACGATGGCCCATTTGGGGAGCCACCCGCCCTGCTCGGCGTCGTCGACGAGCGACTGGACCATGTCGCCGACGGCGTGGGGGTCGAGGAGGGACTCGAGCTGGATCTCGCTGCGGAAGATGTCCCATTCGGAGAAGTTGGCGTACTCCCGGCGCCCGTTGTCGGTGTGGACGTGGCCGTCGGAGCCGGGATAGTCGCCGTTGAGGTCGGAGACGACGTTCGGGAACAGGAGCGAGTGGTAGAGCGCGGTGTAGAAGGTGTGTTGTTCGGCCGGCGTGCCGCCTCCGATGGCGATGCGGTCGAGGATTCGATTCCACTCGTCGTGTGCCGCGGTGGCAACGCGGTCGACGGACCAGCCGGGGTCCTCGACCTCGAGGTTCTGGGCCGCATCCGCTGTGCTGACGAATGAGACGCCCACCTTCATGAGGACGGTGCGCGTGGCCGGGGTGGGGTGGAAGGTGACGTAGGCCCCGCACATGGTGCCGGCGCAGTTGTTGGAACGGGGCAATGTGCCCGCATTGCCGAAGGTGCCGGATGCGGCGAAGGGGTGTTCGAACCGCGCGACGAAATGCAGCGTGTAATCGGTCCCCGTCTGGCAGAACTGCCCGCTCGTGACCTGCCCCTCTATCTCGTCGCGGCCCACCACGTTGACGCTTGCGGCGGAGACGGGGTTGACGCTGTCGGCGACCTTGAAGAGGACGTTGGCCGTGGTGCCGGCCGGGAACGCAAAGCTGGCGATGCCGGTGCGGGCCGTGACGGCGAGGGTGGTGGCAACGGGGAGGGGGCTCTGCACCGTGACGTGGTAGCGGCCGGGAGTGGCGCTCTCGTGGGCGTGGGCGAAGTCCGCCCGTGCTGTGATCGGGGTGGCTGGGATCTGTCCGACCGTCGGGAGGATCGGCACGTCCTGATACGACGGGCATCCCGTCCCGCTGAGGTGGGTGAGGCTGAAGCCGTTTATGTGGCTGTCGGTGTCGTCGTAGCCGCCGCCGGACTGGACGGTGTTGGGTGCGGTGTCGGGGCTCCACTGGATCATGCCGAAGGGGGTGTCCGCGCCCGGGAACTCACCGACGGTGCCCGGTGAGACCGGACCGGTCCCGGTGCCGTCGAGTGGATGCACGAGCGCAGCGGGGTCGCTGGTGAGCGGTGGCAGCGCGTAGGTCTGGGTGGCGGCGGCGGCCGTGCTGGGCGGGATTGCAATTGCGAGTGCGGCGAGGAGCAGGGCGGCGAGGACGGTCGTGGGTGCCGGCTCGCCGCCACGATGCGGCGGGCGTCGGCGTCCGATCATGCGGGGCGACGGTAGCCGTCGGGCGGCGTGAAAGCGCAGCGTGGGAGGGGTCGGGGTATCCGCGCTCGTGTCACATCCCGCTGCCAAGCTCGGCATCGTGCGCGAATGGATCGACGGGGAGGTGCTCGGTCTCGACTTCGAGACCACCGGGGTCGATCGCTTCACCGACGTCCCTGTGTCCTACGCCCTCGTCTCGGTCGTCGACGGGATCGCCCTACACAGCTGGTCGGGCTTGATCGACCCGGGCCGGGAGATCCCGCCGGACGCGACGGCGGTGCACGGGATCACGACGGAGCGGGCCCGCGCCGACGGTATGCCGCTGGACGCAGCGATCGCGCTGGTGACCGACGCCGTCGTCGCCGCCGGGCGACGGGGCGTGCCCCTGGTCGGGATGAAGCTCGACTACGACCTCACCATCCTCGACGTCCTCGGGAGTCGGTACTGCGGTCGAGGGTTGGTGGCACGCGGCTGGTGTGGGCCGGTCCTCGACGCGGGTGTGCTCGACCGTCATTTCGACGGCGACCGCCACGGCCGGCGGACGCTGGGCGACCTGTGCGCGCATTACGAAGTCGAGCTCGAAGGTGCTCACGACGCGTGGGCCGACGCCGTGGCCTCCGTCCGCGTGCTGTTCGCTCTGGCGGACCGTTACGGCGAGTTGCGGAGCGCGGACATGGCGCGGTTGCACCAGGCGCAAATCGAGTGGCACCGGCAATGGACCGAGGAGTGCGAAGCGCGGCGGTTGGGCCTGGGAATGCCGCCGACCGACCCCCGGGACTACGTGTGGCCGGTGGCGCCTGTAGCTCTGCGGGTGGCCGCGTGACGCCGAACGGTCAGGCGGGCCGAGCGATCACTTCTTGAGCAGGTCCCACACCATTTCGACACCCTCGTTCTCGGCGAGGACGACCTTGGCCGGGTTCTGCTTGTCGATGTGCCCCACGAGACCGTTGTAGACCGAGTAGCCGATGAGCTCCTGGAGGCGCCGGGGGAACGTCTTCACGAGGGATGGCGGGACGCCGAGCTGTTGGTTCTCCTGCTGGCGGATGTAGCCGGCGCAGTAGTTCATGGCGATGCCGACGCGTCGCTGGTTGGTCTTGTTGGCGCCACCGCCGTGCCAGAGGCTGCCGACCCAGACGAGCACGCTGCCCTTGGGCATCTCGGCGGGGATCGTCTCGTAGAGCTCGAGCGGGTTGGGGGGCTCGTCGCGCAGGTGGCTCCCCGGCACGAGCCGCGTTGCCCCGTTCTCCTCGGTGAAATCGGTTATCGCCCACATGGTGTTGCAGATGATCGGGATGTGCGGCCGGGCCAGCGGGATGAGCTGGTCGTCGGCGTGGATCGGCTGCGCCTGCTCGTCGGGACCGATGGCGATGGACGAGAGTGAGGAGATGAGCAGACCCGGATCGAGGACGCCTTCGACGACCGGCAGCACATTGGGGTGGACGGGGATCTTCTCGAACGTCGAGCCGTGCACGAGGAGGTTGTAGACCCGCCACGTGTGCAGGCCTTCAAAGAGGTTCTCTGCGGGGACCGTGCCGAGGTCGTGCTCCAGCTTGAGAAGCGCCTCGTCGATCTCGTCGACGAACGCGGGCTCGATCGCGTCAGGGAGGACGGTGTAGCCGTCCTCGGCGATGCGCCGGAGATGGTCCTGGAGATCCGGTAGGGGACTGGTGGCCGTGGCTGCTCCGTCGCTGGGCGTCATGCCGCAATTGTACGGAAGTCGCCTGTCGTTGGGCTGCGGAAGCGCGCAGGCGGTCGGAAGTGGGGAAATGTCCCGGTGGTAGGGTCTGTCGTCACGGGCCGTTGGCGCAGTTGGTAGCGCACTTGCATGACGCGCAAGGGGTCAGAGGTTCGAGTCCTCTACGGCCCACCCGTTCCGAAGCGAGTTTTAGGCCTCCGAGGCGACGGAGAATCCCCCCTCTGAGTTACCGACTGAGCAACGGGTTTCAGGTCCGTGACTATGTAGGACGTCCACGACGGGCCCTCTTTCCATCATCGGGCATGCCCCCGAACCGGGGTACGGCGGCGGCTGCGTCTGTCTGGGCAAGCTTGCGGGTTCTGATAACGCGTGAAATGGCCGGTAGGGTCGAAATGTGATCGCCCGAGATCAGGCGCCGTCAGCGTTCACGGCATGGGACGAGTTGATCGACGCAGTCGCCTCGACCACGCCGGTCGACCTGACGCAGCGGGCCCGTGCCATTGCTCGGGCCAGCCTCGACCCGGCTGCGCCCGCAGTGCCGAGATCTCACGCTGTGGCCTTCGCCGAACAGATGGTTGTCGATGTGGCATCCATGACCGCTGATGTTCGAGCAGCCGGTCTGGCCGAGCTGGGTGCCGGTGCCCCAGCCTTCGTCCTTGCGGTATGGACCGAGGACATGATGATTCGCGCCGGTACCGCCTGGCGCGAGATGTTCGGCGAAGATTGGCGTCTGATCCCGACTTCTACTGAGACCGATCCCTGGGTGGCCCACGAAAGGTTTCTCCTCGAGGTGGCCAAACTGCCCGCCCTCGATCCGGTGACCTCCGAACTGGTCAGGCTCCGAGGAGCGAGAGCCCATGACTGCCGGCTCTGCCAGTCCCGCAGGAGCGTGAGTGCCATCGATCAGGCTGGTCGGAGTGATCTGTTCGATGCCAAGGATCCGAGCGGTATCTCCGACGCCCAGGTCCTGGCCCTCCAGGTCGTCGATGCTTTTGTGTGGCAGCCGATCCAGCGGCCATCCAGGCTCG
>DATMMN010000215.1:0-9961 GCA_035569675.1 Acidimicrobiales bacterium | reverse complement strand
AGAGTCCATGAAGTCGAGCGTGACGCCACCGACCTGCAGCGGCTCGAAGTGCCCGATGATCACGGGGCCGGGCTCGACGCCGAGGATGTCGCCCAAGAACCGAGCCGAAGCCTTCCTGTCTGTGGCCGGAACGATCATGTGGTTGATCTCGATACTCATGGATCCTCCTCGCCGATCTCACCCTAAAGCGGAACCCTCGTAGCGCTGACCGGCCTCGCCGGCCGCCCTCGCCCGGGCTCCGGCCGGAACATTTACGGCGGTCCCGCGTTAGTTTGGGACGCCCATGGGAAGCGAAGGACTGCACGAACCCGCCGAGCGGCTGGACGAGGCGACGATCGACCGCCACCGGGCGCTGACCTCCCTCGTCGAGGAGCTCGAGGCCGTCGACTGGTACGACCAGCGGGTCCAGGCGACGAACGACCCGAGCCTGGCCGATGTCCTTGCCCACAACCGCGACGAGGAGAAGGAACACGCGTCAATGACCCTCGAGTGGCTGCGCCGGCGCGACCCGGTGTTGGACCGCCACTTGCGCACCTATCTGTTCACCAGCGAGCCGGTGACCGAAGTCGAGAGGGAAGCGGAGGCGGGCGATGCCGTTCCGTTCGGCTCGCTCGGCATCGGGAGTCTGAAGGGAACCGACTGATGGACCACCTCTACCGCGACCTGGCCCCGATCTCGGAGGCCGCCTGGTCCCAGGTCGAGGGCGAGGCCAAGAGCCGCCTCGTCCCGCACCTGGCGGCCCGCAAACTGGTCGACGTCGACGGCCCGAGCGGCTGGGGGTATTCGGCCACCGACCTCGGCCGTGTCGAGGAGGTAGAGAGCCCGGCCGAGGGCGTCCGCGCCCTACGACGCCGCGTCCTCCCGGTCGTCGAACTCAGGGCGGACTTCGCCGTCTCACGCGAGGAGCTGGACGACGCCGACCGCGGCGCAGGCGACATCGAGCTGCGCGAGCTCGACGAAGCGGTGCGCCAGATCGCGTTGGCGGAGAACACGACCGTCTTCCAGGGCTACGTGGCGGGCGGCATCCTCGGCATCAGCGAGGAGAGCTCGCACTCCCCGATCACCATCGACGCCGACATGGAGCAGTACCCAAGGGTCGTCGCGCAGGCGACGGACACGCTCCGCCGAGCCGGTATCGGTGGCCCCTACGGGCTCGCCATCGACCCCGCCGTCTACACCGGCATCGTCGAGACGGCCGAGCACGGCGGCCACCTCCTCCTCGACCACCTGCGCCAGATCCTCGGCGGCCCGGTGGTGTGGGCGCCCGGTGTCGGGTGCGGCGTCGTGTTGAGCCAACGCGGAGGGGACTTCGTCTTCCATCTCGGCCAGGATCTCTCCATCGGCTACCGCGACCACGATGCTGAGGTCGTGCGGCTCTACGTCGAGGAGAGCTTCACCTTCCGGGTGTCCGAGCCGGACGCCGCGGTCGCCCTCACCCGAGGCTGACCGACCCGGGTCCGCCCGCGCGTCGGACGGCTGACGTCTCGTGACGGAAGACACGCCCGCAGAGATCCTCCGCACCCGGCTCCGTCGCGACCTGCGAGCGGCCATGAAAGCGCAACAGCGCGACGAGATGGCCGCGCTGCGCACGCTGATTGCGGCAATCGACAACGCGGAATCCGTCGACGATGCCCCGCCCGCACCACCGTCTTCGAGTGAACACCTCGCCCGAGCCGTGCGCGGGCTCCGTGGGGCGGAATCGGTGCGGCGATCACTCTCCGAGCGCGACCTGCAGCGCATCATCGAGGCCGAGCTGTGGGAACGAGATGCACAGGCGGAGCGGCTCGACTTGCTGGGTCGGATCGACGACGCGTCCCGCTTGCGGAGTGAGGCCGATGTGATCGCCCGCTACCAGATCCCCGCCGACTGACGCGTCCGACAGGGCGGTCACTCCCCGGCTGCGACCGCTTTCAATTCGTCCAGCAACTCCCGGATGAATGTGGACATGGGTTTCCCTTTGGTGTCCTCGATCCAGCGCTCGAAGCCGAGCCTGAACGCGGACCCGCCGGCTTCGGCGGCGAGCGACGCGGCCGAATCGCCGACGCCGCGCCGCCGCAGCGCCTCGGCCAGGGCGGCGTTCAACGTCGCCAGCTTGATGAGCTCGCGCTCCTGCAGCTCGGTGTTGGCCGCGATGATGGCCTGGCGCGCCCGGGAGAAGTCCCGGCGCGCCTCGAAGATGTCGTCGCCCGCCGACATGTAGGCGGTGGCGATCACCTCGAGCGGCGACAGGGCCGCGGGCGCCTCGAGCACGTGCGCCACGAGGAACTCCTGCAGCTCGTGCGCGCCACCGAAGAGGACCTCGCGCTTGTCGGCGAAATACCGGAAGAACGTGCGCTCCGTGAGGCCAGCACGTGCGGCGATCTCCTCCACCGTCGTGTTGTCGAAGCCACGCTCGCCGTACAGCGCCATGGCGGCGCTGGCGAGACGCCCCCGCGCGTCAGGTTCCCATCGGCCCACGACTTCGATCTTACGCACTATGACAGTCACTGTCATCAATCGCCCTGCAAGGGGCGCAGGGACAAGAAGAGGGAAGCCACGGGGGCGGGTAGGAGTTGGACAAGGGGGGGCCGAGAGAGGAGACGACCATGACCACCGTCCTCAACAAGGCGCTCTACACCGCCGAGGCCACCACGAAAGGAGGCCGCGACGGGCACGGCCGGTCCTCCGACGGCTTCCTCGACCTGGACATCCGTCCGCCGGCCGAGATGGGTGGGTCCGGCGGCGGGACGAACCCCGAGCAGCTCTTCGCCCTCGGTTACTCCGCCTGTTTCCAGAGCGCGATGGCGGTGGTGGCTCGCCGGATGGGAGCGGACACCAGCGATTCGGAGGTCACCGGCCGCGTGACGATCGGCACGATCGGGAACGGCGGCTTCGGCCTCGCCGTCGAGCTCGATGTCCACATCCCCGGGGTCGACGAGGCCACCGCGCAGAAGATCGTCGACGCCGCGCACGAAGTCTGCCCGTACTCCAACGCGACACGGGGCAACATCGAGGTCACGCTGAAGCTGGTGTGAACCGTCCTCAGAGGTCGCGCGACTCGATGGGTTGGCCGCCCACCGAGCGACGCACCGCGGCATGGAGGCTGTTGGGAGTCAGCACCCCGAGGTAGCGGTCGTCCTCCACCACGGGGACCCAGTGCACGTCGTGCTGGAGCATCTCGCCGAACGCCGCGCGCAGTGAGGTCCCGAGCGGCACCTGGACCTCGAACGGGACGAGGTTGTCCCCCACCGAACCGGTCAGGCTGGGCTCAAGGTCGATCCAACCCTTGAGGCGGGAGTGGTCGTCGACCACGACCGCCCACCGGCTGTCGGCGCCGGCCGCGGCGGCCCGGGCGTCGAGCATGCTGAGCTCGGGCGAGACCTCGGGGGGATGGAAGAGCGAGTCGGCGTCGATGGGCATGACGGCGAGACGGCGCACTCCCCGATCGGCACCCACGAAGTCGGCCACGAAGGCGGTGGCCGGGCGGCCGAGCACCTGGTTCGGCGTGTCGTACTGCTCGACGTGCGCACCCTTGGACAACACCGCGATGCGGTCGCCCAGGAGGGTCGCCTCGTCGATGTCGTGGGTCACGAAGACGATCGTCTTCTTCAGCTTCTCTTGCAGCTCCAACAGCTCCTGCTGCAACCGCTTGCGCGTGATCGGGTCCACCGCGCTGAAGGGCTCGTCCATCAGGAGGATGGCGGGGTCGCCACCCAACGCGCGTGCGACCCCGACACGCTGGCGCTCACCGCCCGAGAGCTCGTGAGGGAATCGGCGCCGGTAGCTCTCCGGGTCGAGGCCGACGAGCTCGAGCAGTTCGACGACGCGGTCATCGACCCGCTTCTTGTCCCAGCCGAGCAGGCGCGGGACGGTGGCGACGTTGTCCCCGACCCGGCGGTGGGGGAACAGACCGCCCTGCTGGATCACGTAGCCGATGCTGCGGCGCAGGTGCACCGGGTTCATCTTGAGGACGTCGGTGTCGTCGATGAGGATGCGCCCGCCGGTCGGCTCGATGAGCCGGTTGATCATGCGCAGGGTCGTCGTCTTGCCACACCCCGAGGGGCCCACGAGGACGGACACCTGGCCGTCGGGCACGGTGAGGCTCAGCTCGTTGACTGCGATCAAGTCGGCGCCATAGCGCTTGGTCACCGCCTCGAGCGTGATCACGGTGACAAAGGCTACTGACGAGGGGGGCGGAGGGGGCCATCGATGCCCAGTCGCCTGTGGGACCGGGGCCCTGCCATCAATGCAGCGCCCCGGGTAACGTCAGCCTGTGCTGATCGGGACGAACCCGTTCTTCCGGTGGAGCTACGTCACGGACAACTGGAGCCAGATCCAGGCGGACTTGGTCCAGCACATCGAGCTCAGCGTCATCGCCGTCGCGATCGGCACTGCGATTTCGATCCCACTCGCCGTGCTGGCCTGGCGCTACCGGATCGTCCGGGCGCCGGTGTTCGGCATCGCCAGCACGCTCTACATCATCCCCTCGCTGGCCCTGTTCGCCATCTTGGTGCCGATCACCGGTGCTTATTCCTACGTCACAGCCGAAGTCGCACTCGTCGGCTACACGCTCCTGATCATGATCTGGAACACGGTGGCCGGGCTCGATGCGGTGCCCGAAGACGCGCGCGATGCGGCCGCCGGACTCGGCTACACGCCGACTGCGGCGCTCGTCCGCGTCGACCTCCCGCTCGCGCTGCCGTTCGTCTTCGCCGGACTACGCGTCGCCACCGCCACCGTCATCGGTCTCGTCACCGTCACCGCGCTGATCGGCCTAGGCGGGCTCGGCCAGCAGATCACTTACGGCTTCAACATCGGCTACAACACGCCGATCATCGTCGGACTGGTCCTCTCGATCGCACTGGCGGCCGTCGCGGACCTCCTCCTCGTCGGCGCCCAGCGTCTCGCCGTCCCGTGGTCCCGCACCCGTCGGCCGAGAGAGATGGCGGGAGTGTGAGATGAGCTTCTTCGCCCACGTCTTCGGCTGGTTCACGACGTCGGCAAATTGGTCGGGCTCACAAGGGATCCCCCTCCTTTTCTGGAATCAGATCAAACTGGTTGTCGCTGTCATCGCGGCGGCAGTGGTACTGGGCGGGGGGCTCGGCGTAGTGCTGGGCCACACCGGTCGGGGTGGGCTGGTCGCGGTCAATGCGGCGAACGCATTCCGCGCCGTCCCGACGCTGGCCCTCCTCACGCTCCTGGCGATCCAGCCCTCGATCTCCCTCAAGTGGGGCGGCTTTCTGGCATCTTGGATCGCGCTCACCGCGTTGGCCATCCCTCCGATCCTCACCAACACCTACGTCGGGATGCGCGAAGTCGACGCGGACGTCAGGGATGCCGCGAAAGGCATGGGCCTGACCGGCGGCCAGTCGTTGCGCACGATCGAGGCGCCGCTGGCGGTGCCTTTTGTCATGGCGGGCGTGCGGACCGCTTCGATTGAGGTCGTCGCCACGTCGACGCTCGCCGCCTACGTCAGCTACTCCGACCTCGGCACCTTCGTCATCAGCGGGCTCAACGAGAACAACTCGGTGGTGGCATTCAGCGGCGCGCTCCTCGTCGCCGCCATGGCGGGATTGGTGGCGTTCCTGCTGACGGCGCTGACCAGGGTGTTGACGCCGCCCCCGTTACGCCGGGGTAGAGCCCTTCGGGCCGTTGACACCGCCCTGCCCCAGCCGGTCGGAGGCTCCCGGCCGCTCTGATGGCTTGCTATTTGCCACGGGATTGGTCAGGATTTCAGTCTCCTGACAGCCCCGTTACGGTCCCGTCACGTTGGCGCGACGGCACCTCCCCCCACCGAAAGGGTGTCCACATGCGTTTCACGCGTTCCCTCGCCTTTGGAGCATTGACCGCCCTGGCCTCGACGCTCATCGTCCCGGCGGCATTCACCGGCGCGTCGGCGGGGGCCTCCTCAAGCAAGCCGACCATCGTGATCGGGTCGACCAACTTCGAGGAGCAGGCCATCGTCTCGAACATCTGGGCCGATGTCCTCAAGAAGGCCGGCTACCCGGTGACCGTGGAGCCGGCGCTGGGTACACGCGCCATCGTCGTGCCGGCCCTTGAGAAGGGCCAGATCAACCTGGAGCCCGACTACGCGGCCTCGCTGCTCGGCTTCCTCCACGGCGGCACGCCCCAGGCTGCCGGCACCAACATCTCGACGGCCATTCCCGCCGACCAGAAGGCGCTCGCCTCCTCCGGCGTGACCGTTCTGCCCGCGTCCAAAGCGCTCGACACCAACGTGTTCGCCGTCACCAAGGCCACCGCGAACAAGGACCACCTGACGACCCTCTCGAGCCTCAAGCCCTTCGCGTCGCAGTTGACGCTCGGCGGGCCCCCGGAGTGCCCGACGTTCGCGGGCTGTGAGGCCGGCCTGGTGCACGTCTACGGACTCCACTTCGCCGGGTTCAAGTCGCTCGACGAGGCCGGCCCCCTGAGCGTGGCGGCCCTCAAGAACGGCGAGGTCCAGGTGGTCGAGTTGTTCTCGAGCGACGGCAATGTCGTGTCGAACAACTTCGTCGCCCTCACGGACAACAAGCACCTCGAGGGCGCGGACTACATCGTCCCGGTGATCCGCAAGTCGGTGAACACTTCAGGGGTGGCCAGCGTGATCAACAAGATCGACGCCAAGCTGACCACCACCGCCATCTCAAAGCTGAACCTCGACGTGACCTCCAACCAGGAGCAGCCGGCGGCGGTCGCACAGACCTGGGTGAACTCGGTCGGCGGCTGACCGGGCGGACCTTCGTCGAGGCGAAGGAGCACCCCCTTCGCTGAACGGCGTCAGCCGATCAGGCGGTTCTACGCCTGTTCGATGCGAAGGCGGTTGCCCGCCGGATCACGGACGGCGGCGTCGCGCTTGCCCCATGGCTGGGTCGCGGGCTCTTGGAGCACCTCGACGCCGGGCGTGCCGGCGATCTTCTCGAAGGTCGAGTCGAGGTCCTCGCAGGCGAAATGGACCGGGTACAACTCTCCCTTCGCCAACAACGTCGCCAGCGCGTCCCCATCCTCTTGGGATCGTCCGCCATGCGGTTGGGACAACACGATCCCGACCTCGGGCTGGGTGTCGGAGACGAGCGTGATCCAGCGGAAGCCATCGTTGGATACGTCGAGGCTGACGGTGAGGCCGAGGGTGTCGCGGTAGAAGGCGAGTGCCGCCTCGGGGTCGTCGACGGTGATGTGCACGGTGCTGAGTGAAACGGTCATGCCGTCGACGTTAAACCGACGAGGTCAGTGATGCTTCTTCGAAACTGCTCTCTTCACCCCCGCCCGGACTCCCGGTCTTCCGTGGTCGGGTCAGGACCATCAGCTGGCACGGCGACACGATGCGCAGCTCGTCGTGATCACGGGCGCGGTACACAGAGGGAGACTCACCGACCAACTCGGTGAAGCGGGCAGAGAAAGAGCCCAGGCTCCCCCAGCCGACCGCAAAGCACACGTCCGTCACGCTGAGATCGCCACGCCGCAACAACGCCTTCGCCCGCTCGATGCGACGCGTCATCAGGTAGGAATAGGGCGTCTCGGAATAGGCCTCACGAAATCGGCGACTGAAGTGCGCCGTCGACATCAGGGCAGTCCGGGCCAGCGCGGGCACGTCGAGCGGTTTGTCGTATTCGCGGTCCATTTGGTCGCGGGCCCGGCGCAATCGCCGTAGCTCCTCGAGTTCGGCGCTCACGGACCCCAATTTTGCACTGCGGCGATCCTCGGGGAGCAGGGGCTACAGAGCGGAATCCGGATTCGAGCCGGCCCACGAGGACGGCGGGTCCGACGCAGGAAAGGACTCCTCCTCGACCTCGTCGACCAGGGCGTCCTTATCCGAGGGGCTCTCGCTCGGGTCCTCCTGCGGCACGTCATCTGGGGTCATATTCGCCTCTCTGCCCGCAGCATATTGGGTTCCACCACCCGCAACCCGCAGGAGGCGCCGTGAGGTTCGCTGCCCGCGCTCGTCTCGTGCAAAACACGTGCAGGGTCGGCAAGATGTCAAAACCCCAGCGCTCGGAGCAAGGCATGAACTTCCAAAGTGTGGTGATGAACATCGAGGATCTCGACCGCTCGATCGACTTCTACGGCGAGGTCTTCGGCTTCACCCTGCTCGCCAGGAAGGAGCAGCTCGCGGCGGTCTATGCGCCGGGGAGTGACCGCGCCCAGGTGATCGTCTTTCGATCGGTCGCCACTTCTGCGGCCCGGCGTGTCGGGGCTGGTCACGTTGGTATCCGCGCGCTCGTCATGGAGGCCGACACGGTCGACGAGCTCGAGCGTGTCGCTGCGGCACTGGAGAAGCGAGGCTGCCTGGTGGCGCGGCACGGTGACGACCACAAGTGGACGTCCGTCTTCGGCCGTGACCCGGACCAGATCGCCTTGGTGGTTGGTTCGAGCCTGACCGGGGGACCGATCGAGCTGGAGGCGTGGTCGGCGCTCCATGACGCCCTCTACGCCCTCGGCGAATAGCAGAGGGCCCTATCTCCGGTAGCTGCCACGGTCGCCGTACCTGGCCCGGAAAGAATTCCGCGCGTTCTGGCAACCGAAATGTCGATTTTGGCCCGCGCCGATCGTGTATGCGTTGCGGGCCAGGTTGCCACCTGGTCCCGCCTCAACCGGACTGCCCCGACAGGGCGGCCCCACGGGACCACAGGAGGCTGGAGATGAGCAGGATCGTCGTGATGAACCACGTGACACTCGACGGCGTGATGCAAGGGCCCGGTCGCGCCGACGAGGACACCCGAGGTGGATTCCGGCAAGGGGGATGGGGCCAACCCACCGATGGGCCACCCGACCACGCGTTGCAGAACGCCATGGGCGAACGGATGACGGCGGGAGGCGGCCTGAGCGGGTGGTTGTTCGGACGTCGCACCTACGTGGACCTGCTCGGTTACTGGAACCAGCAACCGGACAGTCCATTCGGTCCGATGCTCAACGACACCCCCAAGTACGTGGTGTCGTCCACACTCGCCGATCCACTCCCCTGGCCCAATTCGACCCTGTTGCAGGGCGCCCTCGCCGATTCGGTCAGAGAGCTCAAGGCGCGTACTGATGGCGTCCTCGGGATCATGGGCAGCGGCGAGCTCATCGGTTCGTTGATGGCTGCCGACCTGATCGACGAGTTCCTGTTGATGATCCACCCGCTCGTGCTCGGGAGCGGACGGCGGCTGTTCCATGACGAGCTCGACGCTTCGCTGCGGCTGCTCGGGAGCGCGACCACCTCCGCTGGCGGCGTGGTGATCGCCGTCTACGAGCAGGCCCGGGGCGCCGCGTGACGGAGTCCGACCGAACGAAGAGGAGTCAGGGATGACGCAATACCTGTTGAGCATCTACCAACCGGACGGCGAGCCACCGGCGGCCGACGAGCTGGCGGTCATCGACCGCGATCTCGCGGTTGTGCGCGAGGAGCTGATGTCTGCCGGCGCGTGGGTGTTCGCGGGCGGCCTCGAAGAAGCGGGCACCGCGAGGGTGATTCACCCTCGGCGCGAGAAGATTCCCGTGACGGACGGTCCCTACGTCGAGGCCAAGGAGCACATCGGTGGCGTGACCATCATCGAGGCGGCGAGCCTCGACGAGGCGCTCGGGTGGGGTCGACGGCTCGCCCAAGCCACGACGCTGCCGATCGAGGTGCGACCTTTCCGGGGCGGAGCGGGCGCCCCGTGAGGGCTGGATCCGGTCAGCTCCGGTAACTCCCCTCGCGGAACTCGTCGACGAGCGACGGGCGGGATGGTTCCCAACCGAGCTCGGTCCTGGCCTTGGTGGCCTGCGTGCCCTGGCTCAGGAGGAGGACCTCGGCGAAGTAGTCACCCACCCGGGCGCGAGCCTCTTCGTCCGAACCCGGCACTGCTCCCGCAGCACCGGCAGCGACTGCCGCGGCCTCGGTGATCTCTGCCGCTGTCGAATTCAGACCGTTGCCGAGCACGTAGTAGCCGTGCGCCGACTCGTTCTCCAGGACACGCCGGAAGAAGTCCGCCACGTCCGCCACGTGCACGGTTGACCACAGCTGTTG
>DATMMN010000214.1:0-3201 GCA_035569675.1 Acidimicrobiales bacterium | reverse complement strand
CGAGAACGAGATCGCTCGTGCGGCGGTGGAGGCCTTCCAGACGCAGAACAACCTCACCGTCGACGGCATCGCAGGCCCGGCGGTCTGGACCGCGCTGATCAACGACACCATCAACGGCAAGTCGGACTCGACGCCCTACGTCTACGTCCTGGTCAACAAAGCAGTGCCCCAGAACCTCACTTTGTGGAACAACGGCGCCGCCGAATACGTCGGCATCCCGGTCAACACGGGGATCCCCGGCGCCGACACCGTCGACGGCTCGTACGCCGTCTTCGAACACGTGCGCTACTCGGAGATGAAGGGGACCAACGTGGACGGGTCGACGTACGACGACCCCAACGTTCCGTACGCGAGTTATTTCAACGGGGGCGACGCGCTGCACGGGTTCATCCGCTCCTCGTACGGCTCGCCGCAGAGCAACGGCTGCGTCGAGATGAGCTACGCCGACGCCGCCCTCGTGTGGCCGTTGACCCCTGTCGGGACCCTCGTGACGGTGATCGGGCCGAACTTCGGGACCGCTCCCCCGCCGACGACCACGACGGCGCCGCCTTCGACGACCACGACCGCGCCGCCTCCGCCCACGACTACGACAGCGCCTGCCGCGCCGCCGCCCGCTACCGGGAACACGCCGCCGGCGGGTTAATCGCCGGGTGTTTCGGGCTCGGGCCCGGCGGTTCGCTCGGTTCCGCGGCCCAGAATGCGGTTTCCTGTTTGCCTGGCGAGTTCCATGATCGTCGGGTCGCCCGCCGACCAGGTGACTGTCAGGCGCACGCCCGTGAGCAGCCATCGGCTGTCGACGCGCACGAGGGCGTCGTCGTAGTGGCCGCGGATCGTGTACCACGACGCCGGCTCATCGGGGTCGTGCACGTGATGCGCCTGCACGTCCATCGTGATCGTCGCCTCGTCGCCGTCCACGACGGCGCGCGGGTTCGTCATGGTGTGCTCCGTCGCGGCGAGCCCGGTGAACAACGGCACGATCCCTACCACCCAGTCGTCTGCGCTGACCACCCGCTGTCTCAGGTGGGGGTCGAAGCTGGAGAAGTCGACGGTCACCGTGTCGGCGAACAGCGAGCGGTAGAGCGCCCAGTCGCGCCCGTCGACTCCGGTCGCGTACCGGTACACCGTCTCAGCCACCGCCAGCTCGTCGGCGGAATGGTCGGCGGAATCCACCGCGAAAACCTAAGCCTTCGCCTTCGCTTTCAGTGGGCTGTCTTCCTCGCTGGACGTCGGGGCCCGCCGGCGCGGCGCTCTGGTCCCAGGCTCCGCAGGCGTTCGGCCACGTCGTAGGCGTCGGGGACCGAGCGGCGGACCCGTTCGAAGTACTCGCGTGCACGAGGGATATCGCCGGCCCGCTCGTAGAGGTCGCCCAGGACGTACCACTGGCGCAGGTGCCGCTCGGCCGGGTTGCGCAGGTTCTTCGACGCGCCGGCCGTGGCCAGCATGGAGATGGCGCCGTTGAGATCGCCCGTCTCGGCGAGTGACGCGGCCGCAACGATGCGGCCCTCGGCGAGGACGTCGGGGTCCGGCGAGCTCTGGCGCAGCTCGGTCCACAGCTCGGCCACCTTCTTCGGCTTGCGGAGCGCGCGCTGGCAGTCCATCAACTCCGGCAGGTGGGTAGTGGAGTCGGTCATGTCACCGAACGTCTGGAGGTGCCTCGCCGCCTCGCGCCATCGTCCGCTCCGATAGGCGGCGAGACCGGTCAGCTCCTGGACCGCGGCGACGCTCGGGGTTTCGGCGACGACCTGTTTGATGTGGCGAAGCGCATCTTGTGAGCGGCCCCGCTCGTAGGCGGTGAAGGCGGCCTCGGCTTGCTCGACCAGTCGCTCTTTGTGGGCCGACGTGGCGACGTCCGCCGCGTTGCGGATCTCGGTCGCGACCTCCGGCGGCAGTGTCGTGCGGTTCGTGAGCGCGGCAAGGGCGCGGGTAGTCGATGGGCCGGTTGGTGGCTGGGTTGCCTGGGTTGGCTGCCGTGTCCGCGCTCGGGGCCGGGCGGGTTTGGGCGTCGGTGTGCGTGTTTTGGGTGGCGCGGCGGCGGTGCCGGCGCGTCGCTTCTTGGGCGGTGTGTCCGCCCACTCGTCCCGGCCGTCGTCACGGGTCCAAGCGACCTGCCGGCGGTTCGTCGGTGCGCCGCGAGTCGGCTCTTTGCGCTCGGGGCGATCCTCGTCGGCGTCGTCCCGTTTGCGGGTGACCTCGCGGGCGCCGCGGCGGGCCACGTTGCCCCACTGCTTTGCTCCGCTCGGCAGAGGCTGTTCCTCATCGAAGCTGTCGCGGCGTGGGCCCGATTGCCTGGCCGTGGTGGCGCCTCGTGCTGGTGGGCGTCGCGGCCCGCGGTCGGGTCGATCGTCGCGGCGGGTCGACTGTCTCGTTCCCGTCCCTTGTGCCCCCGGGCGCGGACGATCTCGACGTTCCTCGCCGTCGCGGCGCGGTGGGCGACTTCCACCGGTCCGCTTTCTTGTCGACGCGGGTCCCGACGGGGGCTGTGACGGGCTCCGGCCGCGGGTCCCGGACGGCCGGTCCGCTCGAGAAGACGAGCCCGACGGTCTCCCCGAACTCGACCCACTTCGACTTCCGCCCGTGCGACCGCCATAACTGCTCGAATTCGATCCGCTCGATCCGCTCGATCGCTTCGGACCGCCGCCCCGTGTCGGGCGACTCCCCTGGCCTGTTCCGCCTCGCCCAGCGTTGCTTGGACGGCTGGGGCGCGCCGAGGAGGCGCGACGGTTTGGCCGTGGCGACTGCGCGGGCATTTGGAGGATTGTAGGTGTCGGCTTCTCGGATGAAGTTCCGCCGCCGGCTTGTCCTTGGCGCAGCCGCGATCAACGGACTTTTCCCAGAGACGACGAAGTCCCCTCGAGCCTGAGCTCAGAGGGGACCTCGTCAATGAGAAATCCCGGCGGCGACCTACTCTCCCAGGGGGCCTCCCCCCAAGTACCATCGGCGCGGGCGGGCTTAACTGCCGTGTTCGGAATGGGAACGGGTGTTTCCCCGCCGCTATGGCCACCGGAAACCTTGCGCTCGGCGGGCGTCGTATTCGGTCTTTTTACCGAAATAGACGCCGCACCTGGCTGCGAATATCGCAGCCCCTGAGCGTTCCAAAGCGAGCACGAGCATGGTATGTCCCCAAGCCCTCGGCCGATTAGTACCGGTCGGCTGAATGCATTACTGCACTTACACCTCCGGCCTATCAACGTGGTCGTCTAG
>DATMMN010000213.1:0-8358 GCA_035569675.1 Acidimicrobiales bacterium | reverse complement strand
CCTGGGGCGAGCCGCCGGCGCCGGGTTGCCCGGTCATCTGCACCTGCACGTGCTGCCACGCTGGTCCGGCGACACCAACTTCATGACGTCGGTGGCCGAGACCCGGGTCATGCCCGAGACGCTGCAGCTGTCCTGGAAGAGGCTCACCGACGCCTGGCCCCGGTAACGGACCGACGGGGCCGACGGGGGAGCCGCCCGGCGGTGCCGGGGGGGTGGGGACGCGCCCCGAGGTCGCAGGCGGGCCGGTGGACCTCGGGGCGGATGGAGCCTCGGGCGACCCGGGCGACGGGGCGGGAACCGTGCGCGTCTTGGCGACAGAGCTGGCGGCGGGTCCCGCCGGCTGCGACGAGATGGAGCAGCAGGGCCGCCGGCGTCGCCTGCCCCGCTGGGTCGTCGCGTCCTGGCCGGTGGCGCGTGTCGCGATCGGTTTCGGGTTGGTCGCTGTCGCGGTGTGGGTGCTGTCGTCGAAGGGCTCAGAGCTCTCGGGCTTCACGAGCGTCTTCAAGACCATCAATTGGTGGTTGGTGCCGCCCGCGTTTTTGCTCGAGATCCTCTCCTACGTCTGCTTCGCACTGATGCAGCGCGAGCTTCTCGTGGCCGGGCACCTTCGCCCGCCGTTCCGGACGCTCTTCAAGGTGACCTTCGGCTCGCAGGCCCTGACGAACTCGTTGCCGGCCGGGAACGCACTGGCGACGGTGTACGGGTTCCGCTGGTTCCGCCGCTTCGGCGCCGATAACACGCTGGCGATCTGGGCGCTCGCGGGGACGCTGGTCGCTTCCCTGGTCAGCCTGTCGTTCGTGGCGATCATCGGGCTGGCCTTTGCAACCGAGGCGGGCGCGTCGTTCGACCTCGTGCCGGTGCTCATCGGGGTGCTCGCCATCGCCCTGGCCATCGGTTCGCTGTTCGTCTACGAGCGGCCCCTGCACTGGGTCGTATCGGGGCTGTTGCGGTTGTCGGTGAAACTGACCAGGCGGCCGCGGGGCGACACCCAAGAGCAGATCGGGCGGATCATGACGTGGATGACCGCGGTGCGGCTGTCATGGGGCCAGATCGGGCGCGTCGTCACCTGGGGGACCATCAACTGGCTATTGGACTGCGCCTGCTTCGCACTCATGTTCAAGGCCATCCACGCGCCCATCCCTTGGGGCGGGCTGTTGCTGGCCTACGGCGCCGGGCAACTGGCCGCGACGCTGCCGATCACGCCCGGGGGTCTGGGCGTGGTCGAGGGCTCGCTCACGATCGCGTTGGTGGCCTTCGGGGGCGCGGAGACGAGCACGGCGTACGCGGTGTTGCTGTACCGACTCATCTCGTTCTGGTTCATCTTGGGCCTGGGGTGGCTGTTGATCGGCGAGATGGCGCTGGAGGTTCGTCGGGGCCGCTGGGGCCGCTCCGCGATGGCGGCGCCGGTGGAGGCAGGGCCGGTCGCCTACCGGCATCACCTTCGTCGGCACCGCCATGGGGAGGACTCCGGCGGCGAGGCCGTGCCGGCGGTGGCCGGTGGGCCGCCGCCGGGTGAGGAGGTTGCGCCGTGACGCGGCACAGGGCTTGGCGTTCGTGTTGGTCTGTGGTGTGCGGCCTCGTGCTGGCCGCATCCGTGTTCGCGGGTTGCTCGTCGGCCCGGGTCGGTCTCGGCACGACCGACGAGTCGTGCTACCTGGAGCTCCCGACTGCCGCCACGGCCGTCGGCCACCACGGCCACCTGGAGGGCATACGCAAGTACACCGTCAGCGGGCTCAAGGGGGTCGCCCCACGGCTCTACAACTTCTTGATCCAACACGTACCGAAGACGCAGGCCGTCTGCCTCGCCGGCTATTCCGGGACGTTCACGCAGGCGATGGTCATGAAGCCGCAGGGCCAGCCGGCGGGCATGCTGGCGGTCGTGGTGGTCACCTCGCCCGGCAACAAGTTGCTCGCTACCGTGGTGCTGACGAAGCTCCCGGTGCGCTTCCGGCACACGAACCCGTTCTGAGCGCGGCGCGGACTGTCTGTCCGTGAAGCTCGTCCTAGGCTCCCCGACACGATGCCGGGAGGGGCAGATGGGGATAGGCGTTCGGGGCAATGTCCGCTCGGTCCGCTCACCACGATGGCCACGATCGATGGTGTGCCATCGATCTCCGGCCCCGTCGCAGACGACGCCGGCCGGTGACCGGACCCGCTCAGGAGCCGAGCGCGATCCGGGCGAGATCTCGAAGGTGGACGTCACGGGCCCGGCGCCGAACGGCGGCATCCGCGTTGTCGTGGGGGACGAGCATGCGCAGCCCGCCGGGGTGAATGCCGAAACGCAGCGGCGTCGAGAGCTCAAGCGCCTCACCGTCGATGCCGGCGTAGGCGGAGCCCGAGCGGGAGTGGACGACGAACTCCTCGCAGGTGAACTCATGGGCGTACCGGCTCGAACTGGCCCGTCCGGCCAGCGCCAGGGTGATGACCTCGGCCGCCTGTGCCCCGGTACGCGTGTTGACGGCGAAGACACCGAGGCGCCCCGATTCGAGGCTTCGACGCTGCGACGCATCGGGAGAGGCACTCAGCACGTAGGGATTGTTGGAGACCATGATCAAATAGGCGCCGTCGACTTCTTCTCCCTCGGGAGTGGTGAACTGAAGATCAAAGGGCTCGTGGCCGCCGAGCAAGGTGGGGAGCAACTCCTGGGTGGTTTCGGCCTTCGCTTCGCGGTATCCCTCTTGTTGGACGATCGTGGCGTACACGCCCAATGACACGTTGTTCACGAAGAATCGGTCGTTGACCGTTGCATAGTCGACCCGCCTCTCGAGGGCATCGCGGAACGCGTAGACGCTGGTGCGCGGATCGTCGCGGTCGAGGCCGAGATCGAGCGCAAAGTGGTTCCGCGTTCCGGCGGAGACGCACACGAACGGCAGGTCTTCTTCGACCGCAATCGACGCGACCAGGGCCTGTGAACCGTCGCCTCCGGCCATACCGAGACAGTCGGCCCCATCGGCCACCGCGTCGCGTGCCAGTGCGCCCAGGTCGAGGTCGTGGTCCAGCATGAGCGTCTCGACACCAAGCGACGTAGCCAGGCTTTCGATCCCGAATCGCTCGACCTTTCCGCCCCCTGACCAGGGGTTACAGAGGAGCACCGGATGTGCCGGCGGTGCGACCCGCCGCCACGCGATCCTCGATGCCGCCAAGGAACAGGCGAACCCGGCGCGTGCTGCGATGACCGCCACGGTCAAGAGCGCGACGGCGATGACCGCCCGGACGACCGAGGTCCAGCTCTCGCTCCCGGCGCGGAGCACCCCAGTGATCACGAGTGCGGCTCCAAGGAGGATGCCCGCGAAGCCGAGAGTGCGGCGCGAGGAGCGGCCGCTGGCGACCCACCAGCCGCCGGCGAGTCCGCAGAGGAACCCGATGAGCCCGAGCAGCAGGGAAGTCGCGTTTCGGACCGCGAAGCCGACGACGAGCACGAGCAGCAGGAGGCAGGACACAAGGGAGACCCACGCCAGCAGCTGCGCGCGCCGAACAGTCCCCTTCGGCCCGTGTGAGGTCGACGACGAGGTTTGCGCCACGTCGCCCTTCCCGTCGTGTTCCGGGATGACCTCCACGGTGGCCCTCCTTACCCCGGGTCTTCCGGGAGACTCTAGGTGGGATCACGCTGCGACGATGGGCCTCGCGACGCCGTGAACCCCGACCCGCCGGGCCTGACCGAGCCCACCAGATTCGAACGCTGGATCCCCGGTGTCCGGGTGGCGCACACCTACCAGCGCCGGTGGCTCCACACCGATGTCCTGGCCGGCGTGGTCCTGGCCGCCATCCTCGTGCCCCAGGGCATGGCGTACGCGGAGCTGGCCGGTCTTCCTCCGGTCACCGGCCTCTACACCACAATCGGATGCCTGGTCGGCTACGCCGTGTTCGGGCCTTCGAGGATCCTCGTCCTCGGCCCCGACTCGTCGATCTCACCGATGATCTTTGCCGCGCTCGTGCCACTCCTCGTCGCGGGCGACAGCCACCGTGCCATCGCGTTGGCCGGGATGCTGGCCGTCATCGTGGGACTCATTGAGATCGGCATGGGGATCGCCCGCCTCGGGTTCGTCGCCGACCTCCTGTCCAATGAGGTCCAGGTGGGTTACATGAACGGGCTGGCCTTCGTGATCATCGTCGGGCAGCTCCCGAAGTTGTTCGGGTTCTCGACGGATGCCGCGGGGTTCGGACCGGAGGTAAAGGCCTTCTTTCTCGGTCTCGGCTCGACGGTGGGTTGGGCGCTTGCCATCGGCCTGGGGGTCTTGGCCATCCTCCTCGTGCTCCCGCGATTCACCCGGCTGCTCCCCGCGGTGCTCGTTGGGATCGTGCTGGCCACGGTCGTCTCCGCCCTCTTCGACCTTCATGCACACGGCGTGGCGACCGTGGGCACCCTCCCGAAGGGGATCCCTCGGCCGTCTGTCCCCTGGACCAAGTTCTCCGACGTCGGGCCCCTGATGATCGCCGCCGTCGGCATCACCTTGGTGTCCCTGGCGGACACCATCGCCACCTCGTCGAGCTTCGGCGCCCGCAGAGGGGAGGAGGTCGACCCGAACCAGGAGATGGTCGGGATCGGTGCGGCCAACCTGGCGGCCGGATGCCTCCAGGGCTTCGCCGTCTCCACCAGCGGATCACGCACGGCCGTGGTCGAGCAGGCCGGAGGGAAGAGTCAGCTCGCCTCGGTCGTCGGCGCCGGCCTCGTCGCCGTCCTTCTCCTGTTCTTCAATTCGTTGCTCTCGGATCTGCCGCAGTCGGCGCTTGCCGCGGTGCTCATCGGTGCCGCCCTGTCGTTGCTCGATCTGCGCGCGCTGGTGCGGTATTGGCAGGTGCGCAAGAGCGCACTCGCGCTCTCCGTGATCACCAGCCTCGGCGTGATCGTCCTCGGGGTGCTCCAAGGAATCGTCATTGCGATCGCGCTGGCCGTAGCCCTGTACTTCCGGCGAGGTTGGCAATCGCACGGCGCTGTGCTCGGACGCGTGGAGGCAACGGGTGATTGGCACAATGTTGAGCGCTACCCCGAGGCGCGTCAGGTTCCCGACGTCGTGGTGTACCGATGGGAAGCGCCGCTCTTCTTCGCCAACTGCTCGTCCTTCCGGACGCAGGTTCGCCGTGTCGTGGCCTCGCGCCCGGTGACTTGGGTCGTGATCGAGAGCGAGGCCATCACCGACATCGACGTGTCCGCGGCACAGATGCTCGAGCAATTGGACCTGGAGCTCAACGCCCGGGGTGCCCATCTGGTCTTCGTGGAACTCCGGACCCGGTTGCAGCTGCTTCTTCATCGCTACGAGTTGTTCGACCAGATCAATCAGCAGCACGTTTATGTCAGTCTGGAGGCGGCGCTCGCCGCCATCGAAGAAGAAGGCAGAGCCGGTGGGCACGGCGACGAGAGGAGCCCTGGATGAGTGGAGCGGAATCGGACCCGGCTGCGACGCTTGTCGAGGAGGACGAACCAAGCCCGAGAACCGGCGAGGCGCTCAGCGCCGAAGAGCTTCGCGGTGCCACCGGTCTGGCCCTCGCCGCCGCCGGCGCCTCGATCATGGGATTTATCTCGCTGTTCCGTCTTCGCGTCGATTGGGATCCGACGAGGGCTCGCGCCTTCCGCCGCCTGCTCGGTGTCCAGGTCGAATCGTTCCTGGGAATGGCGCTGGGCTTGCTCGCGCTCCAACGTCTGCGTAACGCGACGAGCGACAAGCGGGGTGTCCCGTTTGCCCTCGTCGGGGTCGTCCTGGGCGGGTCCAATCTTGTGCGGGTCGTTCGCTGGCTGCGGCTGGGCCGCTGAGGCGAAGCGCCGCGGACAGGCCGGCGTCGCCTTCGGACGCGCGGGTAGCTACCCCTCGAGTTTGGGAATCGACGACATGAGGTGCTCGGGCACGGCGTCGTAGCGCTCGTGGGTCGCCGAGAACGAGCCGCGCCCGCCGGTGAGCGCGCGCAGGTCCACCGCGTAGCGGGTGATCTCGGCCGTCGGCACCGTCGCCGTCACCGTCTGGTAGCCCTCGTGGTCCGCCTGGTCGGTGCCCACGATCCTCGCCCTTCGTGAGCTGAGATCGCCCAGCACGTCGCCCTGGCAGTCGTCGGGGATGGTCACGACGAGCTTGCTGACCGGCTCCAGCACGATCGGGCCCGCCTCCGCCATCGCCGCCTTGACGGCCTGCGCCGCCGCCATCTTGAAGCTGACCTCGTTCGAGTCGACCGAGTGGGCCTTGCCGTCGTCCACCGTCACCGACACGTCCACGACGGGGTAGCCGTAGAGGCCGCCCAGGGCGAACGTCTCGCGCACACCCTTCTCCACCGCCGGGATGTACTGGCGGGGGATGGCCCCGCCCACCACCTCGTCGTGGAACTGGAAACCCTCGCCGCGTGCGAGCGGCTCGAGGCGAAGGTGGCACACGCCGAACTGTCCGTGGCCGCCCGACTGCTTCTTGTGCTTGCCTTCGGCGGCCGCCGCCCTCGTGATGGTCTCGCGGTAGGGGATGCGCAGCTCCTCGCGTTCCACGTGGACGTTGCACTTGCGCTCGAGACGCTCGAACGTCACGCCGAGATGCACCTCGCCGCTCACCCCGAGGATCGTCTGGTGCGTCTCGTCGTCGCGGCTCACCGTCAGGGCAGGATCCTCGTCGCAGAGCCTTTGCAACGCCGACATGAGCTTGTCGTCGTCGGCCCGCGTGGCCGGCTTCACCGCGACCTGCAGCGCCGGCTCCGCCAGTTCGGGTGCGGGGACCGAGATCGGCTGGCCCTTGGGGGCGAGGGTGTCACCCGTCCTGGTCCCGTTGAGGCGCGGCACCGCCACGAAGTCCCCCGCGGCGACGGTCGTGGCCGGCGCGGTGGCGTGCCCAGCGATGCTCTGGAGCGCGTGCAGGCGCTCCTCCTCGCGGGTGCGCGTGTTCACCAGCACCGCGTCGGGCTGCAGGGTGCCCGAGATCACCTTGCAGAGCGACATCTTGCCGGTGTGGCCGTCGTTGTAGGTCTTAGTCACGGTGAGAACGGTCTGCCCGCTCGGGTCCGAGGGGATCTCGACGGTCTCGGTGCCTGCCGCGGCCAACACGGCCGGCCGCGAGGCCGGGGTCGGGCACAGCTCCTCGATGAGGCGGGCCAGCCGGTCCACTCCCACGCCGCTCGCGGCCGAGCAGCACAGCACCGGGAACACACTGGCCGAGGCCACGCCGCCGGCCAGGCTCTTCTCGAGTTCCGCATAGTCGAGCGTCTCGCCGTTGAGGTAGCGCTCCATCAGATCGTCGTCGCCGACGACGATCCCCTCGACGAGCTGCTCGTGGACGGCGTGCTCCTCGTCCACCAGCTCTTCGGGGATGGGCCCCTCGTGCCCCGACGGCGGCACGGACCCGTCGACGGCTCCGGCCGCGGTCGGGTTGTCGTAGTGGGTCGCCGTGTCGTCGAGCAGGTCGATCACGCCGTGGAACTCGGTCTCGTGGCCGATGGGCAGCTCGACCGGTGCCACGCCGGCGCCGAAGGTGTCCCGGATCTGCGCCAGCGTCCGGTCGAAGTCCGCCCGCTCCCGGTCCAGCTTGTTGACGACGACGACCCGGGGCACGCCGAGGCGGGCAGCCGCCCGCCAGGCGTCCTCGGTCTGGGCTTGGACGCCGTCGGTGGCGCTCACCACGACCACGGCCAGGTCCACGTTGGACAACGCGGTCACCATCTCGCTGGCGAAGTCGGCGTAGCCCGGCGTGTCCAACAGGTTCACCTTGACCCCGTTCACCGTGAAGGGGGCGAGGCTGGTCGAGATGGTGAGCTGGCGCGCCACCTCTTCGGGCTCGAAGTCCATGACCGTGGTGCCTTTCTCCACGGATCCCCGCCGTGCGATGGCCCCGGTGACCGCCAGCAGCGCCTCGGCCAAGGTGGTCTTGCCCGCACCGTGATGCCCGACGAGGGCAACGTTGCGGATGGCGGTCGGGTCGTGTGGCACCTGGTCCCTCCCCTGTGCAGACACCGGGCCTGACTGGCTCTCGGAACTCAGAGTGTACGACCGCCCGGCCAGGTTCGCTCGGGCCGGGCAGCCCTCAGCGGGCCACCCGGGCGCAGGTGGAGGGGTTGGTGAAGTCGTTCGCCGCGTCGTAGGTGCGGGAGAAGGTGCCCGGCGGCTCGACCCAGATGTGACCCGAGGAGTCCCACAGGATCACGTAGTGGTTGTCGCCCGGCGGCATCTTGAGGAAGGGACCCGGCGCCGGCGCGTTCGTGAGAGGCGCGAAGTTGGTCGGGTAGGAGGCGGCGCTCCAGGCGGCCCGCAGGGTGGGGTACGACCCGTTCGAGGCCTGGTACGCGGCGAGCGCGGTCTGCACGTCCAACACGTCGGACCGGCACGCGGCGACCTCCGCCGCGGCGACGGGTCCCGGTGCACTCGCCAGCGTGGTCGTCGTCGACTGCCCGTTAGAG
>DATMMN010000212.1:0-11078 GCA_035569675.1 Acidimicrobiales bacterium | reverse complement strand
GGGTATTCGAAGAGTGCGGCCTCCACTTCGCCCGGCACCACGTTGTGCCCGCCCCTGATGATCATCTCCTTTTGCCGCCCGACGATCCAGAGATGCCCGTCCGCGTCGAGGTAGCCGAGATCGCCACTCAACAGCCAGCCGCCCACCCATGTCCGATCCGTCCCGTTGCGATCGTCGAGGTACGACCGCGGCCGCCGCGTGCCGCCGATGGCCACCTGGCCCACCGCGCCCCGTGGCACATCTTCGTCCTCTGCATCGACGACGCGGACCTCGACGCCGGGGAGGGGGAGGCCGACCGAGCCGAGATGGCGACCGCCGTCGCCCATCGGCGTGGCGGTCACGGCACCGAACTCCGTCATGCCGTACCCGCAGAGGATCTCGGCGCGGCCGAGCCCGGCGCCGAATCGTTGGAGGGTGGTCGGCGCGATCGGCGCGCTGCCCACATTCACGACGGCCAGGCTCGAGAGATCGGCCGAGGCGAAGCCCTGGGAACCGACGATCAACTCCACCATGGCGGGGACGAGAAAGCACGCAACCGGTCGGTCCCGCTCCACCGCGGCCATCCACCGTTCGGGGTCGAAGCGGGGGAGGAAGGATCCGCTGAGGCCTCCCCGCAGAGGTCCGCACACCAGCAAAGAACCGCTTGTCGTCGCGAACGGAGACGCGGTGAGGAAGCTGAGCCCGAGCCAGTGATCGGGCACGCGCTCGGTGGTGGAGAGACTGCCGTGAGCCACCACGACACCCTTGGGCGCTCCCGTGGTGCCCGACGTGTACATGACGTCGGCCACGTCGTCCGCTGCCATCGCGACCTGCAGTTCACTGTCGTCAGGCGACAGCAGCCGGTTCCAAGTCTCGTCCGACGTCGAGAAGACGTTCGGCACCGACCGCCGCAGGGTTTCAGCGGTGGCGCCGCCGCACAGGGCGACGGACGCACCGGCGTGCTGCAGGACGCGCGCCAGCTCACCCGCGCCCAGTCGCGACAGCAGCGGGACGGCCACTGCGCCGGTCTTGTGGATGGCGACGTAGGAGACCAGCCATTCGAGCGGTTCGTCCTGCCCGATCTGCAGCGCGACCCGTTCGCCCTTCGTCACACCGTGGTCCCGCAGGCCCCGGGCCAGTTGGTTGGAACGCCGGTGCCATTGGCCCAGCGTCATGGACGTGCCGTCGGCGACGTTGCGCCAGGCAATCTCGTCCGGGAAGGCAGTGGCCAGCTCGGCGAGGAGCTCGGTCTGGAGGAGGGTCATGGCCTCAGTAGGGCTCGCCGCCCTCCAGGATCCGCCGCGGGTTGTCCACGAGCATGGTGGTGATGTCGTCCTCGCCGATGCCGCGCTCGCGCATGGCGGGCAGGACTTCGTCCGAGATGTACGTCCAGTGCCAGGTCTGGGTGGCGTCCATCACCGACCGAGGGAACCAGTCGACGAAGCACATCGCGTCGTGCGACAGCACGATCCGCTCCGCGTAACCCCGGGTACACAAGCGCGCCACCGCGTCGACCCTGTCCTCGAGCGTGATGCCCGGGATCCCGAAGTGGTCGAAGCCGAGATACGACCCGTTGTCGATGAGGCTGAGGTGGTAGTCCGTGTTCACGGTGCCGCCGCTGTGACCGATCACGACGCGCGAGAGGTCCACACCCTCTTCCTTGAAGACCCGCTGTTGCTCGAGGCCCCACGGCTCAGGCGGGGTCGGGGTGTGTGTCGTGATCGGCACCCCGGTGGCCCGGTGCGCCTGGGCGACCGCGCGCAGCACGCGTTCCACGCCGGGCGTGATCCCGGGCCGGTCCGAGGCGCACTTCAAGATGCCGGCGCGGACGCCGGTCTCGCCGATCCCTTGGCGAATCTCCCGGACGAAGAGATCCGCCATCGGCTCGGGCCCCCCCAAGATGGTGCCCGGCCCGCGGAAGTGGAAGTACAGCGGGACGTCGTTGTAGGTGTACACGCCGGTTGCGACGACCACGTTGATCTCGGGGACCGCCCCCGCGATCTCTGCGATCCGCGGGATGTAGCGGCCCAAGCCGATGACGGTCAGGTCGACGAGGGTGTCGATCCCGTGTGCCTTCAGCTCGCGGAGCTTCTCGACGGCGCGGGCTACCTGGGCGGACTCCTCCCATTCCTCGGTCGTTTTCTCGATCTCGGGGCTCAACACGAAGATGTGCTCGTGCATCAGGGTGCGGCCCAGCTGCGACCCCTCGGTGGGTCCCAGCACCGTGTTCACCCCGGTCATAGCCCTCCCTCGACGACGCCCGCTTCCTCGCCGGGGGCCGCGGCGTGATCGTAGCGGCGGATGGGTATTTTTCGGTGGGGCGCGGAGGCTGGAAGTCACAGCAGGCCCACAGCGGGCTTTGCAACTGGGCCGAAGTCGCCGTGGTCCCATGGAGTCGTCCCCGAGCAGAGGTCCGTGCAGAGACATGTCACCCCAGAAAGATCCGAACGCCGGCGCGAGCAGAGACCAAGCCCGCGCCCGCCTGCGCACCCTGACCCGTGTCGCCCTCTTCGCCACCACGGGCGCGACGGTGGGTATCGGCATCGTGATCGCGCACGAGCACCCGGGCAAGAGTGCAGCCAGCACCACCACCACCGGTCAGTCGACCGGAGGGTCCACCGGCACGACGGGCTCTTCGGGCAATACCGGCAACAGCGGGAGCTCCTCCACCGGCAACACCGGCAACAGCGGCTCCTCGTCGTTCTCACCCAGCACCAGTTCGCAGAAGCCCTCGGTGACGTCCGGCGGCTCGGGCCGATGATTCCGGATGGACATCACGGCGGTCCGCACCTGACCACGCGGTCGTTCCGCGCCATCGGGACGACGGCGACGGTCGTGGTGCAGGACACCGACGTCGCCGACGAGGCCGCCCGCCTGTTGGCCGCCGATCTCGAGGAGATCGACCGGGCGTGCAGCCGCTTCCGCCCCGACTCCGAGCTCCAAACCGTCCACGCGCACGCCGGTGCCACGGTGCAGGTGGGTCCCCTTCTCTTCGAGGCGTTGCGCGTGGCGGTCGACGCCGCCGAGCGCACCGGCGGCGCGGTCGACCCGACCATCGGCAACGCCATCGCCGCGCTGGGCTACGACGTCGACCTCGACGAGGTGCTGACGCGCCCCGCCGAGCCACCGCGAGCCCTGGGTTCCGTGGCGGGCTACGCGCACGTGCAGCTCAATCCCTCCGATAGCACCGTCCGCATCCCCCGCGGCGTCCGGCTCGACCTCGGCTCGACCGCCAAGGCGTTCGCCGCCGACCGCTCGGCGGCGCGCATCGCGCGAACCGTCGGCAGCGGTGTGCTGGTGAGCCTCGGCGGTGACGTCGCGGTCGCAGGCGGTCCGCCCGCCGGCGGCTGGGCGGTGGGCATCGCGCGGGAGTCGTCCGCCTCCGCCTTCGCCGGCGCGGTCGACCAGGTCGTGGCGATCACCCGCGGTGGGCTGGCCAGCTCGGCCACCGCGGTGCGGGCGTGGAAGGCCGGCGATCGCGAGGTCCATCACATCCTCGACCCGCAAACCGGCGACAGTGTCCCGCTCTACTGGGTCCTCGTGTCCGCCACCGGCGCGAGCTGCGTCGAGGCCAACGTCGTCACGACGGCCGCCGTCGTCTGGGGTCCCGAGGCGCTCGCCAAGCTGGCCGGTTTCGAACAGTCGGTACGGTTGGTCCGGGCCGACGGGGAGGTCTTCTCGGTCAACGGATGGCCCCTGGAGCAGGCGGCATGAACTCGACCGCACTCTGGTACGCCACCCGCGCCACCGGTTTGATGGCGCTGGTCTTGCTCACCCTCACCATGGTGTTCGGCCTGACGACGACCACCAGGGCGCGGGCGCGCAACTGGCCCGGCTTCGCCCAGCAGGAGATGCACCGCCGGATCTCCATCCTTTCCGTCGTGTTCCTCGGCCTCCACGTCCTCACCAGTGTGATGGACACCTTCGTCAACATCAGCTGGGCCGCAGTCGTGATCCCGTTCAGCTCGAAGTACCAGGGTTTCTGGGTCGGGCTCGGCGCTGTCGCTCTGGACCTGATGATCGCGGTGTTCGTCACCAGCCTCCTGCGTGAGCGCATGCGGCCCGCCACATGGCGCGCGGTGCACTGGCTGGCCTACCTGAGCTGGCCCGTCGCCCTGGCGCACACCTTCGGGATGGGCACCGACGCCGGCGAGGGATGGGTGATCGTCCTCGGGATCGTCTGCGGCCTCTCCGTTGCCGCTGCGCTCGGATGGCGACTGCGCGCCGCCTCCCGGCAGGCGAGCGCCCGCACCGCCCATGCGTCGGTCCCGGGCTTGCCGCCCAAACACCTTCAGCTGGGTGGGCACACGAAGGTCTGGTCACGCCGTGGTTAACGCGAGCGAGACCCTGCCCGAGACGAAGCGGTACCGGATTCTCGGCCACCCCACCGATCTGTCCGGCCACGTCGCTGCACTCGGCCCCGTACCGCTCCCGAGCAAGGCGCCGCGCACCTGGCGCGAGGACTTCGTCTCGGTGCTCGAGGCATCCGGCCTGCCCGGCCGGGGCGGCGGCGGGTTTCCCGCGGCCATCAAGCTCGCCGTCGCGCACGGAGCGGGCGGCCGCGGCGTCGTTGTCGTCAACGGCATGGAAGGGGAGCCGGCCAGCGACAAGGACAAGCTGTTGCTCATCCGCTCACCCCACCTCGTGCTGGACGGGGCACAGCTGATGGCTGCCGCCGCCGGCGCCCGTCAGGTCACAGTCTGCGTCCCCGAGGGCCGCGACCACGTCGCCGCCGCCGTCGCAACCGCGATGGCCGAGCGTGCCAACACTCAACACGCGCCCACCCCCGAGACACTCGTCCGGCCGCCCGATCGCTTCGTGGCGGGGGAGGAGTCGGCGCTCGCCACCTGGCTCGAGTCGGGCGCGTCGCTGCCGGCGTTCCGCCCGGACAAGGGGATGGCGTTGCGGATCGGTCGGCAAGCCGCACTCGTGCACAACGCCGAGACGCTGGCCCACGTCGCCATGATCGCCCGGAGCGGCCCTGACGCGTTCCGGTCCCACGGCCTTATCGAGGACCCGGGCACCTGCCTCGTCACCATCTCGGGCGCCGTTGAGAACCCCGGCGTGGTGGAGGTGGACCGGGGGACGCCCGTGATCGACATCGCCCGGCGGGCCACGCCACGCCAAACGCCACAGGCGCTCCTCGTGGGCGGGTACGGCGGCGCCTGGGTCGCGCCGGAGCACTTCGCGACGCCCTACGCATCGCTCTCACTGCGGGCCGTCGGCTCGAGCGCCGGCGTCGGCGTCGTGGTCGTCCTCGGCCCCGACGCGTGCGGCCTCGCGGAGTCGGCACGCATCGCGCACTACCTCGCCGGACAAAGCGCCGGGCAGTGCGGCCCCTGTGTCTACGGCCTCCCGGCCGTCGCGGACGACTTGGCCCGGCTCGCCCGGGGTCGCGTCGACGTCGCTCTGACGGCCCGCCTCGACCGCCGGCTGCAGGAGGTCAATGGGCGTGGAGCGTGCCGGCATCCCGACGGTGCCGTGCAGCTGGTCCGCAGCGCGCTGAGCGTGTTCGCCGCCGACGTGCGGGTCCACGCGGATGGTGCGCCGTGCCCCCACGCCGACCGCCCCACCCAGCTCCGGTTCCCCTCCTCGCTCGGGACGGCCGTCGCGTGATCCGAGTCGTCATCGACCCCGTCGCCTGCGACGCCTACGGCTTCTGCGCCGAGCTGCTGCCCGAGGCCATCACGCTCGACGAGTGGGGCTATCCCATCGTCGACGGCACGCCGCTCCCGCCCGAGCTCGTCGAGGTCGCCCGGCGCGCCGCCAGGGATTGCCCCCGCCGTGCCATCACCCTGCGCGAGCGCAAGGCTCACAGCTGAGCCTGCCGCCCGCCGGGACCACAGCTCCCGGCCGTGCCGTCCGGCGCATGTTGTCCTCTCTATCTGTGGCTCTCCCGGTACGGGCGGTTCCCGCTCTTGCGCGAGAATAAGTAATCGTGTAATCTCGTAAGTATGAACGAAGAAGAGATGCACAGAGGGCGCCGTGGGCCCGCCCGGGGCCGGCGCCGCTCGGCGACGGCGCCCCCTTCGGGCCCGGAGCAGGAGCGCCTGATCGGCGCTTGGTTCGCCGGGCGGGTGCCCGAGGGCTGGTACGAGGGGAGCCCCACGATCGAGATCGACGGCGACGAGATCCTCGTCGTCGGTGCCCTGGCCCCGCCCTCGCTGCCCGCCGGGACCCCGGAAGACGAGGTCAAGGTGGCCGAGCAGGCGCGCATTGCCGGCTTCCGCGAGGACACCCGCGGGGCCCGTATGCGCATTGCCGACGAGGCCCAACCTGCCTTCCGCCGGGCCGTGTCCTGGGGCGCCGAGTGCGGCAGCACCAAGATCCACTTCACCACGACCGGCGTGCCGGTGATGACCCGGCTGCGCATGAGCGACCGTCGTGTGCTCGACACGCTGATCGACGCCGGGGTCGCGCGCAGCCGCAGCGAGGCGCTGGCGTGGTGCGTCCGCCTGGTCGAGCAGCACGAGGCCGAATGGATCGATGAGCTGCGCGCCGCCATGACGGCGGTCGAGGAGGTTCGTAACCGAGGGCCGAAGTCCGCAAGCGGCGGCTGAGCCAGCCCGCGTGCCAGCATGCCGGCATGGAGCATGCGCCCTACCACCAGATCCAGGAGGACCTCCGCGTCCCCTACCGCTCGCTACGCGAGGCCATTCCCGACGTGATGGCCGCTTACCACGCACTCGGCACAGCGGTCATGACCGACGGCGCGCTGCCGGCCGCCACCAAGGAGCTCATCGCCCTGGCCTGCTCCATCACCCGTGAGTGCGACGGCTGCATCGTCGCTCACGCCCGCGGCGCCGCGCAGCGCGGCGCGTCCCGTCAGCAGGTGGCAGAGGCGATCGGCGTCGCCATCAACATGAACGGCGGGCCGGCCACCGTATGGGGCCCCCGAGCGCTGGCCGCCTACGACGAGTTCGCCCAGACCCCGCCCGAGGACGCCGCCCCCAAGCCCTGAGGCCCGCGTTCAGCCGGCGTTGGCGGGCGTGAACTTGCAGTCGAGGTGCTTGATGCCGTTGATGAATGGCGAGAGCAACCGGTCGGGCTCGCCGACCGCCTCGATGTCGGGGAGCCGCTCGAACAGCTGGCGGAACATCACCGATATCTCCTGGCGGGCCAGGTGCGCGCCGAGGCAGAAGTGGGGTCCCGCCGCGCCGAAGCCGATGTGCGGGTTGGGATCCCTGCGCACGTCGAAGACGAAGGGGTCCTCGAACACCTCCTCGTCGCGGTTGGCCGAGTTGTAGAACATGATCACCTTGGCGCCCTCGGCCAACTCCGTTCCGCCGAGCACGGTGTCGGAGGCGACGGTGCGCCGCATCCAGATCACCGGCGACCCCCAACGCACGACCTCGTCCACGCCGGTCGCCGCGATCAGCCCGGGGTCGGCCTGCCACAGCGCGCGCTGGTCGGGGTACTGGGTCATGGCCAGGAGGCCGTGACTGATCGCGTTGCGGGTGGTCTCGTTGCCCGCGACGACCAACAGGATGAAGAACGCCGCGATCTCGGTGTCAGTGAGCGCCTCGCCGTCGACGTTCGTGTTCACCAGGGCAGAGACGACGTCGTCGGTCGGGTGCTCTTTGCGATGCGCGGCCATGTCGAGCATCAGCATGTTCAGCTGCTGGGCCGCCGTCATGAAGGCCACCATGGGGTCGGTGCCCTCGGGCACGTACTCGGGGTCGCCGTTGGACAGGATGACGTTGGACGCGTTGAAGACGGTGTCGTAGTCGGCCGGCGCGATACCCATCATGTCGCAGATGATCTCGAGCGGCAGCCGCGCCGCGACCTCGACCACGAAGTCGCACCCGCCCTGGTCGACCACCCGGTTGATGACGTCATTGGCCTGGAAATCGATGCGGTCCTCGATCGACTTGATCATGCGCGGGTTGAACGCCGCCGACACGATGCGGCGTAGCCGGGCGTGGCGCGGGTTGTCCATGTTGATCATGGAGCCGAAGAAGTCGAGCATCTCCTCGGGCATGTCGATCATCGAGGTGGCCCCCGCACCCGACTGGAAGATCTCGGGGTGCCGGCTCGCTTCCGAGATGTCGGCGTGGCGCGTCAACGCGTAGTACCCCGGCCCCCGGGGCACGACGTAGGACAGCGCCTCGGGGATCTCGGGCTCTTCGAAGAACGGCATCGGGCGCTCGCGCCGCAGCGTCTGGAAGGCGCCCTCCCGCTCGTCCCAGGGCCGGGCCCAGAACTCCATGTCCGACAAGTTGATCTCGTCTGGTGACAGGACCGCGTGAGGCTGCATGCGGCCCACGATACCCACCTCCCTACACTGCGACCATGTGCGACACCCTCTGTGCGCGGGGGCCCTCGGGCATGGTGTTCGCCAAGAACTCGGATCGCCCGCCGGGTGAGCCTCAGATCACCTGGCCCTTCGGCCGCCGGTCCTCGGCAGGGTGCTCGCTGCGTACCCAGTACCTCACCATCGGGGACACCGGCGCCCATGCCGCCCTGCTGTCTTGCCCGACCTGGTTGTGGGGCGCCGAGCACGGCGTCAACGAGCACGGCGTGGCCATCGGCAACCAACGCGTGGCGACGACCCACGACGCGTCGGCGGCCGCGCCCGCGCTGATCGGCATGGACCTGGTGCGTCTAGGGCTCGAGCGCGCCCGCAACGCAGCCGAAGCCGTGGAAGTCATGACCGGGCTCCTTGACGACTGCGGCCAAGGTGGGATCGGGGATGCCACGCACGACGAGGCCTACGACTCCTCGTTCCTCGTGGCGGACCCGACCTCCGCAGTCGTCCTCGAGACCGCCGGGCGCGACTGGGTCGCTGCGCCATTCGCCGGTGGCACCGCCATCTCCAACCGCATCACGCTCGGCACCGAGTGGACAAGCTCGTCGCGCCGCCTCGCCCCAGGCGATGACTTCGGTCGTTTCCGTGACCCCTCCGAGCCAACCGGCTACGCAGATGTCCGTCTGGCGGCCAGCCGCGCCTTTCTCGACTCGACTCCTCCCGGCGGGCTGACGCCGGCCGCCACCGCGGCCCACCTACGCGACCACGGGACCGGACCTTGGGGTACCCCGGGCTCGCGCGGCCCGGTGACGCCCCCGCCTCGCCGAATCGGGCCCTACTTCGACGGCGTCAGCGTGTGCATGCACGTACGCGACCGCTACGTGACCGCCGCGTCGATGATCGCCGAGCTACCCGACGCCGTCGTTGACGGTGCGCCGTTGCGGGTCTGGATTGCGCCGGGGAGCCCGTGCGCCAGCATCTTCGTCCCGGCGTTCCCGCGCAGCGTTGCCGGACCGCCGCCGTTCGTCCCCTTCGAGCTCTCGAGCGAGGAGTTGTGGCGGGCCGCCGACACCGTGCGCCGGCACGTCGAGGGCGACCCGGACTCGCTCGCCGAGGTGCGCGCCACGCTCGACCCCGTCGAGGCTGCACTGTGGGCCGAGGCCGACGAGGTTCTCGAACACCCGGCCCAGTGGGTCGCTGCAGGCGCAGCTTGGGGCGCCCGGGCGTTGGACGCGCTGCGCGCCTGCATCCACTAATTCAGCGAAACCCGGGGATACCCTGGAAAAAGGGGCGTAACTGCACTCCTACTCGCCAAGGAGGGACAGCATGACGTACGTACTCACCGAAGACGACATCGCGGTCGGTGACGCAGTCAGCACCCAGCTCCAGAAGATGTGGGGCTGGTACCTGGTCGGCGGCATCCTCTCCATGCTCTTCGGCTTCCTCGTGATCAGCTGGCGTCACGCCACCGTGTACGCGGTCATCTATTTCGCGAGCGCCTTCTTCATCGCTGGCGGCGTATTCGAGATCATCGGGTCGATCAGGATGGCGCGTCAGCGCTGGTTGCACCTCGTCTTCGGAGTGCTCTGGGTCGGCGCCGGCATCGTGGGCTTTGTCTGGCCGCACATCACGATCTTCATCATCGCCGTCCTCATCGGTTGGACCTTCCTGGTGCTGGGCATCTTCGACATCATCTCGTCGCTCCGCTTCCACCAGCTGCCCTACTGGTGGGCCTACCTGATCCGTGGCGTGATCGCGGTGGCGTTGGGCTTCCTCTGCATCCGGCATCCCGGTGCACCGATCACGGCCCTGGTCGTCTTCATCGGCATCATGGCCATCGTGTTCGGGGCGGTCGAGGTCGTCGGGGCCGTGGTGGCGCGGCACGCCACGAAGAACTGGGAGAAATACAAGACCGAGTTGGGCTAAGCCAGGAGGCTATGCGCCTCGTCAGCTTCTCGACTCCCGGTGGGCCGGCCCGTCCCGGCCTCGTGCTCGGCGACGAGATCGTCGATCTGAGCGACCGCTCCACCGGCCTCCCTAGGACCATGCGCGAGCTGCTCGCTCTCGGCCCCCGCGCCCTGGAGCAGGTCCGGGCCGCCGAGTCGGGCCCTGCCCCACGTCACGCCCGGGCGGAGGTGACACTGCATGCGCCGGTCCCGGACCCGCCCGCCATCCTCGCCATCGGCATGAACTACCGCGCCCACGTCGCCGAGATGGGACGCGAGCCGCCCGAGTGGCAGTACTGGTTCAACAAGCAGCGCACGGCGATCGCCGGGCCGGGCGACCCGATCGTGCTGCCGACGGTGTCCGACGCCGTCGATTACGAGGGCGAGCTCGCATTGGTGATCGGCCCACGATGTCAAAACGTGCCCGCCTCCCGAGCCCTCGAGGTCGTAGCGGGTTACACCGTGATCAACGACGTCAGCGCGCGCGACTGGCAGTGGCGCACGCCGACCTTCACGATGGGCAAGTCGTTCGACAGCCACGCGCCGTGTGGGCCCGAGCTGGTGACCGGTGACGAGGTCGGTGACCCCGGACAACTCGGGATCCGTACCTGGGTCAATGGCGAGCGGCGCCAGGACTCGTCGACCGCCGACCTGATCTTCGGCTGCGCCGAGATGATCGAGTACCTCACGACGGCGTTCCCGCTCGAGCCCGGCACCATCATCGCAACCGGCACGCCCGCGGGTGTCGGCGCCGGGTTCAACCCGCCCCGGTTCCTGGCGGACGGCGACGTCGTGCGCATCGCGATCGAGGGAGTGGGAGAGCTCGAGAATCCGGTGGTCCAGGGCGGGGCCCCCGAGCCGGTCGGCCTCGCCTAGCCCTCGGCTCAGCGTTCGGATCGGCCTCC
>DATMMN010000211.1:0-10699 GCA_035569675.1 Acidimicrobiales bacterium | reverse complement strand
CGTATATGGGCTCGGACTTGTGAGTAACCGGGAATTGCACAAGCTAAAGGTTGTGGAATTCGGAAAATACAAGGGTCGTGTTGTGGAATTCGGCCAAATCCACAATGGCAAGCCTGTATACGGCTCATCGACATGAAGACCGGGTGTCTCAGCCAACGATCAACGTCTAGTCAGGCTCGTGTCTGGATCAGGTAGCTCCGGTCGACACCCGCCGGCCGACGTGGACGAGCGTCTCGCCGTCCTCAGTCCTTGAAGCCCGCCAGCACTTCCTTCCACGCCTCCGCGTCGACCTTGTAGGGCGCGTAGAAGCTGAAGCGGTCGACGGCGTCGCCGAACCGGGACCGAACCTCCGCCGCCACCTTGTCGAGAGGAGCCGCCACGGCGAAGGCGTTCAAGACGTCGTCGTCGATGATCTCGCCCATCTTCACCCACTCACCGCGCTTGGAGAGCGTGTTGAGCTCGGGCTGGAGGTCGCCCCAGCCGTGCAGCTCGAGGACCGGTCGATAGGCGGGCGTGGAGCCGTAGAACGCGATCTGCTGGCGCACGGCCTGGTCCGCCGCCTCGACCTCCTTGTCGGTCGCTCCCGTCACGACGAAGCCCGGGTACGACACGGTCAGGTCGCGACGGGTCTTGCCCGCCTTGGCGGCGCCCCGCTCCAACGCCGGCAGGCTCTTCTCGCGCAGGTAGCGCTCCGTCGTGAACCCGTGGACCAGGAAGCCGTCGCCCACCTCGCCCGCCGCTTCGGTCATGTGCTCACCGACGCCCGCCAGCAGGATCTTGGGGTTGCCGTGCGGGTTGGGGCCCGGGTTGAAGAACGGCGTCATGAGGGTGTGCGTATAGAACTCGCCGCGGAAGTCGAGCTTCTCGCCGGTCTCCCACGTCTTCCAGATCGCCCGGATGGCGAGGATCATCTCGCGCATACGGGGCGCCGGGTGCGACCACGGCATGGAGAAGCGCTTCGTGATGTGCGGCTTGATCTGGCTGCCCATTCCCATCATGAAGCGGCCCTTGGTCAGGAGCTGCAGGTCGTTGGCCAGCACGGCCAGCGTCATGGGGTTGCGGGCGAAGGCCACCGTGATACCAGTGCCGAACTCGAGCTTCTCGGTCGCGCCCGCCCCGATCGCGATCGGGAGGAACGGGTCGTGGCTCGTCTCGGCCGACCACACGCCGTCGTAGCCGCTCGCCTCCGCCTTCGCCGCTTCCTCGGCCACCCCGGCGGGGGAGAAGCCGATGCCGCCGTCGATCTTCATTGCGCGTGTCCTCCCAAGTCTCTACTGTTCCTCGCCGCGGAGGAAGCGCTCCAGCTCGGCCGCGATCTCGTCGCCCGAGGGCATCTCTTCGACACCCATCGCGTTGCCCTCCGAGGCGTCGATGTTCTCCTCGAGCTTGCGCACCATGGCCTGGTGCTCCTCGTTGTCCGAGATCAGCTGGTCCACCTGGCGGCGCGAGCTGTCGGCCGCCCGCCGCAGCGCCGAGGAGTCGATCGTCAAACCCGCCACGCCCGCCAGCCCGTCGAGCAGCGCGGCACTCGCCTCGGGGAACGGCATGGCCGCGACGTAGTGCGGGACGCGGGCCCACAGGCTCACCGTCGGCGTCCCCGCCGCCCCGAACGCCATCTCGAGCGCCGACAAGACCCCCGCCGGCACCTCGAGCTCGCCCTGCACGATCCCCACCTGCTCGATGAGGTGCGACGAGCCCTCCGGCGCCGTCGCCGCCAGCCGGACCGGGCGCGTGTGCGGCGCCGGAGCGGGGAAGGCGCCGAGCCCGACGACCATGCGCACGCGCCACGAGCGGGCCAGGCCGACCACGGCGTCGGTGAACGCGCGCCAGTGGAAGTCCGGCTCGGGGCCGACGAGGAACAAGATGTCATGCCCCTCCTCGTCGGTGCCCAGGCGCACCACGGTGCGCGGCCAGGTCAGCTCGGTGGTCACGCCGTTCACGATCCGCGCCACGGGCCGCCGCGCCCGCTGGTCCAAGAAGTGCTCGCCGTTAAAGGTGACCATCGCCTCCGTCGGGCCCCGCCCGAGCAGCGCGGCGATCGCCGTCGTCGAGCCGAGCCCGGCGTCGACCCAGCCCTCCAGCGCGACCACCAGCACCGGGTCGTGCAGGGCAGGTTCGCCGTTGACTTCGAAGATCTCGGTCATTCCGGGGCCCTCCGGGCTCACGGCACCGACTCCAGCGACTGCTCGGCCATCTCGAAGAGGTGTCCCACCTGCGCGGGGAACGAGTCCACGCTGCCCTTGTCGCCGGCGCCGGCGCCGGCGACGTAGCGCGCGTACACGCCCTGGAGGATGCAGCCGAGCTTCCAGTAGCCGAAGGCGACGTAGTAGCCCACCTCGGAAATGTCGAGGTCCGACACCGAGCCGTAGCGCTCGAGCACCTGCGCCCGGGTCGAGAACCCGGGCGCCGTCGTCGGCGAGAGCCCCAGTACGGCCATCTCGTCGGTGGGGTCCGCCCAGTAGACCATCAGCAGTCCGAGATCGGCGAGCGGGTCGCCCAGCGTGCAGATCTCCCAGTCGAGGATGGCCCGCACCCGGCCGTCGTCGGCCAGCACGACGTTGTCCATGCGGTAGTCGCCGTGTACGACGGAGGTGCGCTGCTGCTTCGGGATGCGCCGGGCCAGCTCGTCGCTGACCCGGTCGACCAGATCGCCGTGGTCGACCCCCTCGACCTGCATCTGGTCGTACTGCCCACGCCAGCGCTTGAGTTGCCGCTCGATATACCCCTCGTGGCGACCCAGGTCCCCTAGCCCGACCGCGTCGGGGTCGACGTCGTGCAACGCGGCGAGCGTGTCGGCCATGTGGTCGCCCACGGCGTGCCGTGTGGCCTTGTCGAAGGCCTCCTCGGCCTCGGGCGCGCTGCGCAGGATGTGTCCCTCCACGAACTCCATCACGTAGAAGGGGCGCTCGTTGACCGCCTCGTCGGTGCAGAGCCCGTACGCCACGGGGACCGGGATGCCGACCGGGCCCAGCGAGTGGATCAGCCGGTACTCGCGCGTCATGTCGTGGGCCGTGGGCAGCACGTGGTGAAGCGGGGGACGGCGTAGGGCCCAGGCCCGCCCGTTGGCGTCTTCGACCCGGAAGGTGAGGTTGGACCGGCCGCCGGCGACGAGGGTGAAGGTCAGCGGAGGGCGCAGTTCGGGCAGCAGGTCCGCCATCCACTTGGTGACCTGCTGCTCGTTGATGCCTTCGGGGGCCGGGGACACGGGTCGCGACGCTAATCGGTGCGCACCGGCAGCTTCAGACGCGGTTCCGCAGGCCCCGCCGACAGGACGAGGCCCGGACAACCGGTACCCTCGAACCCGCAATGGACGTCACCGACCAGACATTCCAAGAAGAGGTCCTGACCCGCAGCAGCACCGTGCCGGTCGTCGTCGACCTGTGGGCGCCCTGGTGCGGGCCGTGCAAGACGCTCGGGCCGATGCTCGAGAAGGCGGTCGCCGACACCGATGGCGCCGTCGCGCTCGCCAAGGTCAACGTCGACGACAACCCCGGCGTCGCCCAGGCGTTCGCGGTGCAGTCGATCCCCGCGGTCTTCGCCATCAGCAACGGCCAGGTCGTGGACCAGTTCATCGGCGCTGTCCCCGAGGCCCAGGTGACGGCGTTCATCCAGCGCTTGGCGCCGGCACCCAGCGAAGCGGACAACCTGGTGGCCGCCGGCGACGAGGGGTCGCTCCGCAAGGCGCTCGAGCTCGAGCCCGACCACTCCGGTGCCATCGAGGCCTTGGCGCGGCTGCTCATCGACCGCGATGACGCCCCAGAGGCGCTCGCGCTGATCCAACGCGTGCCCGAGACCGACGCCACCCGAGCTCTGGCCGCCGAGGCACGGCTCCGGGAGGCCGGCGTCGATGTGTCCGCGACAGTGGACGGCGCGGGGATCGAGGAGAAGTTCAACGAGCTCCTCGAGCGCGTGCGCGACGACGACACCGCGCGCCAGGAGTACGTCGATCTGCTCGAGACCATGGGCGCCGACGACCCGCGCACCAGCGAGTACCGGCGCGCGCTGGCGGCGCGGCTGTATTGATGGCCCTCGGGGCTGCGGGCACCCACGCCGGGGCCCAACCCGACACCACCGAGCCGCGCACCCCGTTCCTCCCGAGCGCACGCACGCTCGATCTCGCCGGCCGCCGCTACGACCTCACCCACCGCGCCCTCGTGATGGGCATCCTCAACCGCACGCCCGACTCCTTCTATGACAAGGGTGCGACCTTCGAGCTCGACAAGCTCTACGCGCGCGCCGAGCAGCTGGTCGCCGACGGCGCCGACATCCTCGATGTCGGTGGCGTCAAAGCGGGGCCCGGCCCCGAGGTGACCGAGCCCGAGGAGCTCGACCGGGTCGTCCCCGTCGTCGCCGGCCTCGTTGCCCGCTTCGACACGCCGGTCTCGGTCGACACCTGGCGCGCCTCGGTTGCCCGTGCCGCCTACGCCGAAGGTGCGGTCATGGGCAACGACATCAGCGGCCTGGCCGACCCGGACTACGCGCCGGCGGCGGCCGAACACGATGCGTCGGTCGTCATCACCCACATCCGGCTGAAGCCCCGCGTCGCCGACCCCGACCCGTACTACGACGACGTCGTCGCCGACGTGGCCTCGGTCCTCACCGAGCGCGCCGCCCAAGCCCGCGCCGCCGGCGTCCCGGCCGAGCGCATCGTGCTCGATGCCGGCCTCGACCTCGGCAAGACGGCCGAGCAGTCGCTCACCCTGCTGCGTGCCTCGCGGCACCTGGCCTCGCTCGGGTTCCCGCTCCTTCTCTCCGCGTCCAACAAGACCTTCCTCGGCAAGATCTTGGATTTGGAGATTACCGAGCGGGGTGATGCTTCCATCAGCGCGGCGGCCCTCGGCATCTCCTGGGGCTGCCGCATCGTCCGGGTCCACGACGTCCTGCGCACGTGCAGGGCGCGCGATGCTCTGGCCGCAGTCAGCGAGGCGGAGTGAGCGAGAGTACCGCCACCGTACGAGCGTCGGCTTTTCTCGTCCGCGGCGACGACGCTTCTCTCGTCGCGCAGGAGGTGCGCGCGTTGCTGGCCAGCGTCGTCGGTGACCGCGACCACGCGCTCGTAGTCGAGGAGATCGGTGGGTCGCCAGCCGACGAGCTGAACGTCGGGGCGATCGTCGACGCCTGCCTGACCCCACCATTCTTGGTGGATCTGCGTGTGGTCGTGGTGCGCGACGCAGGTCGGCTGCTCACAGCGGACGTGCCGCGGCTGGTCGAGGTCGTGCAGGAGCCGCTGCCGTCGGCCGTGCTGATCCTGGTGGCCGGCGGGGGGACCATCCCCGCCCCACTCATCAAGGCAATCGCTGCTTCGGGCGAAATCGTCGACGTTTCGACGAGCAAGGCGGGCGACCGCAAAGCGTGGCTCCACGAGCATCTGCGGGACGCGCCGGTGCATCTCGACCGGGGTGCCACCGAACTGCTCACGGACCATGTGGGCGAGGACCTGGGCCGGGTGGAGGGAATGCTCTCAGCTCTGAGCGCCGCGTACGGAGAAGGGGCGAGCGTCTCGGCCGACGACCTGGAGCCATATCTGGGCGAGGCGGGCAACCTGCCGCGCTACGCCCTGACCGATGCCATCAACAGCGGCGAGGCGCGCACGGCGTTGCGCGTGCTGCACCGCCTTTCCGACGCCGGCGGTCTGGCACCGATGCAGATCCTCGCCACGCTGCACGGGCACTACGCCAACATGCTGGCGCTCGACGGCGAGGACGTCATGGGGGAGCGCGACGCCGCCGCGGTCCTCGGCACGGCGCCCTTCGTCGCCAAGAAGGCTCTCGAGCAGTCGCGCCGTCTGGGCAGCGAGAAGATCGCCGGGGCCATCAAGCTGATCGCCGCCGCGGACCTCGATTGCCGCGGGATGAGCGGCCTCGACTCGGCGGTGGTCATCGAGATCCTCGTCGCACGCCTCGCCACCCAGACGCGGCCGGCGCGTCAGTCGCGCCCTCCCCGCGCCCGCGCCAGCTCCGGCTCGCGGCGCTAGGGCCGGATCTGCTCGGCAACCCCGAGCATCCAGGGGAAGTCCGTCGACTGGACGACGCAGTAGGCGAATAGCCAGACGAGGAGGCGTTCGAAGTCCAGTCCGAGCAGTCCCGCCATCCGCGCGGCGAGCGCCCTGGGGTCGGCCACGAGGCGGTCTCTGCAATTGAGGTGATGTTGGAGCGCGTCGTAGGTCGGGTCGCCGAAAAACGGCTTCGGGTCGATGACCAGCCAGGGTTCACGCTGCGACGCCAGGACGTTCTCGGCGTGAAGATCCGTGCAGAGCAGTCGCTCGTCACTGGCCGTAGACGGCATCGACCGGAAGAGTGCGGCACCATCTCGCGCCATGCCCGGATCGGTTCGGCCGCCTCGCCCCTCGGCCAGCTTGTGTTCGAAACAGTCGGCCCAGTAGTCGCACATCTCTTGTAATGGCCGGAACGAGTGACGGTCATACGGAACGCGCCACAGACGCTGCAGCAGTCCGGCGATGACGATGTCCTGTTCCTCTTCTCGGCACTGGGACAACGTTGTGCCCGGAAGGCATCGTTCCAGCATCATTGCTGTCGTCGTCTTACTGAGGCGCTCGTCGACGAAGACACGAATGGCGCCGTCGCCATTCCATGTGCGCAAGCCGGCGGCCTCGTCCTCACCTTCCATGTGATGCGAACCGACCTTCAACACAACGTCGCCAAATTCGGCAGAGGTCGCTGGCGCCACCCAGGCCGTGACTCCACCAGGCTCGTACGGCTTTCCAAGCGTGAGTGACCACCGATCGGCGATCCCCTCGATCTCCTCGGGCAACCCCGCCAGCCACGCGGCGCGGACGTCGTCGCGGCATGCGGCCACGAGGCTGCTCGGCATGAGGAGCGACGTCACGGACCTCCATTGTCGCCCGCAGCAGACCGGTCAGCCGTCCGGGTTCGCCCGGGGTCCGTCTCACGCGGATGGCAGCTCGTACAAAGGTGAAGCACCTCTGCCAGCCCAGCGAACTCGATGAGCTCGGGCAGGCCGGCGCCGGCGCCGTGGAGCTGCAGTGATCGCCCGCAGCGTGACGCCAGTACCTGCAGGCGGGCGAGCGTGTCGACCGCTCTCAGGTCGGGTGGCACCAACCACGAGATGTCGAGGTCGACGTCCGTTGTTCCCATGCTCATTCCACCAGTTCGACGGGGAGGCCGAAGAGCTCGAAGAGGGACGGCTCCAAGAAGACGTGGATCGCACCGATGCGACCGTCGGCCACGTCGAGTACCTGGACGGAGAACGCCTGCGGCACACCGCCCGGCTCCCGGCGCCGGTACACGGCCACCGCAGGCGACCCGTTCGCACTGACCGGGGTGAAGCGCTCCTGGCCGAAGGCGTCTGCCTTCACCATCCAGCGACGGATGTCGGCAGGCCCGCGCATCCAGAGCTCGAACGGCGGCATCTCGAGGATGGCGTCATCTCGCAACAAGGCAACGAGGCCGTCGACGTCATCGCGCTCGAAGGCGTCGACATAGGCGGCCAGAAGCTCTTTGTCGCCGGCAGAGGGCTCGTTCGGCGTCAACTCCCGGTCGGCGGCTCCGACGGCCCCGCGGGCGCGCCGCAGGATGCTGTTGACCGCGGTGGTGCTTGTCTCGAGGAGCGTTGCCACCTCGGCGGCGCGCCAGCGCAACACGTCGCGGAGGATGAGCACCGCCCGCTGCCTGGGCGCCAGGTGTTGCAGGGCGGCAATGAAGGCGATGCGCACAGACTCGCGGGACACCGCGTGCTCGGCCGGATCACCCAGCGGCAAGACCATCCGATCCGGTGCGGGACCGATCCAGAACGCTTCGGGCCGGACGTCCCCTCGCACGAGCTCACCGCTCTGGACCGGCGCCACCTCCATGGGCAGGGCGCGGCGGGAGCGCCCCTTCGACAGGTCGATGCACACGTTGGTGGCGATCCGGTAGAGCCACGGGCGCAGTCCCTCGCGCTCCTCGAACCGATCGAGGGCGCGCCAGGCGCGGAGCATCGTGTCCTGGACGGCGTCCTCGGCCTCGTGGATAGACCCGAGCATCCGGTAGCAGTAGCCCGTCAACTCTTGCCGGTACTGCTCCAACCGTTCGGCCTGCACCGCACCTGCGGACGGAGGGCGGCTCACGACGGCAGCCTATTGGCGTCGCCACTCACGGAAGAGGGGAGGGTCCGGCCGGCGTCAGGAGGAACGCGCCCGCCGCGGGTCCGGCTGCGTTCGTGAGTTCGAGCGTCGCCTTTCCGACGTCCTCCGGCGTGATACCGGGCCCGATCTCGTCGAGGTATTGCTCGACCGTCAGGTCATTGCGTCGCGCGTACGCTTCGACCGCCGCCGAGCCCAGCTCGGTCGCCGCGGTCAGCTTCGGCAGGACCGAGACGAAGCGGATGCCCAGCCCGGCGCGTGCCGACTCGTCTGCCGCGTATCCGGTGATGAACCGGATGGTCGACTTGGCCCCGGCGTAGCCGCCACTGAGCGGTGAGCCGGCGACCGCGGCGCCACTCGACATCGCAACGACCGTGCTTCCCGGACGCAACGGCAAAAGCAAGGCTTCACGGATCCAATGGAACGCGTGGCGGACGTCGACCTCCCAGTTCCGGCTGAACGTCTCCCAGGTGTGCTCCTGCAGTGGCCGCGGCAGCGGTGGAGCGCCCGCGTTGAGGACCAGGGTGTCGGGCCGGTACTGCGTCATAAGCGTGCCTGCGACGACGGGGTCGGTCGCGTCCGCGACTACCGGGATCAGGCGGTTGCCGAGCGCTTCGTGCAGGGTGTCGAGCTGGTCGCGGCTGCGGGCGACGGCAACAACTCGGGCGCCCTCCGCATGCAGTGCCGCGGCAATGGCTCGCCCGAAGCCCCGGCTGGCGCCGGTGACGAGGGCGGTGGGCGTGGTCTGGTTCGCATCGGTCATTGGGGGCCTCCTGGCAACCGGGGACGTTCCCCGTCACGCGTACAACCGGGCATCCCTCCAAAAGTCGTCGCCGGAGGGCGTCGGGAATCCACGAGCGACGACTTTTTGCGGGCGGGGCAGTTGTACCGGGTGACGCCGATCATCGGCAGGAAAGGGAAAGAGGCAATGACTAGCCAGAATTTCGCCACCGCGTTCGTGGTGGACCAGACCCCCGACGAGGCCTTCGCCGCCATCACGAACGTGCGCAGCTGGTGGTCCGGGGAGATCGAGGGTCGGACAGACACGCAGGGCGAGGAGTTCACCTACCGCTATCAGGACGTCCACTACACGAAGCAGCTGATCAGCGAACTCGTCCCGGGTCGCAAGGTCGTCTGGCAGATCCTCGACGCCTACCTCAGCTTCACCGAGGACCCCAGAGAGTGGACAGGTACCGAGGTGGTCTTCGAGGTGGTGCCCAAGGGCGACCAGACCGAGATCCGGTTCTCGCACGTCGGCCTTGTGCCCGAATTCGAGTGCTACGACCAGTGCTCAAGTGCCTGGGGCTTCTACATCAACAACAGCCTCAAGAGCCTGATCACGACGGGGCAGGGCGAGCCCAACGCGAAGGAGGGGCACGCCGCCTGAGGAAGCGCCCCGATATCGGTTGACCTGGCCCGCCGTTAGAGCCGGGTGATCGTCGCGAACCAGGCCGGAATCCCGGTCTCGATGAAGGTCGTCTGAATTGTGTCTGGCTCGACGACGGCGATCTTCCAGCCGCTCCGTTGGTTGAAGGCCTCCTCCAGATCCGCTCGGCTGATGGGATGCGGCCCGATGTTGGGAGCGTCATCGCTAAAGCACAACACGTATGCGGTTCCGGCGGGCTGGGTCACGGACGCCAGGCTGGCCACGTACCTCGGTCGTTCGTCGCCATCTCAGGTGTGGAACAGTCCGCAGTCGAGCACCGTCTCGAACGTGCGTCCCAGCCGCTCCAGCTCGAACGCGTCCGCCACCGTGAACTCCGCGGTGAGGCCACGCTCGTCGGCCTTCTTCCGGGCAAGCGCAATCGCGGTCTCGGCAATGTCCGCGCCCAGAACGGGGAGCCCGAGCGAGGCGGCGAGCAGCGCGTGTTCGCCCGTCCCGCAGCCCGCATCGAGCACGTTGCCGGCGAAGCCACCCTCAGATGCCACACGCACAAAGGCGGCCTGCGGCTTGCCGATGTCCCACGGTGCCCTACTCCCGTCGAGATACGACGCATCCCACGACCGGCCCGACACCCGTTCGTGGCTTGTCGGAGGCCGACCACCCGACGGATCGTCGGCCTCGGTCGCTGATCGCTCTGGCATCTCCGTCCGTCTTTCTTATGTCAGCCGGCGAGGGGAGAGGAGAACCACCAGCGGTGGTTCTCCGGGTCGCGGGCGCCGTACTCGCGCAGTCCGTAGTCCTGGTCCGTCGGTTCGCTGTCGATCCGAGCACCCGACGCCTTGGCGTGCGCAAAGTGCGCGTCGACGTCGGGCACGATCACGTCGAGGCCGCCGGGGGAAGCCGCCGCGCCTTTTGGCGAGGCCATCTCGTGCTCCGCGGTGACCGCGTGGAGCCAGATGGGGCAATCGCCGGCCCTGACTTCGCCGTGCACGACGGCGCCCTCGTCGGTGCGGTGCAGACCCCCAGAGGTGAATCCGAAGACGCGGACCAGGAAGTCGTGGGCCTGCTCGATGTCCTCGTAGACGAGGATGGGGATGAGAGAGGTGGTGGTCATGTCATTTCTCCCGCTCGTGTCGGTCGTCATCGTCTTGCCGCAACTATGCGGACACAAACGTCTCTGGGTCTTGTAAAAACCTGACCTCTGGTATCTCCGT
>DATMMN010000210.1:0-12255 GCA_035569675.1 Acidimicrobiales bacterium | reverse complement strand
CACCGTAGGGGCCGACTGTGACCTCGCGACCGCCCGTCCCTCGCTCGTGACCCGGTACAGCACGTGGCGCCGCAGCGGGCTGCCCTCGGGCAGGCGCGGGTGGTCGAAGTCCCCCGCCCGGTCGCGCTCCATGCCGATCCTTTCCATGACCGCTTGCGAGCGGCCGTTCAGTGTCGTGGTGTAGGCGACGATCTCGTCCAGGCCCGCCTCGTCGAAACCGAACTGCAGCGAGGCCGCCGCCGCCTCGGTGGCGTAGCCGTGGCCCCAGTGGTCCGGGTGGAGGCGCCACTCCACCTCCACGGCGGGCGCAAACGGCAGCTCCGCCCGAGCCCGGTGGAGCCCCACCATGCCCACAAACGGCGTCCCGCCCGCCGCCTCCACTGCCCAGATCCCCCAGCCATCGCGGGCCATCTCCTCGCCGATGTGGTCGACGATGGCGTCGCTCTCGGCCGGGCTCGGCGACCAGCCCAGCGCCTCGACCACCAAAGGGTGCGTGTTCAAGGCGTGGAAAGGAGCCCGGTCCATGTCCTCGAACGGTCGCAGCACCAGCCGCGCCGTCGCCACGACCGGCCACGACTCCGACCCGGCCGCCGGCACGACGGGACCTACGCCTCCTTGACCGCGGTCTCGGCCGCCCATCGGTAGTCCGCCTTGCCGGAGGGTGAGCGCTGGATCCGATCGACGAACACCACCTGCTTGGGCAGCTTGTAGCGGGCGATGTGCGACGAGGCGTGCTCGACGATCGATGCCTCGTCACCCACGGAACCTTCCGCCAGCTGCACGACGGCAACGACCTCGGAGCCCCAGCGCTCCGACGGGCGGCCCGTCACGACGACGTCGGCCACCGATGGGTGCCCGGCGATGGCGCGCTCGACCTCCTCGACGAAGATCTTCTCTCCGCCCGAGTTCACCGTCACCGAGTCCCGACCCAACAATGTGATCGAGCCGTCGGCCAGGTGCCGGGCCCGATCGCCCGGGATCGAGTAGCGCACCCCGTCGATCACCGGGAAGGTGCGCGCCGTCTTGGACTCGTCCCCGAGATACCCGAGCGGCACGCTCCCCGTCTGCGCCAGCCACCCGTTGCCCTCGTGCCCGGGCGCCAGCACCTTCGTGAACGCCTCGTCGACGACCACGGTGCCCGGCCCCGGGATGAACGTTCCCACCTCGATCGGGTCGACCGACGTCACGTGCATCTGCGCCCCGGTCTCCGATGAGCCGGCCGAGTCCGAGATCACCAGGTTCGGCAGGCGCTCCATCGCCATCGCCCGCACGGCGGGCGTCAGCGGTGCGCCGCCGTTGCCGACGGCGAAGAAGGAGGAGAGGTCGTAGCTCTTCTTGTCGAGCTGCAGCAGCAGCGGCCGCAAGATGGCGTCGCCGACGATCGTCATCGTGTTGGCCTGCTCGCGCTCGACCGTCGACCACACGTCGTCGGGGTCGACCCGGCGCGTGTCGTCGGGGAAGACGAGCGTGGCCCCCTGCGCCATCAGCATGAAGCAGGCCCACTGCGCTGCGCCGTGCATGAGCGGCGGCAACACCAGCAGCTTGAGCGGGTGGCTCTCGGCCAGCCGCTCGGTGAGGCCCTCGTAGCTCGTGACGACCTCCCACGTACCGACCTTCCGCCCGCCCATGGCGGCCATGAAGATGTCGTGCTGGCGCCACAGCACGCCCTTGGGCATGCCCGTCGTGCCGCCGGTGTAGAGGATGTAGAGGTCGTCGGGGGAGGGATCCACTGGTGCGCCGTCGGGCGACGATTCGGACAACGCCTCCTCGTACCACTCCGCTCCGGGGAGGAGGGCGTGACCCGATTCATCCGCGACCTGGAGCAAGACGTCGGGTGCTTCCTTCAGCGTGGGCAGCACCTCGGCGAAGGTCGGTGCGAGCGACGAGTGCAGCACCAGCGCGCGCGGCCGGGCGTCGTCCAGCAGGTAGCGCAGCTCCTCGCCGACGTAGCGGTAGTTGACGTTGAACGGAGCGACGCGGGCGCCGTAGGAGCCCAGCATCCCCTCGAGATATTCGTTGCCGTTGTACAGCGCGAGCGCGACGTGGTCCTGTCCGGACTCCCAGCCGCGTAGCTCGGGCCGCTCCTGGTGCACGGTGAGGCCGCGGCCGTGCAGGTACGACGCCAGCCGTCGGGATCGCTCTTGCACCTGCCGGTAGGTCAGGCGCCGGTCCCGCCAGACGATGCACTCTCGGTCGGCCAGGCTCTCGACGAGGGTGTCGAACGCCTTTGCCAGGTTGAATTGGACGGTGTTCGGTGGCGCGGCAGGCTCTGGCACGGCCCGCACACTATCGGCGCCCCGCGTCGCCGAACCGGGCGCTCCGTCAGGACGTCGCCGCGTCTTCGGCAATGATCCTTCCGTGGACGTCCGCAACCCCGCGACCGGCGAAGTGATCGAGACGGTGCCGGGCCTGACGGCGGAGGAGACCGACGACGCCATCGAGCGAGCCGCCGCCGCGTTCGAAGCCTGGCGCGTCGTCGCCCCCGGCGACAGGGCCCGCCTGCTCCGGCGCTTCGCGGGCGTCGTCGACGCGCACGTCGAAGAGCTGGCCGGGCTCGAAGTCGCCAACGCCGGCCATGTGATCGCCAACGCCCGCTGGGAGGCGGGCAACGTGCGCGACGTGCTCGAGTTCTTTGCGGCGGCACCCGAGCGTCACAGCGGACGGCAGATCCCGGTGCCCGGCGGCATCGACGTCACCTTTCACGAGCCGCTCGGCGTTGTCGGGATCATCGTGCCCTGGAACTTCCCGATGGCGATCGCCGGCTGGGGCTTCGCCCCCGCCCTGGCCGCCGGCAACACCGTGGTGCTCAAGCCGGCGGAGGTGACCCCGCTGAGCGCGTTGCGCATCGGCGAGCTGGCACTCGAAGCCGGGCTGCCGCCCGACGTGCTGCAGATCCTGCCCGGCAAGGGGAGCGTCGTCGGGGAGCGCTTCGTCGCGCACCCGGCCGTGCGCAAGGTGTGCTTCACCGGGTCGACGGAAGTGGGACGCGCCGTCATGGCCGGGTGCGCCGCGCAGATCAAGCGGGTCACGCTGGAACTCGGCGGCAAGTCGGCCAACATCGTGTTCGCCGACGCCGATCTGCAGCTCGCGGCGGCGAGGGCGCCCTACGGCGTGTTCGACAACGCGGGACAGGACTGCTGCGCCCGCTCGAGGATCTTGGTCGAACGCAGCGTCTACGACCGCTTCATCGAGTTGTTGGAGCCGGCGGTGCACGGCGTGGCGGTCGGCGACCCGGCGCTCGAGTCCAGCGAGATGGGACCGCTCATCTCGGCCGAACATCTGGCGAAGGTGGCGTCGTTCGTGCCCGACCACGCGCCGGTGGCGGTGCGGGGGGCGTGCCCCGACGGCGCGGGCAACTGGTTCGCGCCGACCGTGCTGGCGCCCGTCGCACCCGATGATCGGGCGGCCGTGGAGGAGATCTTCGGCCCCGTGGCCGTCGTGATTCCCTTCGAGGACGAGGCGGACGCGATCCGGTTGGCCAACGACACGCCCTACGGGCTCTCGGGCTCGCTGTGGACCCGCGACATCGGCCGCGCGTTGCGGGTGGCACGGGCGGTCGAGACCGGCACACTGTCGGTCAACTCGCACTCGTCGGTCCGCTACTGGACCCCCTTCGGCGGCATGAAACAGTCCGGCATCGGGCGCGAACTCGGTCCGGACGCGCTCGATGCGTTCAGCGACGTCAAGAACGTGTTCATCTCTTCGGAGTAAGGAGCGACATGAGCGACCCCGTTCCCTACGCCTACCGGCTCGCCGGCAGGGTGGCCGTCGTCACCGGAGGTGCCAGCGGCATCGGGCGCGCCATGTGCGAGCGCTTCGCGGCCGAGGGCGCGGTTGTCGTCGTGGCCGACCTCGACGCGGAGGCAGGCGGGGAGGTGGCGGCGGCGCTCGGCGGGATGTTCGTGCGGGTCGACGTGACGTCCTCGGACGAGGTCGAAGCGCTTTACGGCGAGGTGGCGGCCCGCCAGGGCGGCGTCGACATCTGTTGCAACAACGCCGGGATCAGCCCACCCGACGACGACTCGATCCTCGAGACCGGTGTCGAGGCGTGGGAGCGGGTGCAACGGGTGAACCTCACCTCGGTGTACCTGTGCTGCAAACACGCGCTGCCGCACCTGTTGGCGCGGGGGAAGGGCTCGATCATCAACACGGCGTCGTTCGTGGCGGTGATGGGCGCCGCGACGAGCCAGATCAGCTACACCGCCAGCAAGGGGGGCGTACTGGCGCTGTCACGGGAGCTCGGCGTGCAGTTCGCCCGCCAGGGGGTGCGGGTCAACGCGCTGTGCCCCGGGCCGGTGAACACCCCTTTGCTGGCGGAGCTGTTCGCCAAGGATCCGGAGCGCGCGGCGAGACGGCTGGTGCACATCCCGATGGGGCGTTTCGGGGAGGCGTCGGAGATCGCGGCGGCGGCGGCCTTCCTGGCCAGCGACGACTCCTCGTTCGTGACCGCATCGACGTTCCTGGTCGACGGCGGGATCTCGGCGGCCTACGTCACGCCCCTCTGAGGCGCCTGGGCTCAGCTCTTCGAACCGGTGTCGAGCGGCTGGGCGAGATACGGCCCGTCCGGTCCGAAGCCGAGGTGCGCCAAGGCAACGGGTCGCGGCGGGCCCGGGTTTGGCAAGGATGAGCACCAGGGGGTGTAGGTCATCCAGATGCCGGCGTCGTTGGTGAAGAGCGATTCCTCGCCCGGTCCCCAGCCCTGCATGTTCGAACCGAGCAACGGGGTGGTGCTGGTGTCGTGGCACGGTCCCTGTGGGCCCGCGCAACTGGCCACGCCGATGGCGTAGCTCGCTTGGTTGAACCACCCGCCCGAGTAGAAGAGGTAGTAAGCGCCGTTCACGAGGACCATCTGCGGTGCCTCCACGATTGCGTTCTGCCATGCCTCGTCGGGCGAGAAGATCTCAGTTGGCACACCGAGGAGATGCAGGCCGTCCGCGCTGAGCGGTTGGCTCCAGATCTCGGTCGGGATGTTCGACTTGAGCGAGTTCTGATCCGCCTTCCAGATCATGGAGGCCTGGCCGTTCGAGTCGACGAAGACGCGAGGGTCGATCGAGCCACCCATCGACAACTGGCAGATGAAGGGCGTTTGCGACGGGATGTACGGTCCGGCCGGGTTCGTACTGATCGCGTCGCCGATGCACATCGTGGGCGGTGACGAACCCGCCAGATCCGAAGTGAAATACATCATGTAGTGGTTGCCGAACTGTGCGACGTCCGGCGCCCACATCGCGTGCGGTGTCGCCCAGGCGGGCGGGTCGGGCAGCGCATCGCTCGGCGCTCCCCATTGCCCGAACACCGTTCCGGAACGAACCGGAACGACTTGTGGAACCCGGTCCTGCGACGTGAACAGGTAGTAGCGGCCGTTCTGCACCAAGACGAAGGGGTCGGGCTGATCGGCGCCCGAATCGACGATCATGCCGGGGTTCTGCGGATCGGCCAGCGGGGGTGGCTCGAAGTACGAAGTGCGCAACCCGAGCGCGGTGGTCCCGACGGCTGAGCCGAGTGTGGACGCCGGCGACAACGCGGCCATGCGGTCGAGGTGCGCCACCCGGGACACGCCTGCTTCCCGGGCGGCGCGGGCGCCGGCGTTCGGCGCGTGCAGCGCGAGGACGCCCGCCGCGCCGAGCGACGCGGCGACTATGACGGCGGCAATGCCCGTCAAGACGCTGCCGTGGCGGCGCGGTGCGGCGTGCGTCGCGTGGCTCAGCATGGGGAAGAACTGGGGACGGCGACGCCGACACTTGGGGATGACCGGAAGAAAGATGGGGAGAACGTCTGGATTTCGCGAATGTCCATTGACCTCGCGTGACGGGAAGCGCAATCTGTCTCCAGTTCGGAGACAAAAGCCCGCCGAACCTCAAGCGACCGCCGCAAGGTGGAAGCGAGGGAAGCCCAAAGGGAAGCCGCAAGGCCGAACGGCGGGAAGCCGAGAGGACGCCGCAAGGTGCACTCGAGGGATGGGAGCGAGCCCCGCAAGGGGAGCGTGACCGGAGTGGGCTGGAAGCTTCGTACAAAGATGGTCCGTGATGCGTCACGGCGGCTTCCCTGGAGTCGTCGGGGCCGGCACGGGCGGGGGTTGTCCGACACGACCACCGTCTGCTGCCAGCGGGTCATCGTGGACGCGGCCCCGAGGAGCACGGGAGGCTTAGGCCGAACGGTTACTCGGGGTTGCGTCGCGTCCGGGCGCCGATTGCCCCTCCCGTTCCCGTTCCCCATGTAGCGGTAACGGCGGTGGCGCTCCCATCCCGCGCCACGGCGCACAACGGGGGGACAAAGGCAGATTTCGTGCGCCGGCGGGGCGCCCGGCGCAAACGGATCAGTGCAGCGAGGGCCAGAGCCGGGCGGGCCGTTCTCCCGCGGCGATCTCGCGGTTCAGCTCGGCCTGCACGAGGGCGAGGTCGTCGGGATGGGTCACCCCGACGCAGCGGCCGTCGGCCGGCAGCACGGAGAAGGCGCTCGTCCCGAGGGACTGGGCGGCCACCTCGGGCAGCAGGACCTCCTTCTCCTCGGAGGCGTCCACGGCGCCGTCCAGAGCCGCCTGGAGGACCTTGTGGAACTCGGGGGTGAAGCCCCAGAGGTTCATGGAGACCCGGGCGTCAGCGGGCAGTGAAGCCGGCTCCCGCCCGTCGCCGGCGACGAAGCCGCCTTCCGGGAGTGCACGCACCTGGCGTCGTTCGTCCACCCCGAGGAGGTGGCCGCCCCCGTCGACCTGGCAGATCCCGCGCGTCACGGGCGAGAAGCCGATGATGGCGTCGGCCAGGCGGTAACCCACCAAGGCGTTGGCGTCGCCGCGTCCCTCCAGGTGCTCGGCCAGGAGTGTGCAGCCGGCGGCCCCGTAGATGTCGTCGGCGTTGCCCACGCCGTAGGGGGCGTCGCCGACGAACTCCGCCGCGCTCAGCACGGCGTCGACGGTGCCGCGGGGCTCGGGCTGGAGGGCGCAGCGGACGTTGACCGCGGCGGGCCAGGTGCGCTCTACGTGATACTTGATGGCCGGCCCTGTTTCCGGCCCCAGCACCAGAACGATGGTGGCGAACCCGGCCGCCAGCGCATCGGAGGCGACGAGATCGATGACCGCTTCGCCGTGCGGTCCGACCGGCGCCAGCGGCTTGCAGCCGCCGTACCGCTTGGCCCGTCCGGCAGCCAGGATGACGATGGCAGGGCCGGCGCCGCCTGGTCCGCTCATGTGGTCCAGCGCACGATGGCGCTGGCCCACGTCATCCCGCCGCCGAATCCGGTGAACAGGACATGGTCACCCTCGCGCACGCGGCCGTGTTCGAGGGCGTCGTTGAGGGCGAGGGGTATGGAGGCAGAGGAGGTGTTGCCGTAGCGGTCGATCACCACTGCGGTGCGCGCCTCGGGGATCCCGAGGCGTTGACAGGCGGCCTGGATGATGCGGAGGTTGGCCTGGTGCGGCACCATCAGAGTGATGTCCTCGGTGCCGAGCCCGGCGTCGGCCATGGCCTGCTCGGCCGACTCGACGACGACGCGCACGGCGCGGCGGAAGACCTCCTTGCCGTCCATGTACAAGGTGGCGCCGTGGTCGCACTTGAGCAGGTGCCGGAGCGAGCCGTCGGAGTTCAGGTTCCAGCTGAGCAGGGCGCCCGGGCCGTTGACGGGTTCGACGACCACCGCCCCGGCGCCGTCCCCGACCAGGATGGCGATGCGCCGGTCGTCCATGTCGGTGATGCGGGAGAGCGTCTCGGATCCGATCAGCAGGACCGGCCCCGACCCCACCGCGATGAGGCCGGCCACCGCCACGAGGCCGTAGACGAAGCCCGAACAGGCGGCGTTGAGATCGACGGCGCCGCCCCGCATGCCAATGCCGCTCTGCACGGTCGTTGCGGTGCCGGGGACGATACCGTCGGGCGTCGTGGTGGCAAGCACCAGGTTGTCGATGTCGTCGGGAGTCCGGCCGGCGCGGGCCAACGCCGCTTGCGCCGCCTCGATGGCCAGGCCACTCGTGGTGCCGCCGATGCGGCGCTCGCGGATCCCCGTGCGCTCCATGATCCACTCGTCGCTCGTGTCGAGGCGGACGGCGAGATCGTCGTTGGTGACCACTTTGTCAGGAACCGCAATACCCCAACCGGTGATCCGGATCCCCCTCACGCGTCCGTCCCGGCGCGGACACCGTGGATGGCGACGAAGCCAGCATCGCCGTAGATGATCCCGCCTGTGTTGACCGCCACACCCAGGCGCGGGCCCAACACCTGGCGATCGCCCGCCCGGCCGCGGAACTGGTCCGCCAACTCGACGACCTGGGCCAGGCCGGTGGCCCCGAGGGGGTGGCCGCGTCCGACGAGGCCACCGCTGGAGTTCACTACGAGCCCGGGCGTGTCCCAACGGGTCGCGCCGGCCTCCGTGGCGGGGCCCGCCTCGCCGCGCCCGAAGAAGCCGAGCGACTCGAGGGCAAAGATCTCCTCGGGCGCCGTGGCGTCGTGCAGCTCGACGATGTCCACGTCGCCCGGGCCCCAGCCGAAGGCTTCCCAGGCCGCATCGGCCGTGAGCGTCAGTCGGTCGTGGTAGTCGATCAGGCCGTTGCCCGAGCGCGTGACCGACCCGATGATGCGGGGCGCCGACGCCGGCGCCTCCACGTCCGGGCCGGCCAGGACGATCGCCGCGGCGCCGTCGGTGAACGAGCTGCACATCAGTCTTGTGAGCACGCCCGCCACCTGCGGGGACTCGAGGACCTCCTCGACCGTCACGCTGCGCTGGCACTGGGCCAGCGGGTTGCGCGCCGCGTGGTCGAACGCCTTGACGGCCACGGAGGCCATCTGGGGGAGCGTCGTGCCCGTCTCCTCGATGAGCTGAAGGGCCCAGCGGCTATTGAGGCCCATGAGGATGCTCCCGGCGGGGTTGCCTTCGCCGGACTTCAGCTTGGCGTGCAGGTCGAGGCGGTACTCGACGGGGAGGCCGTCCTCGATGCCCGCGATGGTCTCGGAACGGTCGCCGGTCCACATCTTCTCGACGCCGAGCGCAAGGACGGGGCGGTCCTGGACGCTGGCGGCCATGGTCCCCAGATGCAGTGCCGAGCTGCCCCCGGCGCAGGAATTGTCGACGTTGATGATGGCGGCCTCGCTCAAGCCGAGCTTGCGGAGCCACGCCTGACCGCGCACGCAGGCCTGGTCGCTCAGCCGCCCGCCCATGGCGTTGCCCATGATGACGAGGCCGACGTCGGAAGGGGCAAGGCCGGCATCGTCGAGCGCCGCACCGACGGCCTGGTCGGTCATGGTTTCGAGCTCGAGGTCGCGGCGACCCATGTCGGTCATCCCGGTGCCGAGGATCGCAACCTCGGCCGTGTGCCGGCTCATGCGGGTGCTCCTTCCAGCACGCGGTCGTCGCGAGCGAAGGCTGCGTGCAGTTGCCGGAAGTGCTCGACGGCGGGCGAGCCGGCCACCATCACGACGATGTGGCGGGCGCCCGCCTCGGCGTAGGAGCGAAGGCGCGCCGCCACCGCGTCCGGCGGGCCGGCCGCCAGGTGGCGCACGAACGCCTTGGGTGGCAGCCGGTACAGCTCGGACAACCAGTTCGCCCCGTGTTCCCTTGCGTCATCGCCGCCCACACTGGAGAAAACGACGACGCCCGGCAGAACTTCGTCCGGATCTCGGCCGGCCTGTTCGGTCTCGTTCCGGAGCTGCACCAGGGCCGCGGCGTAGTCGTCGGGCGTGAGGAAGAGCGGGATCCAGCCGTCGCCGAGGACGGCCGCACGGCGGCGGGCGGCGGCGCTGTGCCCGCCGAACCACAGGGGAACCGGGGTCGACCTGGGCTGCATGACGTACTCCGAGGGCCCTTCGGAGGCCCAGGCGGCGCGCACTGCCGCCACGCCTTCGTCCATGAGGCGACCCCGCCGGTGGTAGTCCGTCTCCGCCCGCTTGTACTCGCCCTCGTGGATCCCGACGCCGACCCCGAGGACGAAGCGCCCGCCCGAGAGCAGCTGCAGCGCGGTGGCCTGCTTGGCGACGACCGAGGGCCGGCGGAGGGGGAGTTGGAGCACGCACGTTCCCAACAGGGGCCGGGTGGTCGCGGTGGCGGCCACGGCGAGCGTGGTCAGCGGTTCAGCGATCGGGTGCGGCCAGTAGAGGTGGTCCACCGCCCACAGCGAGTCGGCCCCGGCGGCCTCGGCTCGCCGGCACAGCTCGGAGACGTCGGCCGCGCTGTCGGTAGTACTCATGGTGCTACCGTCGCCCGTAGCGAGTTCTCCCTGCGTAGTGGGAGGGAGGATCAGGCCGAGGGATGGCCGAAGCGCTCGACTTCCCACCTGGGTCACACCGACATAGTACGCCGGTGCGAAGCCCGTGCCTATTCCGACGGGGCCGGCGGCCGCGCCCCACCACTGACGCCGCCGGGCCCGTCGAGCACGGCCAGGCTGCAACGGGACTCGCAAATGGCGCGTCCGTCGTCGTCGGTGAGGACGATCCGCCACACCTGGATCGTGCGGCCGACGCGCACCGGCGTGGCCTCGGCGGTCAGGTGGCCGTCGCGCAGCCCCCGCAGGTGGCTGGCGCTGAGCTCGATCCCGACCACGCTGCGCTCCGGCCCCGCCGCCAGGGCAGCGCCGAAACTGGCCGCCGACTCGGCGAGCAGGGCGGAAACGCCGCCGTGCAGGATCCCGTAGGGCTGGTGGACCCGCCAGTCGACCGGGAGCCGCATCACGACCCGTTCGGGCCCGGCCTCGAGGACCTCGACGCCGAGAAGCTCGTGGATGCTGTGCTCGCCACTGGGCAGGGTGACCGCGTCGGGTCCGGGCGGGGACGGCGGGGTGGTCATCGCCGCAGCGTAACGGGGCGCCGTTAACCTGCACCCGTGCCCGACGGCGGCGTTGTGGACCTGCGCAGCGACACCGTGACGCGCCCGACCCAAGCGATGCGGCGCGCCATGGCCGACGCCGAGGTCGGGGACGACGACTACGGCGAGGACCCCACCGTTCGTGCCCTCGAAGAGGCGTTCGCGGCACGCGTCGGCAAGCCGGCAGCGTTGTTCGTGCCTTCGGGCGTGATGGCGAACCAAATTGCGCTCCGTGTCCTGACCCAGCCCGGGACGGCGGTCGTGGCGGGGCGGCGCCAGCACGTGGTGGCCTACGAGTACGGCGCGGCGGCGATGAACGCCGGGATCCAGTTCATCGAGCTCGACGACAGCGACGGCATCCTCGACGCAGAGGCCGTGCGTCACGCGCGCCAAGCGGCGGAACATCACCAGCCCTCCGTGTCGTTGGTCGCGATCGAGAACACCCACATGGCTGCTTCCGGCGCGCCCTGGACCGAGTCGGGCCTGCGCGCCCTCGCCGAAGCGGCCGTAGGTGTCCCTATTCACATGGACGGGGCGCGGCTCTTCAACGCAGAGGCGGCGACCGGAGTCTCGGCAGCCGACTGGGCCGCCGCTGCGACGACGGTCATGTGCTGTCTTTCCAAGGGTCTCTGCGCGCCGGTTGGATCGCTGCTCGCGGGGTCCGACGACGTCATCGCCGAGGGGCGCCTCGCCCGCAAGCGCCTCGGCGGGGGCATGCGCCAAGCGGGTGTGCTCGCCGCGCCCGGGCTCGTCGCGCTGCGCGAGATGACCGAGCGCCTCGGTGAGGACCACGTGCGGGCGGCCCGGCTGGCCGATGCCGTGGCGCAGCGCTGGCCCGGCTCGCTCGAGCCCGAACGCGTCCGCACGAACATCGTCACGTTCACACACGGCGCCGCCGACAAGCTGCTGGCGCACCTGGAGGGCAACGGCGTGCTGGCCCACGCGATCGCGCCGAACACGGTCCGCTTCGTCACGCATCGCGACGTCGACGATGCCGGGGTCGCCCGCGCCATCGACGCGTTGGCCCAAGCGCCGGAGGCCGCGGCGTGAAGGTGCGGATCGGCATCAGCGGCGGCGGGGACAGCGCCGGGCCGGAAACGCTGGTCGGACTGGGACGCGCGATCGGCGAGACGGGCTTCGACTCGCTGTGGCTGCCCGAGGTGCTCACACGGCCGGGGCCCGACCCGCTGGTCGGGTTGAGCTGGGTGGCCGGCGCGTGCCCGGGCCTCAAGCTCGGGACCACGATGCTGCTGCCGGGGCGCAACCTCGTCTGGCTGGCCAAGGCGGTCGGGACCCTCGACCAGCTGTCGGGGGGACGCTTCCTGTTGACGTTCGTGCCGGGGTTGAGCTTGGGTGGTGAGCGCTCGGCTATCGGCATCTCGACGGCCGAGCGCGCGGCGCTGATGGAGGACGCGCTCCCCGTGCTGCGCCGCCTCTGGGCGGGTGAGGTTGTCAGTCACGACGGCGTCGCCG
>DATMMN010000209.1:0-4138 GCA_035569675.1 Acidimicrobiales bacterium | reverse complement strand
CTGGCGCGTTCACGTTGACCGCTTCCGGCTTCTCCACGCGGACTTCGCGCTTGCGGGTCCCCTCGACGGCCTCGAAGGCCTGCACCATCTTGTCGACGCCACCGATGGCCTGGTAGCTGCGGTCGATCGCCCAGCGGATGTCGCTCAACGGTGCGAGCTGCAGCCGCACCGAGAGACCGGTCGTCTCCGTCAGCAAGAAGCGCAGGTCGTCACTCGGTTGCGCCACCGCCACGCGCAGGCCGTCCCCGTCGAGATGCACGGGAATCGCCAAGTGCTCGCGAGCCAGCTGCTCCGGCACCAGCGCCAACGCGGCCGGGTCGGGAGCGTCGCGGCGCAGATAGGTCACCTGCATGTCGAAGTAGTCCGCCAGCGCGTCGACGAGGCTCCGCTCGTCCAGGGCACCGATGTCCACGAGCAGCTCACCCAGGCGCTTGCCCGAAGTCGACTGCAGCGACAGTGCGGTGGCGACCTGCTCGTCGGTCACCAGCCCGCGCTTGACCAGGAGCTGCCCGAGCATTCCCTTGCGCGGACGCGCCTCATCGGCACCGCCGTCGCTACTCGGCGCCCCACCAGCTGGAGCAGCAGGCGCGCCGGCACCGTTCTGAGTCACACCGCTCGATGACGACCCGGCCTCGGCGCTCTCCTCGGCCGACACGGCCAGGACCCCGGCCAGCACCTTCTCGGGCGTGTCCGACTCCGGCGCTTCGTCGACCACCACGTCCTCGGACGCCGGAACGTTCCCCTTGCGGCGCATCTTCATCTGAGCTCCGATCCATCGACGGGGGCACGCGACGAGACACGCCGGCATTCCCCCTCTACCCCCATTGAAATCGGCAGGAATTGGGCAGTCCTTGAGCATTGCCTTCGGCTTCGGGAAACGGCCGCCCCGGCTGGGCCGGACCCCTTCCGGCGGCACCCTCCCGACCTGCGACAAACCGCCTTCACCTGCACCTATGGTGTGTCGATGTCTCGGCGCCACCCCACGAGGGGACAACGATTCGACGGCCAGGTGGCGATTGTCACGGGCGCCTCGAGCGGCATCGGCCGCTCCCTGGCTCTCGAGCTGGCCACCCGCGGCGCCACGGTCGTCGGCCTGGCCCGGCGCAAGGACCTCCTCGACGAGCTCCAGCCTGAGCTCGGCCGTCACACCCCCGAGAGCGAGACCGTCGTGTGCGACGTCGGTGACCCGGACGCTTTCCGCGACGCGCTGGGCGCCGCTGAGGACCGGCACGGCCGCATCGATCACCTGGTCAACAACGCGGGCATCGACATCATGCTGCCGGTGACCGGCCTGGAAGCCGGCGCACCCCCGCCGGACCCGGCCACGGTGCGCAAGGTCTTCGACGTCAACTTCTTCTCCATCGTGACCGGGACGCTCGCGGTGCTGCCGGGCATGCTCGAGCGGCGAAGGGGTGTCATCGTCAACGTGTCTTCCGATTCGGCGCGGGCCCCCGAGCCGAAGCAAGGCGGTTACGCCGCGTCGAAAGCCGCTATCTCGGCTTTCAGCGAGTCCATCGCGCACGAAGTGTCGCCGGCCGGCGTCCACGTGCACGTCCTGTACCCCGGATGGGTGCCCACCGCCATGGGGCTGTCAGGCAATGAGGACGGCGGGTCGCTGCCGCCCAAGGCCGTGCGCCGCACCGCTGAGGGCGTGGCCAACCTGACCGCGGATCGGATGGGTGGCCCCCGCATCGACATCAACGCCGCGCGGTTGCCGCTGCTCGCCCCGATCGCCCGCACGATCGCGCCACGGGCGTACCAGATGAGCATGCGCCGCATGAACACGACCGGTTAGGCAAAGCCGAACCGTCCCCTCCGAAAGGGGTAAAGCTCTCAGAGATGGATCTGGCTGAGCTCCTCGCGCTGCCCGGCGTGGACGAGGTGTGCGAGCTCCGTTCCGCCGTCGGTTTCATGGCCCTGCACGGCGGCTCCCAGGACCGCGGGACCCACGAGATCGCGAGCCGCGCCGCCGAACAATCGCAGACCTCGTACTACGCCATCGTCCAACCGGCGGACCTGCGCGTCCATCTCACGTCCCGGCGACACGACCCGAGTCAGTCGCAGCAGATGTCCGCCTTCCTCCAGCACGTCGAGATCGCCATCTCCGTGCACGGGTTCGGACGCGACAGCTTCAACTTCTATGTCGGTCCAGGATGCGCACCGGTGATCGAGCCGTACGGCCCGGCGCTCCGCGGGCGTCAGACCGGCCCGCTCCGGGGGATCATCGTCGGCGGCCTCAACGACGCCTTGGTGGACGCGGCCTGCCAGCTCCTCGGCGAGCGCTTCGCGGACTACCACGCTGGGTCCGAACGCGTCCGTCTCGGCTTCCACCCCTGCAATCCCGTCAACTTGCCCGCCGCACACGGCGTCCAGATCGAGCTGCCACCCGCCCTGCGCGGGATCGGCGACCTCGGCGAGGACCTCGTGCCATTGCAGGACGGGATCGTGACCGACGTGGTGGTGGCCCTGATCGAGCTGGCGCAGCGGGCGAGCCAAATCTGCGAGAGCGAGACCCGTGCCACCTCGGGTCCTCGAAATCCGGCAGCACCGACCTGACCTGGGCCGGCAGCGGTACTGTCACGACAACGCGACAGGCGATCGCTCGGCGAGGTGGGACGGTGGAAGACGTGACAGACAGCTTCACGCAGGGACGAGGCCCAGACGACACCGCACCGGGGTGGTACCCCGACCGGGTCTCACCGAACCTCCAGAAGTACTGGGACGGCACCGCCTGGATCGCCCAACGCCGCTGGATCGGCGGGAAGTGGATGAGCGAACCGCCGCCGGGCGTGACACCCGACCCGTCCGGCATCGCGGCTGCGAGCGGCACCGCTCATGGCTACGCGGCTGGGCCCTATGCCTCGACGTCCCGGCTGAACACGGGATCGCGCTCGGTGACGACGCCGACGTTGACGGGTAGTGCGATCGGCCTGTTCTGCTTCAGCGTCCTGCTGATCGTGGGCTCGTTCACGCCTTGGGTCACGGTTTCGATCGCGAGTTTCAGCGCGTCGGCTTCTGGCACCGATGGCAGCATCTCGGACCTGATCGGGGTCAACGGCTGGATCACGTTCGCCGGTGCACTTCTCCTCCTGATCCTCTTCGTCCTCATGGCGGTCAACCCTGAGCCGCTCTACCGCACCCTCACGCTGATCATCGGAGTGGTGGTCGCCGGTTTCGCGGTCTACGACCTCGTACGCATCGCGCAAAAGATCTCGCAGGCTTCCTCGGTTGCCCCCACCTTCAACGCCAGCCCGCTTCGAGGGCTGCAGCCGGACATCAATGTCGGCTGGGGGCTGATCGTGTTGGTCATCGCCGCTCTCGGCGCCCTCGTGTGTGCGGTGGTGCAAGCCCGCAATTCCTAGGACCCGACGACCGAGATCCCTAGAAGTAGATGATCGACTTGGCCCGCTCGGTGACCTCGTCAAGGTCGTCCGTCCAGGCCCCGGTCGAGAGGTACTTCCAGCCCCCGTCGGCCGAGACCACGACGATGGACGCCTCGACCGCCTCGTCCAACGACGACGCACACTTCACCGCCCCCGCCAAAGCGGCTCCCGTAGAGATCCCGGCGAACACGCCCACCTCGATCAGCCGGCGGGTCCACTCGATCGACTCCCGCGGCCGCACGACGGTCTTGCGATCCAACAACTCCGCACCACCCAACTCCTCGAAGATGGGCGGGATGTAGCCGTCGTCGAGGTTCCGGAGTCCGTCCACCGTTTCGCCCGCCGGCGGCTCGACCGCCCAGATCGACACGGCGTCGCCGAGCTTCTCGCGGAGAAAACGCCCGACCCCCAGCAACGTCCCCGACGTCCCGAGCCCCGCCACGAAGTGGGTGATCCCGGGGCAGTCCCGCAGGATCTCGGGGCCCGTCCCCTCGTAGTGCGCCTTGGGATTGGCCGGGTTGCCGTACTGGTACAGGAACACCCACTCGGGATGCTCCTCGGCGATGCCCTGGGCCATGCGCACCGCCCCGTTGGAGCCCTCAGGCCCCGGCGACTCGATGATCTCGGCCCCCCACAGCTCGAGCAGCTGGCGGCGCTCGACCGACACGTTCTCGGGGAGGACGACCGTGAGCCGGTACCCCTTCACCCGGGCGATCATGGCCAGGGCGATGCCCGTGTTGCCCGACGAGGACTCG
>DATMMN010000208.1:0-2366 GCA_035569675.1 Acidimicrobiales bacterium | reverse complement strand
GTCCCCGGCGGTGATGGACATGGTCGCCCTGGAGTGGGCCGGGGGCGCGCAGCCGGGCAAGATCCTCGTCGATCTGACCACCAACTCGCCCGCGACGGTGCGGGCGGTCGGCGCCCGGCTCGCGCGGACCGGCGCCCACCTGCTCGAGTCACCGGTGACCGGCGGCGCCATCGGCGCCCGGAACCGCTCCCTCGTGTTCATCATGGGCGGCGACGACGAGCTCGTTGCCCGCGTCGTGCCGCTGCTCGACACGATCGGACGGGCGACGTACCACCTCGGCCCGCTCGGCTGCGGGAACGTGGGCAAGCTCGTCAACTCGCTGATGGCGTTCACGACGCAGGTCGTCTCCTACGAAGGGCTCGCCCTCGGAAACCGCTACGGCATCGACCTGCGGACGCTCGTCGAGATGTTGCGCTTCTCAGGCGGCGCCCACTCCTACCTCGAGCGGCGCGTCGAGGAGATCAACGAGCGGGGCCGGCCCGCCGACTTCAGCATCGACCTGGCGGCCAAGGACGCGGGGCTGATGCTCGAGGCGGGACGCGACAGCGCAGTGCCGTTGCCGGTCGCATCCGCCGTCCACCAGATGTTCGTCCTCGCCAAAGCGCAGGGCCTCGGCGGCCATGACATCAGCGACCTCGTGGAGGTGATGGAGCGGGCCATCGGTGTCGAACTGCGGCTGGGCCCGCCCCAGCAGAAGGAGTAGCGGGCCGAGGCTCAGCCCGGCGGCAGCACCGTCGACGCGGTGTTCAAGGCGTTGACGGCCGCCGGCACGCCGGCATAGACCGCAACCTGCATCAACGCCTCGACGAGCTCCTCCTTGGTCAGCCCCACGTTGAGCGCACCGGCGAGGTGGCCGCGGAGCTCCTCCTGCTTGCCCAACGCGGCGAGCATGGCCACGGTGATGAGGGAACGGTCGCGCACCGCGAGTCCCGGTCGCGACCAGAACATCCCGAAGCAGAACTCGCGTACGAGCGGGAAGAAGTCCGGGGCGACCTCGGCGAACGGCGCCGGCGTCTGGTCGTTGCCGGCGACCCGCTCCCCCCAGAGCTGCTGCTGGACGGCCCGGCCCTTCGACGCCCAGTCCTGATCAGTGGCCACCGTTTGCATCTCCTATCACGGGATCGGGCAGGTTGTAGAGCTTGGCGTAGTTGTCCCAGAGGACCTTGCGTTTGGTGGACTCCTCGAACGGCAGCGAGAGGAACGCCTCGGTCGCGTGGGGGAACTTCGAATCGGCGTGCGGGTAGTCGGTCGAGTACACGACGTTGTCGTCGCCGAAGTCCTCGAAGTAGTGGCGGGCGGTGTCCTCATCCGCCTCGCATGACAGGAAGCAGTTGCGCAGCATGTACTCCGACGGCTTCATCAACACGTCCGGTGCCTCGTACTTCCCCATCCACTCCCAGTGCTCGTCGAGGCGGTACATCATGAACGGCGCCCACGAGCAGTTCCCCTCCATCAGCCCGACGCGCAGTCCGGGGAAGCGCTCGAGGATCCCACCGGACGTGAAGCACGTGATGACGAACATGATGCCGAGCGGCTGGTTGAACGGGTGCCAGAGCATGAGCTTGTCGAGGTGCTCGCTGAACGCAAAGTCGGGCTTGAGGTAGGTGGTGCCACCACCGTGGTAACAGATCGGCACGTTCAACCGTTCCGCTTCCCGCCACAACGGGTCGTACTTCGGGTCGTGCCACGGCTTGTTGTCCACGAGCCCGGGCACGAGGAACGCGGCCTTGAAACCCCGCTCGACGTTGCGGGCGAGCTCGTCGGCGGCGGCGCCGGGGTCGTGAGGCGCCACCATGGCCGCGCCGAACACGCGGTCGGGGCGGTCGCAGTCGCGCACGAAGTCCGCCATCCAGTCGTTGTAGGCACGGGCGATGGCGGTCGCCAGTTCGGGCTCGAGCCCGTCAGATCCGATGTGCTCGGCGCTCTGCAGTGACAGCACGAACAGACCGCGACTCGGAAACAACACGGCCGAATCCAGGTGCTCCATGTCCATGGCCATCACCTGCGATTTGCTGTCCCATCCCCGCTCCTCGGCGTGGATGTACGGCGGGTCCTGGTCGGCCTTCCACGGCCTGCCCGCGCGTGCCGGGCGCATCCGGCCGAGGCGCAGCATCACCGAGTTCTTGACCTTCACCCGCATGTCGCGCTCGATCTCGGTCATCCCGACGGGTGCGGCGTGCTCCCATGTGGGGTCCATGTAGCGCTGCCACAGATCGGCAGGCTCCATCACGTGCATATCGCTGTCGGCGGCGAACATTCCGTTCACGGTCATCGCGGCACCCCCTCTGACCACGGGAACACTACCCCATCCCCGTCGCCGTCGACCCTGCGCGGATTGATAGAACGGGGGCATGGAACTCCCCGCG
>DATMMN010000207.1:0-12266 GCA_035569675.1 Acidimicrobiales bacterium | reverse complement strand
ACTGGGTTGCGGAGTACTGGAACGCGACCGAGAGCCGTTGGCAGATGGTCGACGCGCAACTCGATGCCACCTGGCGCAAGATGTTGGACTTCCAAGGCGATCCGCTGGAGATCACCGCGACGGAGTTCCTCACCGCAGGTTCGGCCTGGCAGGCGTGGCGGGGCGGGGATCTCGACGCCGCGCGCTGCGGCCTCTCCGGGATCGACGAGCACGGCGCGTACTGGATCGCCGGGAACCTCCGCCTGGACTTCGCCTCGTTGAACAAGGTCGAGATGCTGCCCTGGGACGTGTGGGGCGCCGGCTGGGGACCGGGCGGGCGGCCGACCGAGGCGCAGCTCGCCTTCTTCGACGGCGTGGCGGAACTTGCGCTGGATGTGGACGGCAGGTTCCACGACGTGCGGGCTCGCTACGACACGGATGAGGGATTGCGCGTCGGCACTGAGGTCTTCAACGTGCTCCGTGGCCGAACAGAGACGGTGTAGCGGTGGAGCCCAGGGCAAAGATGGTCGACTACCTCGAAGGCCTCCGGGCGTCGACGCGAGTCGGTATCTCGGCCGTTCCGGGCGTGGTGGTGGGAATCGTGGTGGCGTTCTTCACGGTGCCCCAGGCCGCTGCCCTCATCGGCTGGGACGTCGCGGCCATGACGTTTCTGGTGGGCGTGTGGCTGACCATTGGACACCTCGAGCCCGAGGCCACCCAGCGTCGAGCCACGCGACTCGACCCGAGCAGGGGCCTGGCGGACGTCCTCGTGATTACGGCCGGCGTGGCGATACTCACTGCGGTCGCCTTGGCCCTGGCGAGAGCGGGAGGAACGCACGGCGGGACCAAGGCCTACCTCTTGTCCGTCGGATTGGTGAGCGTCCTGTTCAGCTGGTTGTCCGTCCACACCATCTACACGCTCAAGTACGCGCGTCTCTACTACGGCGACGAGGTGGGCGGGATCGACTTCAACGAACAGGACCGGCCCAACTACGTGGACTTCGCCTATCTCGCGTTCACGATCGGCATGACCTTCCAGGTCTCCGACACCAATCTCACGGCGAAACCGATCCGCCGGACCGCGCTGCGCCACGCATTGATCTCCTACCTGTTCGGGGCGGTGATCATCGCCATCGTGATAAACATCGTGGCGAGTCTCCTCTGAGGCAGGAGCCCGCCGCCGCCGGCGTTACTCCTGGACCAGCTCGATCAACGTGCCGAACGACGTCTTCGGGTGCACGAAGGCGACCGTGGTCCCGCGTGAACCGGGCCGCGGCGCCTCGTCGATGACCCGGCCGCCGGCGTCCTTTACCGCCTGCAACGCGACCGCGCAGTCGTCGACGCGGTAGCCGACGTGGTGGAGGCCCTCGCCCCTGGAGGCGAGGTACTTCGCGACCGGCGAGTCGTCCCTGATCGGGGTGAGCAGCTGGATGTAGGAGTCCGCCACCTTGAGCAGTGCCTCCTCGACGCCGTCGGACTCGACCTTCTCGCGGTGGTCCACGGTGGCGCCGAAGACCTCGGCGTACCAGGCGATGGCCGCCTCGAGGTCGTTCACGGCGATGGCGACGTGGTCGATCTCGGTCAGGAGGTCCTTCACGCCCCGTGCCTCCGGAACAGCGTGATGCGGTCCTCACCGACCTTGGCCCGGAGCTCGGGGTCGTCGATGCCGAGCCCTTCCCGCGGCGCCAGGCAGAGCACGCCGATCTTGCCCTCGTGCAGGTTGTGGTGGACCTGGTACGCGGCCTCGCCCACCTCTTCGAGGGGGTAGACGGCCGAGAGGGGTGGCAGGACCTTGCCGTCGTAGATCAGCTGGTTGGCGTCCCAGGCCTCGCGGTAGTTGGCGAAGTGCGAGCCCTTGATCGTCTTGAGCTTCATCCAGAGGTGACGGTTGTCGTACTCGATCATGTAGCCCGAGGTGGCCGCGCAGGTCACGATGGTGCCGGCCCGCTTGCACACGAAGACCGATGCGCCCATCGTCTGGCGGCCCGGGTGCTCGAAGACGATTTCGGGCTCGCCGCCCACCAACGAGCGGACGTCCTTGCCGAAGCGGCGCCACTCGGACTCGTCCTGGGTGTGCTCGTCCGCCCAGAACTTGTAGTTGGCCGCCCTGCGGTCGATGACCGCCTCGACGCCGAGGTCGTTGAGCAGCTTCACCTTCTCGGGTGACGACACGACGCCGATCGGCGTCCCGCCGCCGTTGAGCACGTGCTGCACCGCGTAGCTGCCGAGGCCGCCGCTCGCACCCCAGACGAGCACCTTGTCGCCCTGTGTCATGCGCGCGCCGTTGTGCGACACGAGCATGCGGTACGCGGTCGAGTTGCACAGCGCGTTGACCGCCGCCTCCTCCCAGCTGAGGTGCCGGGGCTTCGGCATGATCTGGTTGGCCTTCACGAGGGCGATGTCGGCCAGGCCGCCGAAGTTCGACTCGAAGCCCCAGATGCGCTGATTGGCCGCCAGCATGGAGTCGTCGTGCGCCGAGGGGTCCTGGTCGTCGACGTAGTTGCAGTGGATGGTGACCTTGTCGCCCGTCTTCCAATTGCGTACGGCCGAGCCGGTGCGCAGGACCACGCCGGCCGCGTCCGAACCGACCACGTGGTAGTCGAGGGCGTGACGCGCCGCCCACGGGCCCTCCTTGGCGAGCCGGTCGAGGAAGCCGAACGTCGGCAACGGCTCGAAGATGGACGTCCACACCGTGTTGAAGTTGATCGACGAGGCCATGACCGCCACGTAGGCCTCGTCGGGCGCCAGCTCGGGCAGTTCGACGTCTTCCACGTGGAGGGACCGGCGGGGGTCCTTTTCCGACGACTCCATGCCCGCGAACATGTCGACCTCGCTGCGCTTGACCAGGGCGGCCCGGTAATGGTCGGGCATCTCGAGTTTGGCCAGCTCATCTGCGGGCGCGCCGGCGACGACTGCTTCGAGGATCTCGCTCATGTGACCCGACGATACAGGCCCCGTAAGATGTGGTTTCCGGCCGGTAACCAGACCGGCGGGCAACCCGGAGGTGCAGGGAATGGCTGAGGCCGTCATCGTCGCAGGGGCTCGGACCCCCATCGGGAAGCTCTCGGGCGCGTTCGCCGGCTTCACGGCCATGGACCTGGGCGGCTTCGCCATCGCCGAGGCGCTGAAGCGGGCCGGGGTTGCCGCCGACCAGGTCGACTACGTCCTCATGGGCCAGGTCATCCTCGCCGGCCAGGGCCAGATCACGGCACGCCAGGCGGCCGTGAAGGGCGGCATCCCGATGACCGTCCCCGCCAACACCATCAACAAGGTGTGCCTCTCGGGCCTCAACACGATCTACCTCGCCGACCAGATGATCCGCGCCGGTGACGCCGAGATCGTCGTGGCCGGCGGCATGGAGTCCATGACCCAGGCACCTCACCTGCTGCCGGGCGCGCGGGCCGGGTTCCGCCTCGGCGACGCCACCCTCGTCGACTCGATGATGTACGACGGGCTGACCGACTCGTTCGACCACATCGCGATGGGCCTCTCGACCGAGCAACACAACCAGAACACGGCGAAGATCTCGCGCGAACGCCAGGACTCGTTCGCCGCGGCGAGCCACGAGAAGGCGGCCGCCGCCATCAAGGAGGGCCGCCTGGCAGAGGAGATCGTCCCGGTGGAGGTGCCCCAGCGCAAGGGCGACCCGCTGGTGGTCGACACCGACGAGGGTGTGCGCCCGGGCACGACGGCGGAGTCGCTGGGCGCGCTGCGGCCGGCGTTCGACAAGAACGGGAGCATCACGGCGGGCAACTCGTCGCAGATCTCCGACGGCGGCTGCGCGGTCATCGTCATGTCGGCCGACAAGGCCAAGGAGCTCGGTGTCGCGCCGCTCGGCCAGGTCGTCGGCTACGGCATGGTGGCCGGGCCCGACAACTCGCTGCTCACCCAGCCGTCGCGGGCGATCCTCAAGGCCGCGGCGCGGGCCGGGACCGACCTCGGCGGCATCGACCTCTTCGAGATCAACGAGGCCTTCGCCGCCGTGGGCCTGGCGTCGATGGACGACCTCGGCCTCGACGAGGACAAGGTCAACGTGAACGGCGGCGCCATCGCACTCGGCCACCCGGTCGGCATGTCCGGCACCCGGGTCGCGCTGACCGCTCTGCTCGAACTGCGCCGGCGCGGCGAGTCAACGGCCGCCGTCGCGCTCTGCGGTGGCGGCGGGCAGGGCGACGCGGCCATCCTGCGGGCGCTCTGAGCCGGAGCGGACCTCGCGTCTCGCGTCAGCCGCCGTAGGGCGGCGCCATCAGCGCGACGAGCTTTGCGCCGCCCGCTTTGACGTCGGTCCAGCGCTCCGCCTTGAAGGAGTAGACGCCGAGCGCGCACGTGGGGAAGCCGGTGCGCACAACCAGCGACAGTCCCTTCTTGTCGCTCGGCGCGAGCAGTCCCTGCGAGAGCGAGTGCGCCGTCGGGTTGTGCCCCACGACGACGACCGCGTCGGCGCCGTCGTCGAGCTCGTGCACGTAGGCCAGGACCTCTTCGGAATCGGCCCCGTACAGGCCGTCGTAGAAGAAGCGTTCGGGGGGCTCCGCCATCTTGGCGAACGCGAGGTCCGCCGTCGCCCTGGTCCGGGCCGCCGGCGACACCAGGGCGGCCTTGGGCCGGGGCACCGTTTTGAGCGCCGGCCCGAGCCCCTCGCCCTTGCCGGCGAACAGGCGACCGAGCGCCGTGCCGTCGCGGCGCCCGCGTGGCGCGAGCACCCGGTCGAAGTCGGCGCCGCCAGGAGGCGGGTTGGTCACCGTCTTGGCGTGCCGGAGCAGCCAGAGGGTGCGCGTCGCCGCCTTCGGTGGCATCAGCCCAGGGCGAACGCGCTATGGAGGCTGCGTACGGCCCGTTCGACGTCCTTCTCGGCGACGATGCACGAAGTTCTGATCGTCGACGTCGAGATCATGTCGATGTTGATGGTCTCGTTGGCGAGGGTCTCGAACATCGTGGCTGCGATGCCCGGGTGGGACTTCATGCCGACCCCGATGAGGGAGACGCGCGCCACGTCGGCGTCCGACGTCACCCCGGACGCACCGAGCTCGTCGGCGTGGGCCAGGGCCGTCTCGGTGGCCACGGGCAGGTCGTCGTTGGGGACGGTGAAGGAGATGTCGGTGGTCCCGTGGGCCGAGGTGTTCTGCACGATCATGTCGACGTTGATCGACTTGTCGGCCAGCGCTCGGAAGAGTTGCGCCGCCACCCCGGGCCGGTCCGGAACCCCGCTCACCGTGACTTTCGCCTCCGAGGTGTCATGTGTCACGGCGGTGACGACGGCTTCCTCCATGTCTGCGTCCTCCTCGACGACCCAGGTGCCGGGCTCCCAGGTGAAACTGCTGCGCACGTGCAGCGGAACATTGTGGTTGCGGGCGAATTCGACGGCGCGCAGCATGAGCACGCGCCCGCCCGACGCGGCCATCTCGAGCATCTCGTCGAACGAGATCCGGTTGATGCGGTGCGCCTCGGGCACGATCCGCGGGTCGGCCGTGAAGACGCCGGTGACGTCGGTATAGATCTCGCACACGTCCGCGTCGAGGACCGCGGCCAGCGCAACCGCAGTCGCATCGGACCCGCCTCGCCCGAGGGTGGTGATCTCGCGGTGGATCGAGACGCCCTGGAACCCCGCCACGACCGGCACCTTCCCGGCGGCCAGGGCCTCGCGCAGGCGGTCGCCTCTGACCTCCTTGATCTTCGCCCGGGTGTGGTCGGCGTCAGTGATGATCCCGACCTGGCTCCCGGTGAAGGACTGGCCCTCCACCCCCAGGTCGGCCAGGGCCATCACCAGTAGTGACATCGAGATGCGCTCACCGGTGCTCACGAGCATGTCGTACTCGCGCGGTGGTTGGGTGGTGCTCACGGAGTTGGCCAGGTGGATCAGGTCGTCGGTCGTCTTGCCCATGGCACTCACGACGGCGACCACGTCGGCACCCTGCCGCCGTGTCCGCGCGATGTGGTCGGCGACGGCCCGGATCCGGTCGGCGTCGCCGACGGAGGTACCCCCGAACTTCTGGACGACCAGCGGCATCGCCCGAGGCTACAGACTGCGCACGGGCATCATGGGCGTTGGCCCTGGCCGGAGCCCGCTCCGGGTGCCCTCAGCCGACCGGGGGCCACTCCCGCGATTGGATAGGGTCTGCGCCCGTGCCCAGCGAGAAGCGAGCCCGCCAGCGCGCGGCCAGAGAGGCCCGGCTGGCCGCCGAGGCCCAGGCGGCCAAGCGCCGCCGGCAGATCCGCAACGCGATCATCGTGGTGGTCGTGGCCGGCGCCATCGTGGGGATCGCCTTCGCCGTCTCGAGCAGCAACAAACCGGTCGGGAACCAGTCGAAGACGTCGACGACGCTGAGCCAGGCGGCCAAGACGAACGCCCACCTCCAGGCCGAGGCCAACGCCGCCGCCGCGAAGGCCGGCTGCCCGTCCAGCCCCACGAAGCCGGCGAACAACCAGCACTACACCGCCGCGCCGGCGATGACGATCGACACGACGAAGAGTTACTCGGCCACCGTGGTGACCACCACCGGCACCTTCGTCATCGGGCTCAACGCGCAGGCTGCGCCCAAGACGGTGAACAATTTCGTCTTCCTGGCGGACAAGGGGTTCTTCCACTGCAACTCCTTCTTCCGCGTGATCCCCGGCTTCGTCAACCAGACGGGCAACCCCGCGCAGACCAATGCCAGCAGCACCAAGAGCGGGGCGTCCTACACGCTGCCCGCCGAGAACCTGCCGCCGGCCGGTAGCGCCGGCAAGCCCGCCTATCCGAACGGCGCCGTGGCGATGGCCACGTCGTCGGCGGGCGTGAGCGGCAGCCAGTTCTTCATCGTGGCGGGTGCGCAAGGCCAGAGCCTGCCGAGCTCGTACCCGCTGTTCGGTCTGGTCACTTCAGGCCTGAACGTCGTGCAGACGATCAACCAGCAGGGGTCGACGTCCGGCACCCCACCGGCCGTCACCCAGCGCATCCTGTCCATCACCATCCACGAATCCTGAGGTAGCCCGCCATGGCCACGCCCACCCCACCCAACCCCGACGGCTCGAGCCCGCAGCAGCGGAAGTTCGATGAGGAGCCGCCGATGATCATCGACACGGCCAAGCGTTACGTGGCCACCATGATCACGTCGCACGGCACGATGGTGATCAACCTCGACCCGCTCGCCGCGCCGCGCGCCGTCAACAGCTTCGTGTTCCTGGCCCGCTACCACTACTTCGACGGCATCGTTTTCCACCGCATCATCCCGGGCTTCGTCCTCCAGGGCGGTGACCCGACCGGCTCGGGTTCGGGCGGGCCCGGCTACCGCTTCGCGGACGAACTGCCGCAGGCGGGCCGCTACAAGGTCGGCTCGCTGGCGATGGCCAACGCCGGGCCCGACACCAACGGCAGCCAGTTCTTCGTGATCAGCGGCAACGACGGGGTGCGCCTGCCGCCGCTCTACTCGCTCTTCGGTGAGGTCGTGAGCGGCCTCGACGTCGTGGCCACGGTCGATGCCATCGGCAGCCGCTCGGGCACGCCGAAAGAGCGCGTCGTGATCGAGAGCGTCACCATCGAAGAGAAGGACTGAACGCGCTCAACCGGTGAGCGCGGCCAGGCCTTCGGTCTGCGACCCGCCGACGAAGACGACCGGCGTCCCCACGCCCGCGGCGCGCCATGTGCCCTCTGCGTCGCGGAGGAGGGCGGTGCGGGCCGGCAGCGCGACCACCGGCAATGCGGCCGGCGCCATGGCGACGGTGCGCTCGAGCTTCTGGCCGTGCGCGTCATCGTGCTCGTCGCCGAAGTGCGGGAAGACGGTGAGGTTGTCGACGAGGCCGAGTCCGAGCGTGAGCGCGCCGCCGCGCGGGTCCACCATGGGGTCGGTCATGACCATCGCGCCGGCCCCCGCCCCCGCTACGACGGCTCCGCCCAGCCAGGCCGCCCGCAACGCGTCGAACACCGCAGACTTCTTCAGTGCGGCGCGCAGGTGGAGCGGGGAGCCGCCGGCCAGGTAGACGAAGCGGGCCCGGGCCACGACTGCGGCCATGCCGGCGTCCTCGGCCGAGGCCCGGTCGACCACCATCAGGCCCTCGACCTGAGCCCCGAGATCGGCGAACCACTCGGCCGCCCGTAGGACCACCCGCTCGGGATGCTGATAGGCGGCGGCCGTCGGCAACACCACTACGTCGGTGCCGCCCGAATCCGCCAGGAGCGTGGCGTCGAAGCTGCAACCCTCGGTCCATTCGTCGCCCCCCACCAGGGCCAGCGTGCCGGTCGAGTCCATGGCGCCACTTTGGCACGCCCAGCGAGGCCCTCCCGGCTTCGACTGCGGCGGTTACCGGCCGGTAGCCTTGGCACCCATGTCGATCACAAGGGTGGGAATCATCGGTTCCGGAATCATGGGCTCGGGCATCGCCGAGGTGGCGGCTGCGACCGGCCACGAGGTCGTGCTGCGGAGCCGGAGCCAGGCCGGCGCCGACGCCATGGTGGCTGGCCTGGAGAAGTCGCTCGCCAAACAAGTCGAGAAGGGCAAGCGCGAGGAAGCCGAGGCCAAGGAGATCGCCGGGCGCGTGCGCGCCACGACCCATCTGGGCGAGCTGGTCGACGTCGACCTGGTGATCGAATCGGTCGTCGAGGACCTCGCCGTCAAGAAGGAGCTCTTCGCCGAGCTGGACGGCGTCTGCAAGCCCGAGACGATCCTCGCGACCAACACCTCGACCCTGCCCGTAGTGGAGATGGCCATGGCGACGGGGCGCCCCGAGCTCGTGTGCGGGGTGCACTTCTTCAACCCGGCCCCGGTCATGGCGCTGGTCGAGGTGGTGCGGCCGATCACCGCGAGCGACGCGACGGTCTCGGCCGCGCTCGCCTTCGCGGCGAAGTGCGGCAAGGACCCGGTCGAGGTCAAGGACCAGGCGGGCTTCATCGTGAACGCGCTGCTGTTCCCCTACCTCAACAACGCCGTACGCCTCCTCGAACAGGGCGTCGCGACCCGCGAGGGCATCGACGCCGCCATGAAGGGGGGATGCGGCTTCCCCATGGGGCCGTTCGCGCTCCTCGACCTCGTCGGGCTTGACACATCCCTTGCAATCCTCGACGCGCTCTACGAGGAGTACCGCGACCCCAACTACGCCGCGGTGCCGCTGCTGCGCCGCCTGGTCAGCTCGGGCCAGCTCGGTCGCAAGACCAAGAAGGGCTTCTACGACTACAACCGCTAGTCGCGACGAGCGGGCGCGAAAGACGGGCACAATGGTGAGTGCGCCCCGTTGGATGGAGGTGATGTGAATGCCGACCGAAAGGGAGCGTGACGCGCCCTGGGTGATGCGCACTTACTCCGGCCACTCCTCGGCGCGCGCTTCCAACGAGCTCTACCGCACCAACCTGGCCAAGGGTCAGACCGGGCTCTCCATCGCGTTCGACCTGCCGACCCAGACGGGCTACGACCCCGACGCGCCCGAAGCCGCCGGCGAGGTAGGCAAGGTCGGCGTGCCGGTGGCGCACCTCGGGCACATGGAGGAGCTCCTCGACCAGATCCCCTTGGCGGACATGAACACGTCCATGACGATCAACGCGACCGCGGCCTGGCTGCTCGGCCTCTACGTCGCCCACGCCGAGGACATCGGCGTCGCTCCCGCGCGGCTGGCCGGCACGACGCAGAACGACATCGTGAAGGAGTACCTCAGCCGGGGGACGTACATCTTCCCGCCCGGCCCGAGCCTGCGGCTCACCGTGGACACCATCGCCTACACGGTGCGCCACGCGCCGAAGTGGAACCCGATCAACGTGTGCAGCTACCACCTCCAGGAAGCCGGCGCGACACCGGTACAGGAGATGGCCTACGCGCTGGCCACCGCGATCGGCGTGCTCGACGGCGTGCGGGCGTCGGGCAAGGTGAACGACGCCGAGCTGCCCGCCGTGGTGGGCCGGATCAGCTTCTTCGTGAACTCGAGCGTCCGCTTTGTTGAGGAGACCTGCAAGATGCGGGCCTTCACCGCCATGTGGGACCGCATCTGCCGCGAGCGCTACGGCGTCGAGGACCCCAAGCTGCGCCGCTTCCGCTACGGCGTCCAGGTCAACTCGCTCGGCCTGACCGAACAGCAGCCCGAGAACAACGTGCAGCGCATCGTCCTCGAGACGCTCGGGGTCACGCTGTCGAAGGACGCCCGCGCCCGCGCCATGCAGCTGCCGACCTGGAACGAGGCGCTGGGGCTGCCGCGGCCGTGGGACCAGCAGTGGTCGTTGCGCATCCAGCAGGTGCTCGCGTTCGAGTCCGACCTCCTCGAGTACGAGGACATCTTCGAGGGGTCCAAGGTCATCGAGGCCAAGACGGCCGAGCTCACCGAGGAGGCCACCGCCGAACTCGACGACGTGCAGGCGCTGGGCGGCGCCTTCGACGCCATCGACGAGCTGAAGCGCCGGCTCGTGCGCAGCCAGGCCGAGCGCGTGCGCCGCATCGAGAGCGGCGACCTCAAGGTGGTCGGCGTGAACTCCTTCACCGAGACGACGGCCTCGCCGCTCCTCGGTGACGGCGAGATCGAGAACATCCTCAAGGTCGACCACCGCGTGGAGGCCGAGATGATCGCTGACGTCGACCGCTGGCGTGCCTTGCGCGACAACGCGAGGGTGCGGGCCGCGCTCGACGACCTGCGGCGGGTAGCCGAGGACGACGGTCCCGCGGGCAACGTGATGCCCGCCACCATTGCCCTCGCCCACGCCGGCGGCACGACGGGGGAGTGGGCGGGCGCGCTGCGTGAGGTGTTCGGCGAATTCCGCGCGCCGACCGGCGTGAGCGGCGGCGTGGGGCGCCGCGGCGAGGAGTTGGCGCCGGTCCGCCTCCGGACCCAGGAACTGGCCGAGCGCACCGGCGGCCCGCCCCGCCTGCTCGTGGCGAAGCCCGGGCTCGACGGGCACTCGAACGGTGCCGAGCAGATCGCCGTCGCGGCGCGCGACGCCGGCTTCGAGGTGATCTACCAAGGCATCCGGCTGACCCCGGCGCAGATCGTGGCGGCCGCGCTCGACGAGGACGTCGACATCGTCGGCCTCTCCATCCTGTCGGGCTCGCATCTCGAGCTGGTGCCCGACGTCCTCGACCGCCTGCGCGCCGCCGGCAGCACCGCCGCCGTCGTGGTCGGCGGCATCATCCCGCCCGACGACGCCGAGCTGCTGATCGGCAAGGGCGTGGCGTCCGTCTACACGCCGAAGGACTACTCGTTCGACGCCATCATGGAGGATCTGCTGGCGCTGGCGGAGCGCCAGCGCGCCGCCACTCGCGCGTGAGCCGCGCCATCTGGCGCCAGGTCACCGGGACCGCACCCAGCGCGATCGCCTGTGCGCGGAGGCTCTCGGGCAGGTCGTAGTGGTTCAACGCGGCGGAGCGCCGGTGGACCTGGTACCCGCGGCGGGGGATGCCGAGCGCGCCGGCCATGGCGTGGAGCTCGTCGGGGTCGTCGGCCAGCAGATGGGACCAGCGGTCGGCCCGCCCGCGGACGGTGGCCGGCTGCCGCCAGTCGTCGACGTAGACGGTCAGCGGCGGGTCCAGGGCCGGTCGCGGCTGACCGGCACCGGCTTGTTCCACCAGCGGCCGCTGAAGCGCCAGGCCTCGTGCACCGAGAGCTGCTCGTCGGGCGCGGCGGTCCGGGGCCAGGCCAGCTGCACCGCGGACGCGATCGCCGCGAGCACCGCGGGGTCGGGCTCGGGGCGTGGCCGCAGGGTGAGCTGCGCCGGGTCGATCGCGAGGGCGCTCACAGGGGCACGTTGCCGTGCTTGCGCCGCGGCAGGTCCTCGCGCTTGGAGGCCAGGATGTCGAGGCTGCGGCAGATCACCGCGCGCGTGTCGGCCGGCGAGATCACGTCGTCGATGTAGCCGCGCTCGGCCGCGATGTACGGGTTCGCGTAGCGCTCGGTGTACTCGTCGATCAGCTCGGCGCGTCGCTGCGCCGGGTCGGCCGCCTCGGCCAGCTCGCGGCGGTAGACGATGTCGACCGCGCCGTTCGGCCCCATGACGGCCAGCTCGGCCGAGGGCCAGGCGAAGGCCAGGTCCGCGCCGATCGACTTGGAGTTCATGACGACGTAGGCGCCGCCGTAGGCCTTGCGCGTGATGATCTGGATCCGGGGCACGGTCGATTCGCAGTAGGCGTAGAGCAGCTTGGCGCCGTGGCGGATGATGCCCCCGTACTCCTGGTCGGTCCCCGGGAGGAAGCCGGGCACGTCGACGAAGGTCAGCAGCGGGATGTTGAACGCGTCGCACGTCCGCACGAAGCGCGCCGCCTTCTCCGAGGAGTCGATGTCGAGCACGCCCGCCAGTACGGCCGGCTGGTTCCCCACGATGCCGACGACCCGCCCGTTCATCCGGG
>DATMMN010000206.1:0-29301 GCA_035569675.1 Acidimicrobiales bacterium | reverse complement strand
GAGGCCTTCGGGATGTTCGCGCACGTCAACGTCCTGCAGCGCGACATGTGCCCGAGCGCCACCAAGTTCGAGGCCGAGATCATCGCCATGACCCTTGGTCTCTTCTCGGGCGACGCGGCGACAGCCACCGGCGACGAGCCGTGCGGCCTCGTCACGACCGGGGGGACCGGCAGCATCTTGCATGCGATCCTCGCCTACCGCGAGCACGCGGCCCAGACGCGGGGGGTGACCCGACCCAACGTGATCAAGCCCGAGACGGCGCACCCCGCGTTCGACAAGGCCTGCCACCTCTTCGGCGTCGAGCTGCGGCGCGCGCCCGTCGACCCGGTCACGACGCAGGTCGACGTGGACTGGGTGCGTGACCACATCGACGAGGGGACGGTCGCCATGATCGGATCGGCCTGCAACTACGGCTACGGCACCGTCGACCCCATCGCCGAGCTTTCCGAGCTGGCGCTCGAGAAGGGCATCGGCCTGCACGTCGACGCCTGCCTCGGCGGCTTCATCCTCCCGTTCGGGCGCGAGCTCGGCTACGACATCCCGGTCTTCGACTACTCGCTGCCCGGCGTCACCTCGATGTCAGCGGACACGCACAAGTACGGCTACGCGTTCAAGGGCTCGTCGGTCTGCAGCTTCCGCTCCAAGGCGCTGCGCAACGCGCAGTACTTCTACCTGACCGATTGGAGCGGCGGGAAGTACACGTCGCCCGGGATGGAGGGTTCACGTTCGGGCGGACTGATCGCAGCGACCTGGGCGTCGATGGTGCAGCTGGGTCACGCCGGCTACCTGGGGTACGCGCGGCAGATATTCGAGACGGCCTTCGCCATGCAGGACGCGGTGCGTTCGCACCCCGAGCTCCGCTTCGTGGGCAAGCCGACGTTCCTCTTCTCATTCACGTCCGACGACTTCGACATTTATCACGTGAACGACTTCATGCGGCTGCGCGGGTGGCGTTTCAACGGCCAGCAGTACCCCAACGCATTGCACATGGCCGTGACGCGGCCCCAGACCCAGGGCGGCGTGGTCGACGAGTTCGCGACCGACCTGGCCGACGCCGTGGCGTACGCGAAGGAGCACGCCGCGGAGGCGCCGCGTTCGGGGGCGATCTACGGCGGCGTGGCCGGCGGCATGACCGACGAGGCGGACGAGTTCATCCGCGCCGTCATGGCCGACATGCTCGACGGCCAGTCGTCGATACCCGCGAAGTGACGGGCGGCGGGACCGGCGCCGGCGGCGCGGGCCCACCGCACGAGTGGATCGACGGGTGCCTGGCCGCGCAGGCCTCGCTCGAGGGGAGCCTTGTCGGCTTGGACGACGCGACGGCGCGGTCCGCGAGCCTGTTGCCGGGATGGAGCGTCGGGCACGTGCTCACCCACATCGCCCGGAACGCGGACAGCGTGGTCTGGCGGCTCGAGGGTGCGGCGCGGGGCGAACGGCGCGACCAGTACCCGGGCGGGCTGGAGCAACGGCGCGACGACATCGAGGCGGGCGCGGTTCGACCGGCCGACGAGCTGGTCGCCGACGTGCGGGCGAGCTCGGCGGCGGTGGTGCGGGTCACGGCCGAGCTGCCCGACGAGGCTTGGGACGCACCGTCGCGCACCGCACGGGGCGCGGTGGAGCCGTCACGCGACGCGATCTTCTCCCGCTGGCGCGAGGTGGTCGTCCACCATGGAGATCTCGGATTCGGGCCGGTGCCGTTGCCGCCGGTGCTGGTGGCCGAGTGGCTGGCGCGCGAGCTGCCGCGCCTGGGCGAGCGCACCGACGCGACGGCGCTGCTCGCCTGGGTCATCGGGCGAGGCGACGCTCCCCCGCTCGCGCCCTGGTGATGCCATGGCGGGGGTAGCGCTCCGCCCTACGCCTCATCGGGCTACCGGCTGAGGTCGTCGCTACACTCGCCTTGAATGCAGATCGGGGTGCTCACCGGTGGCGGGGACTGCCCGGGACTCAATGCCGTCATCCGGGCCGTCGTCCGCAAAGGCGTCGAGATCCACGGTGACCAATTCGTCGGGTTTCGGGACGGCTGGCGAGGCCCGCTCGAAGGTGACGTCGTCCCCCTCGATGTGTCCGCCGTCCGGGGCATCCTGCCCAGGGGAGGCACCATCCTGGGCTCCAGCCGGACCAATCCCTACAAGTCCGACGACGGGGAACGCCGGGTCCTCGAAACGATGGAGCGGTTGGGTCTCGATGGTCTCATCGTCATCGGCGGCGAAGACACCCTCGGCGTGGCGGCAAAGCTCAGCGCGACCGGTTTTCCCATCGTCGGCGTGCCCAAGACGATCGACAACGATCTGAGTGGCACCGACTACACGTTCGGCTTCAACACGGCGGTCACGATCGCGACCGAGGCGATCGACCGCCTGCACACCACCGCGGAGAGCCATCACCGGGTTCTGATCGTGGAAGTGATGGGGCGCCACTCCGGATGGATCGCTTGGCACTCGGGTATCGCCGGTGGCGCCAACGTGATCCTCATCCCGGAACGGCCCTTCCTCATAGACGAGGTGTGCCAGTACATCGAGCGGCGCTTCGCCAGCCAATACGCGCCCATCGTCGTGGTGGCCGAGGGCGCGTTGCCGGTCGAGGGCACCGCGCCCCGCCGCCTGGTGGAGGTGGACGCATTCGGCCACGAGCGTCTGATGGGCATCGGGAACTTCCTCGAGTCAGAGATCGCGGGGCGCACCGGCAAGGAAGCCCGAGCCACCGTACTCGGGCATGTGCAGCGCGGTGGGAGCCCCACGGCGTTTGATCGCGTCCTGGCGACCCGCTTCGGGCTCCACGCGGTGGACGCCCTGCACGAAGGCGGATCGGGTCAGATGGTGGCGCTGCATGGCACGAATATCGAGCTCGTCCCGTTATCCGAGGCCACGGCGCAACTCAAGCTCGTCCCGCCCGAATTGATCGCCGAGGCCGAGGTGTTCTTCGGCTGACCTCGGCTGACCTCGGCTGACCTCGGCGGGGTTCGGCGCGTTCAGCCGATCGCCGGCAGCGTCAGCGTGCAGTGGACCGGCTGTGCGTGCGCCGGGTCGAGCGCATTGAGAACATCGGCGGCGGCGACCTGGTCGGACTCGATGGACAGGTGATCGGCCAGGTCGGAGGCGCATTGGTGTTGGACGACGATGTTGTCCACGCCGATGCCGCCGACGCCGGCGCAGCGGGGATCGATGAAGTCACTGGTGTAGGGCCGCACCAGCTCGTCGTATTCGGTGGCGATGGAGGTGTAGCTCACCCCGTCCACGGCGGCGCCGTCGTAGGGACATGTCGCAGCCTCGCCCGCGGTCGGTTGCCCGTTGGGGGCGTCAAGCAACTTCATGAAGCTCGACCCGGTCAGGAACTCGGTGCACGATCCGCAGAAGGACGTCAGTGCGGCCGCTTGTGAAGAGAACCCGTAGGCCGCGCCGAGGTCATAGAGGTCGGACAAGCCCCAGAACGTGGTGCCGTGGGGCACGCCGCTGAGCATCACGAACTTCGCCACCTTCTGTGATCCACCGAGGAACTTGATGTAGTAGTCCGGCATCGTTCCGCCTTCGGAGTGACCCACGATGTCGACCTTCGGCGCGTGCGTCGCCGCGGAGACCCAATCGACGAACGTCGCCAGGTCATGGGCGGTCTTCGTCATGTCCACGAGCCCGCCGATCTCGTCGAAGGGTCGAGAGAGGGAGGCCATGTTGCCGTAGGTCAACGAAAACACGCAGAAGCCATGGTCGGCCAGGAACGGTGACATCGTCTGCCAGTTGTCGTTCTGGTTCCCGGCCAGACCATGCACCAGGACGACGGGGTCGGGATGCGCGGCATTAGGCGTGCACGGCACGTTGGAGCCCGGTGGCGAGGCGTCCGGACCGTTCTCGAGAGCGGAAACGGCGGCGGTGGGCAGGAACGACCACACGACCGGGTAGTGCGGTGCGGTCGACGCCGTAGCCGCGGCGCCGGCCACGGCGGGCGCAACGAGCCCACCTATGAGCAGGGACAGAGCCAGGCCCGCGCCTGTCCCGCGCAAGATCCGCCTCCTACGCATGCGTTGGGTTGTAGCACAGATGGGCCCTTTTCCGAAAAAACAGCCGTGGCAGACGGATGTCTAGCTGGAGAAGAATGCGTTACCCGAGCGGTCGACGGCGACGCAGTAGGTGGTCGTCGGGCACGAGATCGCGGTCAGCGCGTGGCCGTTGTCGATCAGCGTGCCGCTGCTCCAGGACTGGCCGTTCCAGCCGAAGACGCGCCCGATGGAGTCGACCGCCCGACAGAAGGTCGGCGTCGGGCACGACACGCCGGTGAGGCCCGAGGCATCGGTGCCGTTGAGCGGTGGCTCGGTGGCGATCGACGCGGGTGCGCTGAACCCGAGGCCGTTCCACGTCATGACGTTGCCGCTGCTGTCGACGAGCGCGCAGTACGTGGTTGACGCGCAGGAGACAGCGTTGAGCTGGCCCTGCGCGTCGGCGTTGGTGGGCTGGGTCCAGCTGTGACCGCTGAACACCGTCGGCCCGCCCTCGGCGGCCACGCAGAAACTGGGCGCGACGCAGGAGATCTGGTTGGCGGCGCCCCAGGCGCCGAGGTTCCCCGACCAGCCCGAGCCGTTGAAGGCGAAGGAGTTACCTTCACCGTCGATCGTGACGCAGAACGTGGGGCCGGTGCAGTCGATGGCGGTGAAACCGGCCGCCCCCGAGACGGTGGTCGGGGGCTGCCAGGCCGAACCGTTGTACATCGCGACCTGGTTCTCACTGGGTGCGGCGGCACAGAAGTTGGCGGTCGCGCAGGAGAGATAGGAGACGCCCTGGGGTGAAGGCGACGGTAAGGCCGGCCCGAGCGCCTTCGCCTTGAAAAGCTGGAGGCGATACGTGTTGCCGTTGGCGTCACCGACCACACAGTTGCCGGCCGACGGGCAGGAGATCGCCGTCAGGTTGGCGCCCGACGCGACGGGAATGGCCCTGGACCATGCGCCCACCGGGCCGCTCGTCGTGGACGTGTTCGAGTGCGTCGTCGTCGTCGGAGCACCGGAGTTCGACGGTGACGAACTGCAGCCGGCCGCGAAGAGCGCGACCCCCGCGAGCCCGACGACCGTCAGTGCTGTGCGGTACGTCGCGGCCCCTCTGCGCACTACTTCTGGGCCGGGAGGCCGTTCGCCTCGAGGGCGCGGTGGCGCGACCACGTGTCGAGCACGATGAGCGTCTTGGTGCCGGTGACGCGGCCGCGGCGGCGCAACTGCTCGATGACATGCCCCAGGCGTTCGACGTCGGGCACCTGCAGCCACACCAGTGCGTCGGGGTCCCCCGCGGTCGTGAAAACGGCCTGCACCTCGGCCAGTTGCATCGCCGTCTCCTTGATCTCCTGGAGGTCGGCGGTGCCGGCGAAGCGCACCTCGGTGAAGGCCTGGATCGGACGCCCGGCCTTGCGGTGGTCGACAACCACTGTGTAGCCGGCGATCACCCCGGTCCGTTCGAGCCGCTCGATGCGGCGTGTCACCGCCGAAGCTGACAGTGAGACCTGCTCCCCGATGTCAGCCATGGTGCGGCGGGCGTTGTGCGACAGCAACTCGATGATCTGATGATCAATCGGGTCTAGTTCCTCAGTTCCCATGGCCCAAAGCCTAACGAAACGAGGTTCGTCTGCACATTCAGTGCGGTTTGGGGCGCCCCACGCCCTTCTCCGTTGCGTGGTCAGGCACGAGTTCCCCTCAGCCGGACCTCCGGTGCACCGAGACGCAGTAGGCGTCGGCCGGGGTATACGGCCGGCGATCCCAGGTGGACCAGCGGTCCTCCAGCACGAGGCCCGCGGCGGTGGCGTAGGCGTCGTGGCCGGAGGGTTGGAGCCCTCCGGGACGAAGTGAGTAGCCGGCGACGAGGCGGCCACCCGGAGTGAGGTGGCGAGCCGCGTTGGCGATCACCTGTCCCTCCGTGCCCGAGGGCACGAAGATGAGGACGTTGCCGGCCATGACGACGACGTCGAACGTGCGCCCGAGGTCGAACGTGGGGTCGGTGAGATCCGCCTCGACCCACGTGAGCGCGGGCGCTTTGGTACGGGCGGCGTCGAGCATGGACGGATCGACGTCGGTGCCCACGACTTCGTGGCCGCGACGGGCGAGCTCGATGGCGACGCGGCCGGTGCCGCAGCCGGCATCGAGCACGGTGGTGGGGTGGTAGGAGGCGACGAGCGCGGCCTCGCCGTGCATGTCCATACCGGTGGCGGCCAAGGACTCGAAGCGACGGTCGTACTCGGCGCCGCGTGGGACGTCGCTCTGCTGCCAGCGCTCAGACACTGCGTTCGACGGTAGTTGGTTCGTGGTCGTGCGCCGGGCGCGGCGCGGCTGTTACGGAACCGAGACGTCGGGGATGGAGACGTCCTACGGAATGGACGGGATCGTCACCGTGGTGGCGTTGGCCGGCAGCTTGAAGAGGCTCGGGCTCGGATTGCTCGAGTACTTCGTCATCTTGAAGGTCGAACCTCCGGTCCCACCGATGTAGGCCAGGAGACCCTGGTTGGTGACGCAGTACTTGCCCGACTGGCCCCTCACCGTGGCCGAGATACAGGTCGAGTTCTGACCGGCGAACTTCTGCGACGACGTCGTCAGGTGGATGCCGAGGGCACGTGCCTCGGCCGAGACCTTGTCCTCGTTCAACACGTTGAGCAGGAGGGCCGGGCTGAAGAGGTTCACGATGCCGGCCAACGGGCTCGCCCCGCTCTCGGTGGCGCACTGCAGACCCCCGGCGGCCTTGGTCGTGGTGGTCGTCGAGCCGGAGTTCCCGGTGCTCCCTGACGTGCCGCTGCTCCCTGAAGTGCCGCTGTTGCCCGAGTTCTTCGAGCAGAAATACGTCTTCTTGCCCGTGTTGATGACGCTGCTGCCGTCCGAGGCGGTGAAGTTCGACTTCCCCGACTGCTGGGAGATGGTGACGCTGCTCCCGTCCGACGAGACGTACGTCGCCGAGTACGTCAACTTCTTCCCCTGACTCAGCTTGTTCTCGAGCTGCTGGATCTGTGAGTTGCTCAGCCCCTTCGCCGTGGCCGGCAGGGCGGGCAGCACGACGACAGCGACCGCGGCGACGGTGGCGAAGGTGGCGACGGTGACAGCACGGGTTCGCATACCAGAACGGTAGCCCGCAACCCCTGGCGCCGTCGTGTATCCGATGGTGCGCCACTAGGGTGGCCGCGGCCATGTGCCTCCTGGTGGTTGCGTCGCAACTGGTGCCCGGAGAGCCCCTGATCGTCGGTGCGAACCGTGACGAGGTACTGGATCGGCCGTCGACGTCGCTCACCGTGCTCGATTCCGGTCCGCCGCGGGTTCTCGGCGGCCGCGACGAGCAGTCGGGCGGCACCTGGCTGGCCGTGAACTCGGCCGGGGTATGTGCCGGGCTGACCAACCAACCACTCGGCGACCTCAAGGACCCGACGAAGCGATCCCGAGGCGAGCTGCCGCTGGTGGCCGTCGGCAGTGCGACCGCGGCGGCCGGAGTCGACCGGTTGGTGCGGGAGTTCGACCCGGCGGACTACAACGGCGCCTGGTTGCTGGTGGGCGACCGCACGTCGCTGTTCTTCGTGGACTTCACCGGCCGGCAGGTGTCGGCCGTGGAGCTGGCGCCCGGGATCCACGTGCTGGAGAACCGGTCCGTCGACGAGCCCTCGCCCAAGGTCGACCTCGTGCGCTCGATGGCCGGGACTCCGACGTCGGGCGACGCGGTCGTCGAGGCGTTCCGCCGCGTGCTGACCGACCACCGGATCCCCGAAGGGGACGAGCGTCCGAATGCGGCGACGTGCGTGCATCTCGACGGGTTCGGGACCCGATCCTCGTGCCTGGTGCGCGTGGGGGCGGATCCTTCCGAGCCGCCACGGCTGTGGGTGGCCGACGGGCCGCCGTGCACGACGCCCCACGAGGACGGCTCGGCGTTATGGGGCGCGGACGCGGGCTGAGGGTTGTGGTTGTGATGCTCCGATGAGCGCGCCCGAGCGTGCTTTCAGCTCCGGACAAGCGGCTTGTAGCGGATGCGGTGCGGCTGGTCCGCGTCGACGCCGAGACGCTTGCGGCGGTCGGCCTCGTAGTCGCTGAAGTTCCCCTCCCACCACCGCACCACCGAATCGCCCTCGAAGGCGAGCACGTGGGTGGCGATCCGATCGAGGAACCAGCGATCGTGGCTGATGACCACCGCGCAGCCGGGGAAGGAGAGGAGTGCGTCTTCGAGGGCGCGCAGCGTGTCGACGTCGAGGTCGTTCGTCGGCTCGTCGAGCAAGAGGACGTTGCCGCCACTGCTCAGCACCTTGGCGAGCAGGACGCGGTTGCGCTCGCCGCCCGAGAGCTGACCCACCTTCTTCTGCTGGTCGCTGCCTTTGAAACCGAAGCCGGCGACGTAGGCGCGGCCGTGCATCTCGCGGCCACCGATCACCATGTGGTCCACTCCCCCGGCGATCTCCTCGAATACGGTCTTGTCCCCGTCCAGCGCGTCGCGCGACTGGTCCACGTAGGCGAGCTGGACCGTTGTTCCAATGGTGAGGGTGCCGTCGTCCGGCTTCTCCTCTCCCACCATCATCCGGAAGAGCGTCGTCTTCCCCGCTCCGTTGGGGCCGATGACGCCGACGATGCCGCCCGGCGGGAGGTAGAAGGTCAGGTCGTCGATGAGGAGACGGTCGCCGAATCCCTTCTGCACGTGTCCGGCGTCGACGACCTGGTCGCCCAGCCGCGGCCCCGGCGGGATGCTGAGCTCGACGTTGTCGGCGCGCCGGTCGGCGGCCTCGGCTTCGGCGACGAGATCGTTGTACGCCGTGATGCGGGCTTTGCCCTTGCTCTGGCGGGCCCGGGGCGACATGCGGATCCAGTCGAGCTCTCTTTCGAGGGACGCCTGGCGGGAACGATCGGCCTTCTCCTCGGCGGCCAGGCGCGCCTGCTTCTGCTCGAGCCACGACGAGTAGTTGCCTTCCCACGGGATGCCGGCGCCGCGGTCGAGCTCCAGGATCCAGCCGGCGACGTTGTCGAGGAAGTAGCGGTCGTGCGTGACGGCGACGACCGTGCCGGGATACTCCTGGAGCGTCCGTTCCAGCCAGGCGACCGACTCGGCGTCGAGGTGGTTGGTCGGCTCGTCGAGGAGCAGCAGGTCCGGCTTGGAGAGCAGGAGCCGGCACAGCGCGACGCGTCGGCGTTCGCCGCCCGAGAGGGTCTCGACGTTGGCGTCGCCGGGAGGGAGGCGGAGCGCGTCCATCGCGATCTCGAAGGTGCGTTCGAGGTCCCAGGCACCGGCGGCGTCGATCTTCGTCTGGAGGTCGGCCTGCTCCTTGAGGAGCGCGTCGATGTCCGCGTCGGGGTCGCCGAAGGCGGCGCAGACCTCGTTGTAACGGTCGACGAGCTGCTTGGTCTCGCCGACACCCTCGGCCACGTTGCCAGCGACGTCCTTGGTCGGGTCGAGCTGCGGCTCCTGGGCCAGGTACCCCACGGTGAAGCCCGGGGTGAGCCGCGCCTCGCCGGTGAAGCCGTCGTCCTCACCGGCCATGATGCGGAGCAGCGAGGACTTGCCCGAGCCGTTGGACCCGATGACGCCGATCTTGGCGCCGGGATAGAAGGACAGGTTGATCCCCTTCAGGACCTCGCGGTCGGGAGGGTAGAAGCGCTTGAGGCCGCGCATGATGTAGATGAACTGGGGGGCCATTGCGACCAGTGTGCCCGATGGGGCCTACTGGGTTTGTCGCTCAGGTCGTGGTCTTGTGCGCCGCGGCCTTTTCGAGCTTGAACTTGTGGTGCTCGGCGAGGATCGCCTCGTGCGTCGCACCATGATTGGGCACATCGGGGTGATGGTGCCGGCAGAGGATGTAGGGCGTTCCCTCGAGGGGATGGTGGCCGATCCTCCAACACCCCTTCGTGTGGCAGTTCACCTTGCGCACGCCGGTGTAGACCCCGACGCACACGGCGCTGATGAGGGTGGCCTCACCGAGGTCGGACCCGAAGCCGGACCAGAAGTTGTAATACAGGTCCGGTCCGCCGTGCAGCGTCCCCGTGTGGAGTGCGAACCAGTGGCGGAGGGCACCGATGAAGGCGATCAGCAACGCAATGAGGACGATCAAGAGGAGTACGCCGCCCATCCAGGCGGTCCTGTTCCCAGAGTTGTCCGGCGGGTAGGCCGGCGTCGGGGCGACCGCCGCGTTGCCGGACTCCGCCGCTCCGGCCGGGGTCGGCTCGGTGGATTCCATCGTCTCGGTCATGGTCCCTCCCATCCCCGCTCGCTGGAACGGAACGGGCCGCCGCACGGTGGCATCTCGCGATTCTGCCGCTACGGATGCAACGTGGCGCGGATCTGCGGCGTGCCGCAGCCGGGATGACGCTTAGCGGCCCGGCTGGCGCCAGCTGATGCGGCGAGACCGGCGATCGCTCACCATGCCGCTCTCGACGAACCAGCGGGCCGAGGCCTCGAGGGCTTCGGTGGCGGGCCGCGGGGCGTACCCGAGCTCTTCGCGGGCCCGGGTGATGTCGAAGGCCATCTGGGACGTCGACATGCGGGCCGCCTCGAGAGGGATGGAGGGATGGCGGTGGAGGATGCGGCCCTCGACCGTCTCGGAAACGGCGGCGACGGCGAGTGAGAGGGCGCGCGGCACCTTGATGCGCGCTCGGGGCAGGCCGGTGATCGCAGCGAGCTCCCCGAGCAGCTGCTCGAGGGTGAGGTTCTCGCCGCCGAGGATGTAGCTGCGCCCGTTGTGGCCGCGTTCGAGCGCGAGCAGTTGCCCCGCGGCCACGTCGTCGACGTGCGCGACGTTGAGGATCGTGTCGACGAATCCCGGGACGCGGCCGTTCAGGTAGTCGAGGACCAGCTGGCCGGTCGGCGTCGGGGCCCGGTCCCCCGGCCCGAGCGGAAAGGTCGGCAGGACGATCGACGCGGGCAGGCCCTCGGCGATGGCGCGCAAGACCTCGTGCTCGGCGACGTACTTGGAGCGCTTGTACGAGCCGTAGAGGTGGCGCACGTCGGGGAAGGACCGCTCGTCCGCCGCGGTGGTCCCGTCGGTCACGTGCTCGAGCCCGAGCGTGCCGACGGTGCTCGTGTAGACGAGCCGCTCGACGCCCGCCTCGGTGGCCGCGCCCAACACGTTGCGGGTCCCCTCGACGTTGATGGCGTAGAACGCCGACGGGTCACGGGCCCAGAAGCGGTACAGCGCCGCGACGTGAAACACGGCGCGGCAGCCGCTCACGACCTGGCGCACGTCGTCGGCCCGGCGCAGGTCACCCACGACCTGCTTCACGTCCAGACCTTCGAGGTTGCCCGCGTCGACGTTCGGCTCCACCAGAGTCACGACCTCCTGGCCGCGCTCGAGGAGCCGGCGCGTGACGGCGGAGCCGATGAAGCCGGTTGCCCCGGTGACGAGGACGCGATCGCCCGAGTCGAGCTTCATAGCCGGTACTTGTGCAGCGAACCCTTGGCCATGGTCTTGCCGAACTCGAAGATCAGGCTCGAGCCCTTTTCGGCGCTCTGGAGCACGTCGTCGAGCGCGTCGGTGAACAGCTCGACCTCGTCGTCACCTGCGATGAGAGGAGGCAGGAGCTTGACGACGTTCATGTTGTCGGCGGCGACCTGCGTCAGGATCCGGTGCCGGTGGAAGAGCGGCACGACGATCATCTGCGAGAACAACGCTGAACGCAACGCCTCGACGACCCGGTACCGCCGCCGCAGTGCGGGGGTCGTCGGCTCGCCGAACACGAGACCGATCATGAGGCCCATGCCGCGCACCTCGTGGAGGAACTCGTAGCGGTCGACGAGCGGCTTGAGCGCCTTCGTGAACGCCTTTCCGGTGCGCTGGACCCGGTCGAGGATGTCCTCGTCGTCGAACGCGGCCAGGGTGGCGAGGCCGGCGACCATGGCCAGCTGGTTCTGGCTGAACGTCGACGAGTGGACAACGGCCCGGTCCATGGAGCTGAACACAGCGTCGGAGACGTCGGCCGAGCAGAGCATCGCCCCCACCGGGACGAAACCGCCGGAGAGCGCTTTGGACATGGTGATGATGTCGGGCGTGATGCCGAATTGCTCGTGACAGTGGAAGGTGCCGCTGCGCCCCATGCCGACCTGGACCTCGTCGAGGACCATGAGGGCCTTGTGCTTGCGGCAGAGCGACTGCGCCTCGAGCCAGAACTCGTCGGGTGCGAGGTTCACGCCCTTGCCCTGGATGGGCTCGACCACGAAGGCGGCCACGTCGCCCCGCCGCAGCTCGCGACGCAAGGCACTGATGTCGCCGAACGGGATCATGTCGGCCCCTGGGAGCAGCGGCCCGAACCCGCTGCGGAACTCGCGGCCGCCGTTCAGGGCGAGCGCGCCCGTGGTCAGACCGTGGAAGGCGTGATCGCAATAGAGGATCCGGGTCCGTTTGGTGGCGGCGCGGGCGAACTTGATCGCGCTCTCGATCGCCTCGGCACCCGAGTTGGTGAAGAACACCCGCTCGATGCCCGAGTGCGATCGCTTGACCAGCTGTTCGGCCAGCACACCCGGGAGAAGGGCACAGTCCATCTGCACCAGGTTCGGCAGGTCGGCGTCGAGCGCGTCATGGAGGGCCTGCACGATGGTCGGATGGCTCCGCCCGAGAGCGAAGACGCCGAAACCCGAGAGAAAGTCGAGGTACCGCTCCCCCTTGTCGTCGATCAGGTAGCACCCCTCACCCTTCTCGAAGAAGCGGTCGAACTCGATGGTGCCGAGGACGCGGGCCAGCTGGGGGTTCACGTACTTCGAGTGGAGTGTGAAGTTCTCGCCCCTTCGCTCTTCCAACACCTTCTTCAGTTCAAAGGGCATGCAGGGTTGCTCCAAGAGTCGATCGCCGGACGGTGGGACGAGGTTATATGCGGGCGATCGGTGAGCGAACGCCATGCGACCGTTCGTTCCAACGCCCGCTTGGATAGTTGTGGTCTCCGCACTGACGCGCTCACGTGCGTTTCATGCGAAAATCGGCTCCGGGAGGCCTGCCGGTCGGGTCCGGCGGGCGTCGGGGAGGAAGCCTCACGTGTCGACCACCAGTCCGAACATCGTGCTTGTCATGTCCGACCAGCACCGGGCCGACATGATGGGCTGTGCCGGTGACCCCAGCATCCAGACGCCGGCGCTCGACGGCCTGGCGGCGGAGGGGGTCCGGTTTTCACGGGTGTCGTGCCAGGGACCGCTCTGCATGCCCTCGCGGGCGTCGTTCATGACCGAGCGCTATGTGCGCGACCACGGCGTCTACACCAACTGGGAGGAGATCGCGCCGGACAGTCCCACCTATGTACGGGCGCTGCGCGAGGCCGGTTACCACACGGCCCTGCTGGGCAAGGCCCACCTCTATCTCGACGAGAAGCTCTCGGTCGCACACATGGACGAGATGGCAGGACGCCTCACGGACCTGGGTTTCGCCGAAGTCTTCGAGACCGGCGACAAATTCATGCCGAAGATCCCCACCCGCTACAGCGACTACTTGGCGACCGCGGGCTGGCTCGACGCCGTGCGCAAACACCTCGCCGACCGCGCCTACCAAGGCGACAACGAGGACGGGCAGAACGCGACCAAGTGCGTCCCGATGTGGGACTCGACACCGATGCCCATCCCGCTCGAGTCCTACGTCGACGCCTGGCACGGCGCGCAAGCGGTGCGCTGGATCGAAGAGTACGAGCGTGATGCGCCCTTCTTCCTGTTCGTCGGGTTCCCCGGGCCGCACGACCCCTGGGACGCCCCGGCGGAGGCCGTGGCCCGTTACGACGGGGTGGACATCTCCATGCCGGTCTCCACGAAGCGGCCGGTGGTCGAGGGGACGGGCCGTTATGGCGCGCTGCTGCAGGGCTTCTCGTGGATGTCCGACTCCGAGACCATGACCGACGACGCCATCCGGGGCATGCGGCGGTCCTACGCGGCGGACATCTCGGTCATCGACCATGCGGTCGGGCAGATCGTCGACGCGCTGGAGCGGCGGGGGAAGCTGGAGTCGACGTGGATCGTGTACACGACCGACCACGGCGAGATGGCCGGGAGCCATGGGCTGATGTCGAAGTGCGTGCTGTACGAGCCGGCGGTGCGCGTGCCGCTGATCGTGCGGCCGCCGGGTGGGTGCGCGCCCCGGGTGGTCGACTCGCTGGTGGAACAGCTCGACGTCCCGGCCACGGTGCGCGCGATCGCGGGTGCACCCGACGTGGCCGGCAGCGCGGGGCAGTCGTTCCTCGGCGTGGTGGCCGGCGGTGCGCCGCCCGTGCACGACGTCACGGTGAGCGAGAACTGGGGCTTCGCCGTGTTCGAGACGGAGCGGCACAAGCTGGTCGTCGACGAGGACGCATGCGCACCGTGCCAGCTCTTCGACCTCGCCGAGGATCCCGCCGAGGACCACGACCTCCTGGGCGATCCATTGGCCGCAGACGTCGTCGAATCAATCATGGAGACGCACGTGCGGCCTTTCTTCCAGACGCCGCCGGCACGGCCGCACCCGAGCATCTTCACGAGCGGTCCACCGCTCGAAGAGCTCAAGAGCTGACCAGCAGACGCGCCCGGTCGGTCAGCCGGGTATGGAGGTCGTCAGGGGTCCCGATGGACGGTCTCCTCGCCGGCCGCCGCGTCCGTCGTCGCACGGAGCGAGCGAAGGCCGAGAATCGGATAGACGAGGACGGAGAGCATGCCGGCGGCGACGAGCGCTGAGGCGTTCTGCGGTTTCATCTTGTGCTCGTCGACACCGATGGTGGTGATGACGACGACGAGCGGCAGGGCCGTCGACGACAAGATGCTGAGCGCCGTGAGCTGCGCCTTGTCGAGGACGCGGCGAAAGAACACGAGCGTCGGCAGACCCCGGGTGAAGAGGAACAGCAGCGCGAACAGGGGGACGAGCAGCAACACCTTCGGCCTGTGCACCAGCGCGTGCAGGTCGAGGTTGACGCCCGTCTCGATGAAGAAGATCGGGATCAGGAACCCGAACCCGATGGCCTCGAGCTTGCTCGTGATCTGCTCAGTTTCCACATGGTCCTCTCCCCGGATGAAGAGACGGACGATGACGCCCGCGGCAAAGGCGCCCAGCAGCACGTCGAGGCTCAGCTTGGTGGCCAGGTAGACGAGAAAGACGACAAGCGTGACCGAGATGCGGACGGGGAGCTGGGCCGAAGAGTTCAGGTGACGGCCGAGCATGGCGACCACCCGCGGCGGATGCACCCGCACGGCGAGCAACGCGGCAGCCGCGGCAACGACGGTGAAGGCGATGAGGAGGAGGATCGTCGCGCCGGCATCGTGGCTGGTGAGCAGCAGAGCGACCGCGAGAATCGGCCCGAACTCTCCGATCGCCCCCGCCGACAGCACGGTCGGGCCGAACGACGACTTCAGCACGCCGGCGTCACGCAGGATGGGGAGCAGGGTGGTCAGAGCCGTCGTCGTGAGGCACAACCCGACAACGACCGTATCGAGCACCAGGCCCGTGGCGTGCAGGACCGCGCCGACGCCCAATGCGAGCGCGAGCGACGCGAGCCAGGCCGAGGTGGCCCGCCCCATGTGCCCCTCCCGCATCCGGGTGACATCCAGCTCGAGGCCGGCAAGGAACATCAAGTACGTCAAGCCGAGGTCCGACAACGCTGTCACGACGCTGCTGGTCCGCGTCAACGCCAGCATCGACGGGCCGATCAGGATGCCGAGCAGGATCTGAATGACGACTTCGGGGACAGGGACGAGTCGGCGAGACGCGTCGGCCAGGATCGGTGCCACCACGGCCGCGAGAGCGATGAGCAACAGCGTGGGGAGGGCCTGGGTCGCCGTCAACGGTCAGGCCCTCGTTGTGTCGCGATGAACCGTGGCACGCTCGAGCCACCTCCGGCGTCCAACGCTAGGCGCCGTGCTGTCGCATTTTGGTGATGATCGAGCCGGGTGGCGAGCCGCCGGTTGACGGCATTGGAGTGCCGCGAGAACATGACGTCATTCTTCGGGGGAGGGACTCGGATGGTGGTGTTGGTGTGATACGCACGCGAAAGTTCTGATGGTGGCCCAGTTCGTCAACCCCTCGTGGATGCCGCACTCGGTGGGCGAGGCGGCCAAGGCCGGCGACGCCACGGCCGAGGATCTGGTCTCCGGCCGCGCGTGGTCGCATCTGCTCGACGCTCTGGGCAAGGCGGCCGACGTCGTGTCCTCGAACGCCGTGGCTCGGAATGCAGCCGATCTCGCGTCCGGGTTCCGGCACCTGCTCGTGCTCCTCTCGCTCGGAGCGGACCAGGCGCTGCGCGCCGACTCCGACCCCGTGCTGGCGATCAGTCCCTCGGGCGTCGACAACGTCTACAAGTGGGGCATGGACTGCCCCGATTGCATCTACACGGGGGCGCCGCTCCGTGGGGGCGAGACCTACCGCGTCTGGGGCAATCGAGGTACGGCCCGTTACGTCGGGCTCCAGTCGATGGCCGGCATGTCGTCCTCGGCCAACGTCCTCCTCGACGAGCTCGACCTCGGGGCCGGAGGCGAAGTCGAACTCACGCTGTCGGCCGAGCGCCACGACGGCAACTGGCTGCCCATCGAAGAGGACGCCACCATCTTGGTCATCCGCCACTTCTTCTACGACTGGGATTCCGAGGTGGCGTCGTCGTTGTCGATCGAGCGGGTCGGTGAGAACGGCAAAGGAGACGGCCGTCGAGAAGGCAAGAACGGAGCGGCGGCGCGAGACCCGCGGGAGGTCGCGGCGCGTCAGCTGGTCGCGTTGGGCGACTTCGTGCGCGGGAACCTGGATTTCTTCCTCCAGTTCTCGCGGCCCGAGACGCCCAACACCTTCCTGCCCCCGCTCGATGGCACGAACATGGGGGCTGCGGCCGAGAATCGCCCGGTCATCGGATCGTTCCAGCTCGAGCCGGACGAGGCGTTGGTCGTGGAGGTCACCCCGCCGGAGGGCCTCTACTGGAGCTATTCGCTCGGGAACCCGTGGTGGGAGACGATCGACTACGCGCAGCATCAGAGCAGCCTGAACGGGCACCAGGCGGTCGTCGACGAGGACGGGATCCTGCGGGTCGTGATCGCACACGAGGACCCCGGCGTCGCCAACTGGCTCGACACGGCCGGCCACAGTGCGGGGCCGGTGATCCTGCGCTGCGTCCGCACCGAGTCGGCGCCCGTTCCGGAGACGCACGTTGTCCGCTTCGACGACGTCGTGGGCTCGTTGCCGGAGGGGACACGCCGGGTCACTCCGGACGAACGGCGCCGGACAATGGCGTCGCGTCGTCTCGCGGTCGGCAGACGGTTCTCCCGGTGACCCTGGATGCCGATGCCCTCGAGGCGGACGCGCGCGGCTCCACCGGCCTCGAAGACTTCGGTGACGGGTCGCACCGCGAGGGGCTCGAGCGCCTCACGGCATCGCTGAACACCGAGGCCGACCTGACCGACGAGGGTGAGGTCATGCTGCGGATACGCCTCGCCGGCGCGCTCGCGTCGCGGCTGCGCATCGAGGAGACCTACCGCGTGCATCCCGAGATCGACGACGAGCAGGTGGAGGGGCCGGTATTCGTCATCGGCCTGCCGCGTACGGGCACGACGGCGCTGAGCCAGCTCGTGGCGGCCGATCCCCAAATCCGCTCACTGCGCTTGTGGGAGTCCTCGAGCCCCTGCCCGCCACCCGAGTCCGCGACCGAGCACACCGACCCGCGGATCGCCGAAACCAAGGTCGGCCTCGAGATGATGAACCAGATGTTCCCCCTGATGGCCTCGATGCACCACGAGGAGGCGACGGGGCCCACCGAGTGCCAGGACCTGCTCGGCATGAGCTTCCGCACCGTGCACTTCGACGGGTTCGGGCGCGTCCCTTCCTATCTGGCGTGGGTGACGCAGTCCGATATGGATGACACCTACCGCTACCACCGCCGCGTGCTGAGGCTCCTCCAATGGCATTGCCCGCCGCGGCTCTGGCACCTCAAGACGCCCGTCCACATGTTCGCGCTCGATTCGTTGCTGGCCGCCTACCCCGACGCCAAGTTCTTGTGGAGCCACCGCGACCCGGCCAAGGTGCTCGGGTCGGTGTGCAGCCTGATCCACTACACCCGCAGCTGGGCCAGCGACCGCGACGACTCCTTGGAGCTCGGACCGGAGCAGCTGGGCCGGTGGTCCGACGCGATCACACGGGCGATGGACTTCAGGGCACGTGTCGGCGAGGACCGCTTCGCCGACCTGGCGTGGGCCGACCTGCAGTCCGATCCCGTCGCAGCTCTGGCGACGGCATACGAGAAGATCGGCCTGGCCTTTCCTGATCGCTCGCGCGCGGCAGTGACGCAGTGGGCGACGAGCCACGAGCCGGGAGCGCACGGGCGACACTCCTACGAACTGGGGCAGTTCGGCCTCGACGCGAACGGGGTGCGGGAGCGTTTCGCCCGCTACATGGCGACGTACGATGCGGCGGCCTGAGCGAATCGGGCCGTTGGGAGGAGGCTAGGTGGATCTCGGAATCGCCGACGCAACGGCCGTCGTGACCGGCGGCAGCAAGGGTATGGGGCGTGCCGTCGCGGAGATCCTTGCCGCCGACGGCGCACGGGTGGCCGTCATGGCCCGCGGTCGCGAGGCACTGGACGAGACCGCGGCCGCGTTGCGCGCGGCGGGGAGCCCCGACGCCACCGGCATCAATGTCGACGTCACCGACCCGGCCTCCATCGACGCCGGGTTCCGCGAAGTGGCGGAGCGCTGGGGTGCGCTGAACATCCTCGTCAACACGGTCGGCCCCGGGGCCGGCCGGTTCGAACAGCTCGACGACAGCGGCTGGGATGCCGCGTTCGCTCTCGGCACGATGTCAGCGGTCCGTGGCGTCCGCGCGGCGCTGCCCCTGATGCGCGCGGCGGACTGGGGCCGCATCGTGATCTTCTCGGCCCACTCCATCCAGCGCCAGAGCCCGAACCTCGTCGCGTACACCGCGTCCAAGGCCGCGGTGACCAGCCTGGCCAAGAATCTGGCCAAGTCGCTGGCGCCCGACGGCATCCTGGTGAACACCGTGTGCCCCGGCTCGATCGTCACGGCGAGCTTCACCGAGGGCCTGCGCGAGACGTTCGCCAGCGAGGGCCTCGACCCGGCGGACCCCTATGACGTGATGACGTGGATCGACCGCAACTTCCATCACCCGGCCGACCTGGGCCGGGCCGGCCTGCCGGACGAGGTCGCCTCGATCGCCGCGTACCTCGCGTCGAGGCGCAACGGCTATGTGACTGGTGCGTGCGTGAACGCCGACGGGGGCTCGGACTTCGTCTGAGGCCCAGGCCCGAGACGCCAGAATGATGTCCTTCCCAGGGAGGTGATGTGGTGATCCGGGCCGTGCTCTTCGACTTTGGAGGCGTGATCTCCTCGAGCCCGTTCGAGGCGTTCGCTCACCTGGAGGCGGAGCGCGGCCTCCCGGCCGACTTCATCCGGACGGTGAACGCGACAAATCCGGACACCAACGCCTGGGCCAAGCTCGAGCGCGGTGAGGTCGACCTCGAGACGTTCGGGTCGATGTGGTCGCAGGAGGCAGCCGCCCTCGGCTACGAGCTTGACGGGCGGTTGGTGCTCGAGCGGCTGGCCGGAGAGATACGGCCGGAGATGGTCAACGCCATCCGCTCCTGCGGGACGAAGTACAAGACGGGGTGCCTCACCAACAACTTCACCCGGGCAGAGGCCATCCTGTCCGTTGAGGTGGCGGAGGTCTACGGCCTTTTCGACGCCATCCTCGAGTCGCGCGTCCTCGGGGTGCGCAAGCCCGATCGTCGGTTCTACGAGCTTGCCTGCGAGGCCCTCGATGTCGAGCCGGACGAGTGTGTCTTCCTTGACGACCTGGGAGTGAACCTCAAGCCGGCACGGGAGCTCGGGATGCACACCATCAAGGTGTCCGATCCACACCTCGCGCTGATCGAACTCGGGGAATTGACGGGTCTGTCACTCACCGGCTGACCGGCTGACGCTCCTTGCCTCTCGCGAGGATGTGGCAACTGCGAGTCGCTTGCAAGGTGCTTCACCCGGCCCCCGGTGGGAGGCTCGTGCGATGGCAGCCGGCCACGAGCATCACGGGCACCATGGCACGCAAGCCCACGATGGCGGGCTCCGGGGCTTCGTGCAGGGCTTCGTCTCGCCCCACTCGCACGACGCGAAGGACTCCCTCGATCAGGCGCTGGAGGGCAGCACCGAGGGAATCCGCGCCGTCACGATCTCCCTGTGCGTCCTGTTGGCCACGGCGGGCGTCCAGGCGCTCGTCGTCGTCGCGAGCGGGTCGGTCGCTCTCCTGGGCGACACCTTGCACAACGCTGCCGACGCCCTGACCGCCGTCCCCCTCTTCCTGGCCTTCCGACTGGGCCGGCGGCCGCCGACTCCACGGTTCACCTACGGCTTTGGAAAAGCCGAGGACCTGGCCGGGATCGTTGTCATCGTGCTTATCGGCGCGAGCGCCGTTCTGGCCGCCTACGTAGCGATCAACCGGCTTCTGCACCCGCAACGGATCACCGACCTCGGATTCGTCATGGCGGCTGCGGCGGTCGGCGCCATCGGAAACGAGGTGGTAGCCCAGTACCGCATCCGCACCGGGCGGCGCATCGGATCGGCCGCGCTCGAGGCCGACGGCATCCACGCCCGCACCGACGGCATCACCTCGCTCCTCGTGCTGCTGGGAGCGATCGGTGTCGCGCTCGGCGCCGACTGGGCCGATCCCGTCGTGGGTCTCGTCATCGCAGCCGCCATCGCCGTCGTGGGCTGGCAAGCAGTGCGCAGCATCATCGGGCGGCTTCTCGACGCGGTGGATCCGTCGCTCATCGATCACATCGAACGCGTGGCGGCAACGACGCCGGGAGTTGTCAGCGTGAGCGAGGTGCGGGCCCGCTGGGCGGGGCACCGCCTCCTGGCCCAGGTCCGTCTGGGTGTGGACGGCAGGCTGAGCGTCACCGATGCTCACGGCATCGCGGAGGAGGCCCATCACCGGTTATTGCACGAGGTCAACAACCTGTCCGACGCGATCATTCATGTCGACCCCGAAGGGACGGGCGGCGATCCCCACGCCGGCACACGGCATCATGCCGACGGCCAGTCGGTTGCCGCCTGAGCGACGGACCACCTGCGAAGCGGCAACAATCTCTCCATGGCCGACAACCGGATCGAGATCTCCCGTGAAATCGAGGCATCGCCAGCGAGCGTCTACGCCGCTATCTCCGACGTGACACGGATGGGCGAGTGGTCCGAGGAGTGCTACGCCTGTGAATGGCAGGAAGGCTTCGCCGGTCCCGTGGTCGGCGCCGCCTTTGACGGCCACAACCGCAACGGGGACAAGACCTGGACCACTCAGGGCAAGGTCATCGAGGCCGATCCCGGTCGCGCGTTTGCATTCGAATGCTCGATGATGGACTTCCACTACTCGACGTGGGGCTACCGCATCGCTCCGACCGAGACGGGTTGCCTGGTCACCGAGTGGAACGAGGACCTGCGACCAGAGTCGGCCTTGGAATTCAGCAAGCAGGTCTCGGGGATCGACGACCGGACCGACCGCAATCTCCAGACCATGGCTGGGACGCTCAAGCGGCTGGCCGCCGCGCTCGAGACGCCGGGGTAGAACGCGAGGCGGCCACGGGCCGGACTACGTCGCGTCCGTGACCTCGGGCATCACTTGGTCCGTCACTGTGCGCAGGTAACGCCACGCAACTTCGGGAGGGAGTCCCCCGATGAGCGGGTGCAGCTGCAGCGGCATGCCCGATCGGACCGTCTTCACCGCCTCCTCGACCGAGATTATCCGGTGGGTCCGATTCTCGGCACGGAGCTCGTCCACCGTCTGGGCCTCGGAGATGCTGGCCGTATACGCGTGTCTCCCGACATTGATGCTGGCGTAGCTGGTGACATCGTGGAGTATGTGACGACCGAGCTCGTCCCACGCTCGATCGATGTCCTCGGCGACAAAGACGGTCGTTGCCATATCGAGAGGCGGAATCATGCAGAAGCCGGGCTGGTGCCCGTTGGCGCGCGCCGCACCTTCGTACACCTCGGATAAGGACGGATCACCACCCTGCGCCATGAAGTCCAGTCCGAACCGGCCCGCCCTGGCCGCGGCGGGAGCACTCCCGCCACCCCAGGCAATTCGTGGACCGCCTGGCGTCACCGGCTGCGGTGTCACGTGGATGCGACGGCCCTCATGGTCAAAGGGCTCTCCCCTCTTCGCCCTGAGGAGCACGTCCAACGACTCCTCCGCGATCCGCCCGCGCCGGTGAAAATCGACCCCGTGCTGCTCGTATTCGGCGGGCACGTAGCCGATTGCGGCCACGTAGTTCACACGACCACGACTGATGATGTCGAGCACCGCCATGTCCTCGGCAAGGCGGACCGGTTGATAGAGCGGCAGGACGACCACCGCCACCGTGATGGGCAGCGTCGTTGTGCGAGCAGCCATGGCCGTGGCCAGAACCATCGGCGACGGCAGATAGCCATCGCTCACCCCATGGTGCTCGCACACCACCGCAGCCAGGGCGCCGCGGCTCTCCGCCCATTCGGCCATGTCGAGGGCGGTGGCGTAGAGCTCGGGCGCGGGAGCACCCCAGTCCGGTGCACGCATGTCGAATCGCATCAGGAACATCGAGGAATCCTTTCGGTGCCTCCGACTACTGAGGGCACGGCGTGCAGCGTATTCGCAGGCGACGAACTTGGTCTGCGACGTCAGGTTCCCACCGGCGAGGCGGCACCGTGTGACGCGCCGAGGCAGGCGGGCACGCGAAGGCCATGGCAGGCTTGATGATCACAAGGAATTTCGAAGGAGACTCCCCGTGAGCGATGAGCAATCCGAATCGTCCGTGCGCCTCGGGGTCAGCGCAGTGCTCGTCCGTTACGCATCAGGCATCGACCGGCGCGATTGGGATCTGTTCAGGTCGTGCTTCACCCCCGACTGCACGATCGACTACGGGGAGATAGGAGCATGGAACGGGGTCGAAGAGATCACGGCGTTCATGGTTGCGGTGCACGAAGACTGTGGCTACACCCTCCACCGGATCTCCAACGTTGCCGTGGAGCGTCTCCCCGACGGAGCCCAAGCCAGCAGCTACGTCGACGCGGTGATCATGGGTCCGGACAATCGGGACGGCGTTCGTGCGATCGGGTTTTACGACGATCGGCTGGTCTACTCGCATCGCGGCGGATGGCAGATCGCAAAACGGAACTTCACGACGGTGCATGTTGCTACAGTCGGAGACAGCGCAGCCGCTGCGTGGCAAGCGCAGAGCTAACTCATTGCCTCGGGAACGTCATGATTGATCACGTCTACATCTCAGTGACGAACATCGATAAGTCGGTCAACTTCTATACAAAGGCATTGGAACCACTCGGGTGGCGCTGGTTCGGAGAATACGACTCTTCGTCCGGCCCAGACGGCGTTCCTAATCTGTACGGACTCGGCGACCACGCGTACGTTTCCGGCGAAGGCGTCGGATCAAGTATCTGGCTACGTAAACGGGAGCCAGGCGAGACGGGACTCTACCTTGGCATTGCGTGTGACAGTCGGGACGCCGTCGATGCGGCCTACAAAGCGGCTTTGAAAGCCGGCGGCCGCGACGAAGGTCAACCCGCGGAACGCTCTTACTTTGCTCCGGGCTACTACGCGGCGAATGTTGCTGACTTCGATGGCAATCGCCTTGAGTTCGTCCACAAGAGCTGGAATTCCTGACCGACCGTGATGCGGTGGCAGATGTCATCTTGGGCCCAGGGAGAGCGCGAAACGCTAGAGAGAGACTTCGGACCGCTCTCCTGACCAGCTTTCGAACGCGAAAGGTGAGTAGTTGCGGGCCAGCATGTCGGAAATCGACGATGCAGAGACTGCAGATGAGAACAAATGTCCCTGACCCCAGCGGCAGCCCTCGGCGCGCAAGAGCGCCAGCTGTTCGAAATCTTCGATCCCTTCCGCCACGACGTGAAGATCAAGCGATTTGCCGAGATGGAGCACCGCTATCACAACCGCCCTCGCGTGCGCAGAGCTGCCGGTCGCTGCGACGAACGAGCGATCGATCTTCAGTACACCGACGTCGAACTGCAACAAGTACGCAAGGGAGGAATACCCGGTACCAAAGTCGTCTATGGCGACCTCCACACCATTTTGCTTGAGCAGCACAAGGTTGCGATTCGCCGTGTCCGTGGGTTGCACCAGTCCACTCTCCGTTATCTCAAGCACTAGTGCACTTGGATGCATGTCAGGACTCAGCGCTCTCATTACGTCATCGACGAAGCCCGGATCTTCGAGTTGCTGTGCTGACACGTTGACCGTCACGCCGATGTGATGGCCGTCGGACCACCAGCGCTCGGCCCAGCGGCAGGCCTCTTCGATGACCCAACGTCCGACCTCGACGATGCGCCCCGTCTGCTCCAACACCGGAATGAAGTGCTCTGGCAGCACCGTGCCCCGCACCGGGTGTTCCCAACGCAGCAATGCCTCCGCGCCTGTCAGTCGGCCGTCGTTGAGGTCGAATATCGGCTGGAAGAGCAGCCTGAACTGTTGGCCCTCGAGCGCCTGAGCCAGCTCTGATTCGAGCTGGAGCCTGCGAAGTGCTGCCGACTTCATTTCGGGGACGAAGGACACCCATGCATCCCGGCCTGCGGACTTTGCTTGATAGAGGGCCAGGTCGGCCTCTCGAAGCAGTTCGTTCGCATTTTTCGGCACGCCGTGCGCGACACCGACACTCAAACTCAGCTGGACCAACGGCCCACTCCGTCCCAGAACACGAATGGGCTCGGTGAAGGCGTCGCGCAACCGTCGGGCGACACTTGCGATTGCATCATCGCTGAGTGTGACCTCCGCCAGGACAACGAACTCGTCGCCACCCATGCGGCCGATCACCTCATCCGTTCGCAAACGATTCGCAAGCCGCTTGGCCACGACCTCGAGTGCCTCGTCGCCGGCCTCGTGGCCGAGAGTGTCGTTGACGTCCTTGAAGTTGTCGATGTCGAGGAAGAACACGGCCAACCGATGGTGAGTTTTCCTGCAGTGCTTCAACATCACTTCAGCGCGCTCGAGGATGGAAGTGCGGTTGGGCAATCCCGTCAATCCGTCGTGCCGCGCTTGGAACACAAGCAAATCCTCAGCCTTCTTGCGATCCGTGATATTTCGGATGTTGACGACCCATCCCTGGACTGCAGGCTGGTTGTTGAGATCCGTCACCACTGCCTCTACGGCCGGTGTTTCGCCGTTGCGTCCAAGCATCTTGACCTCGACCTGCCGCGAGACTGGTGCGACTTCGAGGTCGGCGTTCAGCTGGGTTCGTGCTCGCTCGGCATCATCGGCATGGACGAAGGTCATCATCTGCTTGCCAACGAGCTCGTCGGGCAACCATCCCAAAAGGCCATGGGCTGCTGGGCTGGCGTACGTGATGCAGCCGTCGGCGCCCACGACGAAGGTCGTGTCCGTGGAGTTCTGGACGAGTGATCGGAACCGTTCTTCACTCTGACGGAGTGACCGCTCGCTCCCTCGGAGGGAACTCTCTGCGCCCTCGCGCTTTGCAACGATCGCGGCAGCCATGCGGATGACGAAGCACAAGAGGAAGGTGCTCATCAAGGCAACGGCTTGTGCATCAAGGGGGCTCAGAAAGGTCGGGGCGAGATGCAGAGCGATCAGAGTCTGACCAATCCCTATGCCGAGGAGGCTCCACCCAAGCGTGGACTTCCATACTCGCGATCCATCGATCGAGAGGGTTTCGAGGGCGCCAATCGCGTAACCTGCAATGAGGACGGGACCCCAACCGGTGAGATAGATGACGGCGGTGACCGCCGCGCTGTGTGTCGCCAGCCGGTACTGGCGCCGAAATGGCGTTCGCTGCTTCTGATAGGCCCGGTCGGCGGCAATGCTGGCGATCGGAATGGTGATGAACAGAGCCAGCCAGATCCACAACGGATGGCTCGCGACGACGTGAAAATGCTCGAGGACGACAAGGACCACCAGGGCGGGTGGTCCGCTCGCATAGGCCAGGAGAACAGGGCCCCGCCGTGGGCGAACCCCCTCGGGTCCGTGGCCCGACTGGTCCCACGATTGATCGAGAGAGCTCTCGCCACCTCTTTCTTGATGGGGTTCCCGCACGCTTACCGACCTTTAGCCAACTCGTCCCATCTGGGTCTTCTATCGGCATTTCACCAGGGCAACTGAAGCCAGCTCGCGAAGCCTTCAATTGCCCTTCCTCCAGGCACGAGACCTCATCCTCAGGGTTTTGCTTGTCGAAAATCTGGGTGGCCAGTGATCCGCGGGCAGGCCAGTTCGGGACTCCGGGCCCGTGAGTGGGCGCTGAGGGACTCGAACCCCCGGCCTGCTGGTTGTAAGCCAAACCGGAATATGCGCTGCACTTACCCGTGAAGTCCTGAACGGAGCGGGTACGAATCGACATAACTGCCAGGTGAGATGATTCGGAGGTGTCCGCCATTCTCCTGATAGTTCCGAGGGTCGAAGCCGAAGAACGAATCGCCGAACGAATAGACGCTGGCGAAGCACTGAAGGAAGTGCAGGTTCGGAGTCAACCGGAGCTTGACCGCGTGAAAAGCGATCGCAATGTCTGGCGCTCCTACAACAAAGAGATGCTCCGCAAGTTGTTCTCGTCCGACGAACTCGCCTCCGAGTACGAGGGAGTGGGCGTCGCTGTTGGCGGAGGGTCGATGGATCCCCAGCGAGAGATCTTCCTACTTCACCGAGGTATTGATCGAGACATTACTCGTCTCCGGGCGATCCTTGCAAAGCTCGAACTCTACGACCAGGCACCGACAGTCACGGCTTCGGTCACGTCGGAACCGGCGAGCAAGGCAGGTAGCAAGGTGATCGGCAAAGACGTGTTCATCGTTCACGGTCGAGCCGCGCGCGAACAGGAGGTTGCTCGATACGTCGAATCACTGGGACTAAAGGCTGTAATCCTTCAGGAAAAGCTGCATGGCGGATCAGCGACTCTTATTGAGAAGCTAGAGCGTGAAGCCCGACCTTGTGGATACGCCATCGTCGTCTACACGGGTGACGACGAAGGCCGAATCTATGATTCGACCGATGACTACACCAGAAGGGCGCGAGAGAATGTCGTGTTGGAGTTGGGGTACTTCGTTGGACTGCTCGGGCGCGACAATGTGACGATTCTTCGCGAGCAGGAAGTCACGATTCCCTCCGACTTTCATGGGGTCGGGTGGTACGACCTCGACGCGGCCGGAGCTTGGAGGACGCAGGTGCAAGGCGAGCTGAAGAGAGCTGCTCTGCTCTGAGGATTCACCATCCCCACTCTCAACTAACCGTCTGGAATGGACAATAAGTCGATTCGTCCATCCGACACGTACGGCACATCCGCCTGAGCAACCCCAAACCCTCTGCCCAACACCGCCGTAACGACCGTTGCAGCGTCCTGCCAAGTGTCGCCCGTGCCCGACACCTCAACTTCAAAAGAGTTGGACGTTGGATAGCGAATCTTTAGAAACGGTAGAGGCCGAGCAGCCAGGACGACTTGACCCGAGTCGCCCTGCCAGCCATCTGCACGACAACGAAAGCGCCACTCTCTGACATCATCAAGTTCCGGTTGCACAGCCTCGTACGCGAACCTGACCGTTTCCGTCAAGAATTCGACAAAAGCCGTTTGATTGATGACGAGCAGCTCGGCGGTAAAGGTCTGGTTCCAACCCAAGAAATCTGGAGATATCGCAGCCGCGGCAGTGACTGTCCCCGTCCGGCCAACGATGACGCTCGGCCCCGCCTCATCAACTAACCCCAGCCAACTCTCGATCGGCACCACGGGAGCGGCAGTTAGAGCCAGACCAAAGCCATGTTGTCGCGTGGACTGCCACCTCCGCATCTTCTGCGCGAATGTGCCATAGAAATCCTCAATCAAAGCATGACCTGGAAGTGGCACTGCCTGAATAGAGAAACTCGATAACACTCCCCAATCCGCGAGTCGCTCTTCGATATAGCTCAATTGATCAGTTGCCTCAGTGTCGCTCGGCAGGTCTCGTGCGGTTTCTGTGGCGGGTCGACGCAGTCCGATAGAGATGAGTTGCTGAATGCGTGATGGGTCTTCCCAATACGTGTCTGCTGCAGATCGAGTCGGCCAACCAACGGCATGACCCACTTCCTTCTGGGGTCGGTTGTCATCCACGATGCGGTCAACGATGAAGGGCATGTCCCACTCGTCCTGGGGATCAACATGTAGAGCGATCAGTTCTCTACCACGCGCTCCCTCCAAATAGCGTCTAACTTCAAACTGACGAACCAATGGACGCACATGCGCCCGAACCAGCTTCTGGTACGCATCATCATCGACTGATCCGGGCGGTATACCGACCACCCGGTCCGCTACTTCGCGCTTACTAGTTGCCACAATCACGGTCTCGACACCGAGAACGATGGTTCCACCCTTACCGTTCGCAAAGGAAGCGATATCGGCGACGAGGTCGGATCGATCCTTCGGGATCTGCAGGTTGTAGGCGTGGCCCTTGAATTCAATCTGTTGCCCCTCTTCGGTTCCGATGATGTCGGCGAATCGAGCAGACGAGAGGATCTCGATTAGTTCCGTTCGCGTTAATGCTGGCATCCCACCTCCTACCTATGGCGGTTACCCGACTTCCGCTTGTTGGCGTGCACCCCTGACTTGGGTTTGTGGGCGCTGAGGGACTCGAACCCCCGGCCTGCTGGTTGTAAGCCAGCTGCTCTAACCAACTGAGCTAAGCGCCCGAGTGCCCCGTGGCGCCGCAGAGCGGATGGCGGCCAACGGACGGCGGTCTACAACGCTAGCCCTCGGGATACAACCCGGCGGTAACGCGAGGATGCCGTCCGACTCGGTCTGCGCGTTCCGATCAGCGGACTGGCGCATTCGCGCCATTCACACGCGCCGTGGATTTGGACGCATTGGACTGGGCCTGCCCGATGGAGGGGACGAGCGCGGCAGCGCTCAGTCTTACCGCAGGTGCTCGGCGAAGACCTTGCTCCACGGCCGGACCAGGGCGCGCAGCTCGGTACAACCGTCTTCGCCCAAAGCTTGGTACGGCACCGATGACAAGGCGTCCGTGCCGTCCTCGATCTCCTGCCGGCGTCGCGCGCCGGACGCGCTGAAGCGGAGTTCGTCTCCGGGCTCGAGCCACCCGCGCTGCCGGAGGTCGTCTGCCGCGCGTTGCCAAGCGTCCTCGGACCAGGCCCGCGTGGCGAGGAGGATGCGCGCCGGCACATCGCCCGCGGCGGCGTGGGTCACGAGGGCCTCCAACCCAGAGAGCCCGTGGATGACGAGGAGTGCGACGTGCCCGTCGCCCCGGAACTCGCGCAAGATCGACTGCGCGTGCCAGAGCTGGAGGTGGGGCTCGGAAGGCCAGGCGACCTCCGCATGGCCCGCGGCCAGCGGGCGGCCCTCGACGTGGCGCGCCGCCTCCTCGGCGGCGGTACGGGCCAGTGCCGCAGCGCGGACCATGTCCGTCGACTCGACGACTTCGGGGC
>DATMMN010000205.1:0-4718 GCA_035569675.1 Acidimicrobiales bacterium | reverse complement strand
ACCGGGTGGCACATGGGGATCAGCTCGGCGGTGCGCTTTGCGGCCTGGATGCCGGCGATCCGGGCCGCGGCCAAGACGTCGCCCTTGGTGATCGCGTTGTTGGCCACCTTGGTCGTCGTCTCGGGCAGCATCGAAACCCGGCAACGGGCGAGGGCCCGACGGTGGGTGGGCTCTCGAGGCGTGACATCGACCATTCGGGCGCCGCCCAGCGGGTCGAGATTGGCCAGCATGCGGTCGGTCACGGACCAGGAGTCTACTGATTTGAGGCCGACCTGAACTGCCGAGAACCGTGGTCGAGCGGGTAGACTTGGCAGTCTCAGGTAGTGAGTGCCAGCGAGCGCCGCAGGAGGAATCCATTGCCGACCTACGAATACGCCTGCACGACGTGCGGGCACCGGCTTGAGGCCGTCCAGAAATTCTCGGACGACCCATTGACCGAGTGCCCCGAGTGCGCCGGCGCGCTCCGCAAGGTCTACGGCGCCGTCGGGATCGTGCTGAAGGGCAGCGGGTTCTACAAGACCGACTCACGGGCGGCCGCCGGTGCCGGGAGTGCCAACGGCAACGGGAAGAACAAGGACAAGGAAAAGGAATCCTCGACCTCGCCGACGGCTGACTCGTCGAGCAAGGAGTCGAAGGACAGCTCGTCGAAGAGCGACAGTGGAACCAGTGGAACCAGTGAAAGCAGTGGAAGCAGTGGAAGCTCGGACTCCAAGCCTGCGGCCGCAGCCGCCAGCTGATCAGCTCACTCGCCGCTGAGCTGCATGTCCGCGATCGCCAGCGTTTGACCCGCCGCTGACCCCGGCAGCCACCACAAGTCGGCGCCGACGGCCACGATCGACTGCAGCATGCGCTGAAGCGTCGAGGCGACTGTGATCTCACGCACCGGTTCGGCGAACGCGCCACCGCGGATCATCAGACCCTCGGCCCCGACGGAGAAGTCGCCGCTCACCGGATTCACGCCCGAGTTCACACCGCTGACGGACTGCACGTAGAGGCCGTTGTCCACTGCCGCCAGGATCTGCTCGGCGTCCAAGTTCCCAGGCGTGAGCACCAGGGCGCGGCAACCCGCGCCGGGTGTTCCGGCGAAGCCGCCCCGTACCGCGGACCCGGTGGAGGAAGTGCCGGCCCGGCGGGCAGACACGGTGTCGTAGACGAACATGCGCAGTACGCCGTCGGAGATGAGGACGTTGCGCCGGCAGGCCAGTCCTTCGCCGTCGTGCGACGCCGCTCCGAAGGCGCGGGTGTCGGTCGGGTCGTCGACGAGCGTGAAGGCGGAGTCGGCGACTGACTCGCCCATGCGGCCGGCGAAGAAGGACCGTCCCTTCACGACCGCCTCACCCGAAAGCGCCGACGCGACGATGGCGAGCAGTGTCGAGGTGACGCGGGGATCGAACACCACGGTGCAACGACCCGACTGCGCCTTTTGCGACCCGAGCATGCGAGTGGCGCGGAGGACGGCGTCGTCCATCGCCTCGTCGGGGACGAGCTCACCCGGTCCGCGTCCGACACTGAAGCCGGAGCCGGTCTGGGTATCGGATCCCTCGCCGGCGATCGCGTCGACGGAGAGGAAGGACGTCGTTCGCCTCCGGTACGACGAGATGCCGGTGGTCGAGGCCAACGCCACTTCGGTCCGACTGTCCGAGTAATCGGCCGAGGAGACCTGTCGCACTCTGGGATCGGCGGCGCGTGTGGCCCGCTCGAGCTGCACGGCCAGCTCGACCTTCTTCTCCGTCGGGGTGGCGGCGACGCCGTCGTCCCAGAGGTCGAGCTCGATGGCCGCGACGCCGTCGGGCTCGGCAAAGACGACATCGGGGTCGGGGGTGGCGAAGCGGGCGTTGTCCCGGGCGTCGGCGAGGGTGGCGGCGATCACGTCGGGATCGAGCGAGCCGGCCCACGCAAAGCCGACCCGGCTGCCGACGGCTTCGGCGTCGGGGCCGTCACCGTCGAGGAGGACGCGTATGCCGACGCCCGACGAGTCGGCGGACGTCAGGGACTCGACCTCGCCCTCGTAGGCACGCACTTCGGTCTCGGTGCCCCGTGTCACGTAGACCTCGAGACCTTCGCCCGATTTGGCCCGGTCGACGACCGAGGTCGCAATCGCCATGACGTCGGAGCCGGCGTCACTCATGACGTCCCTCCGAGCGTGATGCCAGTGATGCGCAGGGTCGCCTGGCCGCAGCCGACGGGCACGGACTGGCCGTCCTTGCCGCAGGTGCCCGGCGTCATGTCGAAGTCGGTGGCGACGGCGTCGATGCGGCGCAGGACTTCGGGACCGTTGCCGATGAGGTTTGCGTCGCGCAGGGGCTCGGTGATGCGGCCGTTCTCGATCAGGTACGCCTCGGTGGTGCCGAACACGAAGTCGCCCGTGGCCGTGTTGACCTGGCCGCCGCCGAGCTTCTTCACGTAGACGCCGGTGGGGGTCTGGGCGACGATCTCGTCGGCGTCTTCGTTTCCGGCGAGAAGGAAGGTGTTGGTCATACGGACCATCGGCAGGTGCTGATAGCTCTGACGGCGGCCGTTGCCCGACGACTTGCGACCTTCCTTGCGGGCTCTTAGCCAGTCCCACATGTAGTCGGTGAGGATGCCGTTCTCGATGAGCACGTTGCGTCCGGGTGGGTTGCCCTCGTCGTCGACAGCGAAGTTGCCCCATTCGCCGAGGACGGTGCCGTCGTCTACGAGGGTGACGAGGGGGCTGGCGACGAGCTCGCCGACCTGGCCTCGGTATACGGAGGCGTCCTTGACGACGTGATCTGCTTCGAGCCCGTGGCCGCACGCCTCGTGGAACAGGATGCCGCCGCTGCCGCCCGCGAGGACGATCGGGACCTCGCCGGACGGGGCCGGGCGGGCGGAGAGCTTGACGAGGGCGCGGGTGGCGGCGGCGTGTGCGAGGTCCTCGACCGCTTGGCGTTCGAAGATCTCGAAGCCCTCGGTGCGGGCGAGCGACTCGTAGCCGGTCTGCATGCCGGTGTCGCCGTTGGCGACGCACTGGACGCTGAAGCGATTGCGGATCTGGTCGTCGGTGGCGAAGAGGCCGTCGGAGTTCGCGATGAGGACGCGCCGGCGGCTGTCGCCGATGCCGACCTGGACCTGGGTGATGGAGTCGCCGGCGGCGCGGGCGGCGTCGTCGGCCCGGGTGAGGAGCTCGAGCTTGCGCGCCTTGTCGACGTCGCCGGGAAGGGTGCGGTCGCCGCGGTCGTGACCTGCGAGCTGGTCGAGAGCGACGGTGCGGGTGCCATGGCCGCCCTCACGGGCGACGGCGGCGGCGACGCGGGCTGCGGCCAGGAGGCCTGATTCGGAGAGGTCGGCGGTGTGGGCGAAGCCGGTGGTCTCGCCTTCGACCACGCGGATGCCGGCGCCCCGGGAACGGCCGGAGGAGAGCTCCTCGATGCGGCGGTCATCGAGGACGGCGCCGGACGTGACGGCGTCCTCGGCGAAGACCTCGGCCATGTCGCCGCCGGCCTGCAACGCGGTCGACAGGACGCGTTCGAGCACGTCAGGTTCTATGAGGGCGGTGTCGGTCACGGCGGTATCGTAATCGTCGTGCCCGAACGTTCATCCGAGACTGCCGCCGCGACCGCCGCAGGACACGGGCCTCATGCCGGGCTGAGCGCCCAGGTCGAACTGATCGTCGGCGAGGAGGACACCGCAGAGCACTTCCGCTCGGGCGACGTCCCGGTCCTGGCGACGCCCCGCCTGCTGGCGCTGTGCGAGGAGGCGACGTGCCGTGCGACGGACGGGCACTTGGCTGACTCGCAGGCGAGCGTGGCGACGCGTGTCCAGTTCGACCACCTGGCGCCCGTTGCCGTGGGGTCGGTCGTGCTCGCCGAGGCGACGTTGGTCAAGGTCGAGGGGCGCCGTTTGATCTTCACGGTGTCGGCGGCCCGCTTGGAGGGCGACGGGGGCGGACTCGTCGGCGCGGGCCGCGTGACGCGGGTGGTCCTGGACCGCGGCACGTTCCTGGCCAGGGCGGGCGCGACGGGCAAGTCCTGACGACCTCGTCTACGAGGTCGGTGCGGGGGACGGGGCCGCTCGCGGGGGCGGGCCCGGTCGTGGCGTCCTTCGTCACGTTCGGCCTGTTCTGGGGCAGCTGGGCGGTGATGCTCTTCGACATCCAGCGCGCGTACTCGCTGTCCGACGCCGAGCTGGGTGTGGTGCTGGCGATCGCCATCGCGGTGGCGGGCGCGTCGAGCGCGGTGATGGCGCACCTGGCCGACCGGGTCGGGGCGCGGCGCATGCTGTGGCTGGCGCTCGTGGCCTGGTCGGTTCTGTTGTGCGGTCTGGCGCTGACCCAGCAGCGGTGGGTCTTCGTGGTGGTGCTCGTGTTGACCGAGGTTGCGGGTGGCAGCGTCGACACCGCGATGAACGCCGAGGCGTCGCACCGGCTCGTCAACCACCCGTCGATGCTCGTGCGGCTGCACGCGCTCTTCAACACGGGGGCACTGGTGGGGGCGGCGACGGCGGCGCTCGTCATCCACGCGGGCGTGTCGTGGCGGTGGATGTGGCCGGCGATCGCCGTCGTCGGTCTGGCGGTGGCGCTGTGGGCCGCCTCCACCGATCCCGGCGCGTACGGGGCGGTGGCCACGGCACCTGACGAGGAGGGAGCCGAGAAGAGGTCGGCGCACCCGGTGCGGCGCTTGCGACGGGACGGGTTGCTCGTGCTGTTGTTCGTGTTCGCATTGGCGGAGGTGACCGAGGGCGGCGTCGACACGTGGGGCGTC
>DATMMN010000204.1:0-15194 GCA_035569675.1 Acidimicrobiales bacterium | reverse complement strand
CTTTTCCCCGCCAACGCGATGAACCGCCGCACGATGCCCTCGCCGGCGCGGCTGACGTGCGCCACGTCGGCGGCGCGGACGAACACGCCGGGCGGGAGGTGTGGGCCCCAGTGAGCAACAAGGCTCCCTGTGACCTCAACGTGGAATTGGAGCCCGTAGGCGCGGGCTCCCACTCGGAAAGCCTGGTTCTCGTACGCCTGGTTGCCGGCGAGGCGCACGGCACCCGCGGGCAGCGTGAAGGTGTCCCCGTGCCAGTGCACACACGGCAACGGCGATGGTGCGACAGCAAAGACGGGATCCTCGAGGGCTGCCTCTGTGAGGTGGACCTCGCCCACACCGCACTCGGGCTCGGCCCCGGCCACCACTTCGGCACCGAGAGCCGCCGCCAACTGTTGCGCGCCGAGGCACACCCCGAGAACGGGAAGCCCCGCGTCGACCGCCGCCCGGAGCAGCACTCGTTCCGCCTCGAGCCAAGGGAGATCGTCGTGCACGCTCATCGGGCCACCCATCACCACGAGCCCCGCGAACGCGTCGACGTCGTCGGGGTTTGGCACCTCATCCCCATCGTCGATGCGCACGAGCTTCAGGCTGGCCTCCGTGTCGCGCACCGCAGCGACAAGCGCTCCCGGCCCCTCGTAGGGGACGTGCTGGAGCACTACCCAGGGGTCGGAACCCATTTGGCTAGGGAATGCGGATGACCCGGTACAACTCGGCGGAGCGGCCGGCGGACAGCCCTGCGGACTCGCCTGCCGCCAACGCCCAGGTGCGGATCCGTTCTTCGATCGCGTCCGCCGGGTCCGGCATCTGACTCTTGTGGCACATCAGAGCAGCCAGCTTGCGTTCCACCGTCTTCGTCGTTTCGACGGCGACGGTGTCGGCCTCCGCGGGCCTGCCGGGGCCCATGATCCAGAGCTCGTTCACCGTCCATGGCTCGAGACCCTCCGACTCGAGCAACTCGGGGTGAGCGAAGGGGTTTCGGGCATCGGGATAGACGGCGTCCAAGGCCGCTTCCCCAGCCGCGAGGTGGTCGGGATGACTGGCATAGATGAAGCCCAAGTCGCGCTCGGGAGACTGGGTCAGGACGCGCTCGGGGCGAACCTGGCGGATCACTCGGCTGATGTCGCGGCGGAGGTCGAAGGTCGCCTGCACCCTGCCGTCGGGGTGGCCGAGGAAGCGCACATCGCTCACTCCTAACACTGCGGCCGCGGCCCGCTGTTCGTCTTGGCGCAATGCCGCCATCTCGGACCGCGACATGGCACGATCGGAGCCACCCGCTTCACCGTTCGTGACGATGCAATACGTCACCTCGAGGCCCGCGTCGGCGAAGGCCGCGACGGTGCCGGCCGCACCGAAGTCGACGTCGTCGGGATGCGCGGTCACGACGAGCGCGCGCCGCACCCCGTCCTCGGGCGACCAGAGCGGGACCGCTGTGGCGTCGCCGGACTCGCTCAGAGCACGCTCTCTTCGGGCGTTGGCATCCAGGCGGCGAGGTCAGCGAGCCGGGGGTCGTTCGAGAACATCTCGACGATCGGGATACGTAGGCCGAGACGGCGCTGGATCACCTCCATCTCGACGAGTTGGTTCCAGAGCGAGAGGCTCACGACGACGCCCGCACGGCCCGCGCGCGCGGTACGGCCGGAGCGGTGCAGGTAGGCCTTGTGGTCCTCGGGCGGGTCGTAGTGGATCACACCGTCGACGGCCTCGATGTGGAGGCCGCGCGCCGCGACGTCGGTCGCGACGAGCACCGGGAGTTTGCCGCTGGAAAAATCCGCCAGTGCCTTCTCGCGGCTGGACTGGCGCAGGTCCCCGTGGATCGCGGCCGCGCGCACGCCTTCCTTACCGAGATTCTCGACGAGGCGGTCCGCCCCCCGCTTGGTGCGGACGAAGAGGAGCGACTTCTCCTGGTTGCGGCAGATGGCCGCAGCAACCTTGACCTTGTCCATCTGGTGCACCTGGAGGAAGCGGTGTTCCATCAGGGTGACGGTCTGGGTGGAGGACGCCACCTCGTGGAAGACCGGGTCGGTGAGGTACCGCTTGACCAGGCGGTCCACGGCGCCGTCGAGGGTTGCTGAGAACAAGAGCGTCTGGTGTGGCTGGTCGAGCCGGCGCAACACCCACTCGACCTGGGGCATGAAGCCCATGTCGGCCATGCGGTCCGCCTCGTCCAGGACCAGGGTCTCGAGCTCGTCCACCGCCACCTCGCCCCGGTCGCCGAGGTCGATCAGCCGACCCGGCGTCGCGATCACGAGGTCGACGCCCTTGCGCAGCCGGGCCACCTGCCGGTCAATGTCTGCTCCCCCGTAGACCGCGACGGCGCGCAGCCCGAGCTTTCGGGCGAGGGGGGTCAGCACGTCGTAGACCTGCACCGCCAGCTCGCGGGTGGGCAGCAACACCAGGGCCAACGGCTTAGCGGGCCGCGGGGCCTGACGGGTGCCCTGGGCATCCCGGGTGGCCTTGGCCCGTTGCAGCAGCGGGACGCCGAACGCCAGCGTCTTGCCCGAGCCGGTCTTCGCTTTGCCGCAGACATCCCGTCCCGCCAGCGCGTCGGCAACGGTCAGGGCCTGAATTGGAAAAGCGCTGACGATGCCCTCATCAGCCAGCGCTTTGGTCAGTTCTTCGGAGACGCCGAGGGACTCGAATGTCCTGGCTGTCTCGTATGTGTCGTCACCCGGAGCGTCGGTACCTCCGGGTGGTGTGCCGGCATGCGCGCCGGTCAAGGCCTCTACGGTCATGGACCCTCTCTGTGTCTCCGGCGGGACCGTGCGCCTTCCACAGGAGTGAGAATCGGCCCCGACTCGCCGGCCCCTGCCGACGGTCGCAGCCCTCATTGTACCAGCCCAGAGCGGGTGTCCCGCGGGATGGTGTGCCAAAGTGATCGCTCCGACCAACCGAGGAGGACCCAGACGATGGCCAAACTCGAGGCGGGAGCCACCGCACCCGCGTTCACCCTGCCTGACCAGGACGGAAAGCCCGTGAAGCTCTCCGACTTCAAGGGTCAGCAAGTGATTGTCTACTTCTATCCGGCCGACGACACGCCCGGCTGCACCAAGGAGGCGTGTCAGTTCAACGACAACCTCAAGACCTTCGAGAAGGCGGGCGTTGCGGTGCTCGGCATATCCCCTGACAAGGCCGAGAAGCACGTGAAGTTCCGCACGAAGTACAAGCTCAAGTTCCCGCTCCTGACCGACGCCGACAAGAAGGTGATGGAGAAGTACGGCGCCTGGGGTGAGAAGACGATGTACGGGAAGAAGACCGTCGGCACCATTCGCTCCACCTTCCTCGTCGGTCCGAACGGGAAAGTGCAACGGGCCTGGTACCACGTCAAGGCCGACGGGCACGCAGCCAAGGTCCTCGACGAGGTCAACGAGAACTAGGTCCGGGTCACCTGTGGGACAGGGCATCAGCGAGGTCCTCACCTTCGCCATCGCGGTCGCGATCAGCCCGATCCCGATCATCGCGGTGATCCTGATGCTGTTCTCGGCGCGGGCCCGCGTGAACGGGCCCGCCTTCCTCGTCGGCTGGGTCGTGGCGCTCGCCGCAGTCAGCACGATCGTCTACGTCGTGGCGCACGACGGCAACGTGGCCACCAGCTCGACGGCGTCGGACTCGGTCTCGTGGGGCAAGATCGTCCTCGGCGTCGTGTTGTTGCTCCTGGCGCGCAGGAATTGGCGCAACCGGCCCGCGCCCGATTCAGAGCCCTCGATGCCCAAGTGGATGAGTCGCATCGACTCCCTCTCCCCCCTGGAAGCCGCCGGGCTCGGTGTCGTTCTCGCGGCGGCGAATCCCAAAAACCTGATCCTCACCCTGGGCTCGGCGGCCGGGCTGGCGCAGCTCGGCTTGTCAACCAGCGACGCGATCGTCGCGACGGCTGTGTTCGTTCTCCTCGGCAGTGTGACCATCGCCGGCCCGGTGCTCTACGCGCTGGCCGGCGGAGAGCGGGCTCGCGCCTCGCTCGACGCGGCCAAGACGTGGCTCGGCGCGCACAACGCTGCGGTCATGGCCGTGTTGTTCCTCGTGTTCGGCGTCGACCTGATCGCGAAGGGACTGCCGCCGCTCACGTGATCCGGGATCTCTCCGGGGCTCGCTGGATGCAGGCTCTAGGGGTTCGTTAGTGCTGGTGCACCGGGCACCAGTAGGTCGTGCGCCCACCGACCTGCGCGTGCAGCAGTTCCGCGCCGTCGCGTGGGCAGTGCCCGCCGGGTTGGCGCTCCTCCATGAGGTCACCCATGTGCGACCCGCCGCGGCGGTCGAGGAGGCGCAGGGTGGAGCGCAGTGCCTTGTGCAACGTACGGAGCTCGTCGTCGCTGAGTGGGGTGCGCCTGCCGGGATCGAGCCCGGCGCGCCAGAGGATCTCGTCGGCCAGCAGGTTGCCTACGCCGGCGATGCGCTCCTGATCCATCAGCCGCGCCTTGAGAGGGGCGACCGGGCCCGATCGCGCCGACGTTCCGAGCGCGGTGCGCACGTCGGCGAGCGTTGCGCTGAGCGCGTCAGGCCCGAGGCGCTGCTCTTCCGGAGCCAGCTCGAGTGAGCCGAAGCGCCGCGGGTCGTGGAGCTGGAGCGCTCCCCCGTCGGCGAACTGGACCCGGGCCCGTACCCACTTCTCGTCGAAGACGCCCGGCCCGTAGCGGAGCCGGTCGAGCGCCTGCTGGCCGTCGACCACCAGCCCGCCCGTCATGCCGAAGCGGACGCCGAGCGTCGGTCCCTCGTCGATGTCGAGCAGCATGAGCTTGCCCCTTCGGCGCGCCTCGGAGAACTGGCGCCCTGCGAGTGCCGCCCGGAGGCGCGGGGGCGTCGTCCCCCCACGCCCGTAGCGGGCGTCGACCATCCAGACCTTGGCTATGGGGCGGTGCAATGCCTTCTCGGCCAGGGCCCTGTAGCGCTCGACTTCGAGGATCTCGGGCACGTGCGCAACGTATCCGACCCCACTGGCAGGCCGTATGGTGGTCCCGTGCCACCAGAGAAGCCGCAATGGGCGGAGCTGTTCACCGAGGTCGTCACGTCCGGGCTGTGCACCGGGTGCTCGGCCTGCGTCATCGCGTGTCCCTACGACGTCCTCGGTTACGACGACACGGAAGGCAACTACAAGCCTTTCCACGTGGACGCCGACGGGGGTCCCGACAACTGCACGCACGGCCTCAAGGGCTGCACGCTGTGCACGCGGGCCTGCCCGCGCTTCCGCGCATGGGAGCCCGACATAGAGACCCACCTCTTCGGCCGGCCACGCACCGACGAGGAGGTGGCGGGTATCGCGAGGCGCACGGTCCTCGCCCGGGCCACGGACGCGGGCATCCGGGAGACAGGGCAGGACGGCGGGTTGGTCTCGGCGCTCTTGATTTGGGCCTTCGAGCATGACGTCATCGACGCCGCACTGGTCTCGGGCCTCGAGGGTGACGGCTCGACGTGGAAGGCCGTTCCCCGGGTGGCCCGCACCAAGGAGGACGTCCTCGCGACGGCGGGTTCCCGCTACACGTACTCGGCCAACCCGCTGGCCTACGCCGACGCCATCGCCGGCGGGGCCGAGCGCATCGCGCTGGTCGGTATGGGGTGCCAGGCATCGGCGCCACCCGTGATGGCGGCCCGCAAGGCCGGAAAGGTCGCTCGCCGCTTCACCCTCTCGATCGGGCTGCTGTGCTCCAAGACGTTCGACGACGCCATCTTTCCGGAGCTCTTCGAGGCGAAGTACGGCCTGGCGCGGGCCGACATCGCCAAGATGAACATCAAGGGCGTGTTCCAGGTGTGGATGCGCGACGGCAGCTATCACGAGATCCCGCTCAAGGAGGCACACGCCTGGACCCGCGAGGGCTGCAAGAGCTGCCCGGACTTCGCGGCCGAGCACGCCGACATCTCGACCGGGGGCATCGGTGCGTTCGGCGACTGGACGCTCACCCTGTTGCGAACCGAAAAGGGTGAGGAGCTCTTCAACGACATGGAAACGGCGGGTGTGATCGAGACCCGTCCGATCGAGGACGACCCGGGCGCCGTGACGCTGCTGAACAAGCTGAGCCGGGTCAGCCGGAAGCGTTGGCCGGCCACCGCGGTGCCCATGCCGGGCCGCCTGCCCGCCGCGGCACCCGCCTCCTGACGGGTAGCGGAGACGCTGCACCCATGACGGGGCCGCCGGGGCCTGACTCCTTTGCCGCGCTGCTCGGAATCGAAGTCGTACGGCGCGACGCCGGCCACACGGTCGCGACGTTGCGGACCGATGACCGCCACGCCAATCCGCACGGCACGGTGCACGGCGCCGTCTTCTACGCCGTCTGCGGGGCGGCCGTCGCCGCCGCGGCGAACGACGACACGCACTCGGGCATCATCTCGTCGGTCCTGGTCGAGTACCTGCAGCCGGCGGCCATCGGCGACGAGCTGTTCGCCGAGGTGACTCGCGAGGTCTCGACCGGGCGTGAGGACATCTTCACCGGCACGGTCAGCCGCGGCGAAGACGGCGACCTGCTGGCATGGGTGCGGGCCCGGGGCACCCGGCGCACGCGGGGCGGCTGAACGCCGGTCGGGCCCCGTTGGTTGGCCGTGGGCCGTGGCCGGCCCCTAGTCGGACGTTGACGCCGCCGCGCTGGCGCCGGCGAAGCGCCCGAACATCGTGCTGTCGCCGATCGACAACCCGCTGGCGTAGCCGAAGGCGCACACGCCGGCGGTCGTGCGGCCCGCCGCGAACAGTCCGGGAATGGCCCGCCTGCTGACGTCGAGCACCGCGCCCTCCACTGTTGTCTCGAGGCCGCCGAGGGTGAAGGGCGCGTAGGGCGCCGGGCCGAGGCGCAGGTCGACTGCACCGATCGGCGGCACCAGAGGCCGCACCCAGGCGGGGCCCTTGTGGAAGAGCGGGTCCTCGCCCCGTGCCGCGTGCTCGTTGTAGAGGTCCAGTGTCGAGCGGAGCGACCCGGCGGGCAGCTCCATCTCGGCCTCGAGCTGTTCGGGCGTCTCGCAGACCCAAGTCGCGGCGAGGCCCATCCAGTTCACCTCGTACGTCGCTTCGTCCACCAGCAGATAGACCTCGCCGTCCTGCTCGTAAAGAGCGGACTGCCCGACCCGGCCCATGTAGGTGTCCTCGTTGATAAAACGCTGGCCCTTGCCGTTGACCAGGATGCCGTGGATCAGGGTGCGCGGCGGCGTGATCGGGAGCGAGACCTCGCCCGCGTACATGCTGCGCACCGAGGCACCGATGGCCTGGGCCATGCGGATGGCGCGCCCGTCGTCGCCCTCCGTGCCCACCTTGAACGTGCCGCGCGCGAGGGGCGGGCAGTGCTGGCGCAACATGTCGTCGTTGAAGATGAAGCCGCCCGCGGTCAGCACGACACCGCGGCGCGCCCGCATCGACACCGTCTCGCCGAAGCGCTGCGCCTGCACCCCCACGACGCGCTCGTCCTCGACGACGAGGCGGTCGACGCGGGTGTCGGCCGTGACCGCCGCACCCGCCCCGGTGGCCGCCGCCGCCAGGTGCTGCATGAGCAGCCAGCCGGTCGAACGCTTGGTCTTGGCCAGGTGCCCACGTGGCGCCGGCCGGGCGATCTCGTTGAACGGATACGCGTCCTCGCCGCCCGAGTAGACGAGGCCCTCGGTGCCGGTCGGCGCCATGGACGTGTCGGCGCAGAACGTGGGGTCGAAGGGGACTCCCCTCGCTTCGAGCCAGTCGAAGTGGCCGAGGCTCTCCGCGCAGTAGCGCGCGATCTTGGCCTCGTCGGGATCGGGCCCGCAGGCCGCCATCATGTAGCGGTACATGTCTTCGAGGCTGTCCTCGAAGCCGCACGCGGTCTGGATCGGCGTCCCCCCGCCCAGGTAGACGATGCCCTCGGCCAGCGCCGCCGCCCCGCCCGGGCCGCCGGTCCGCTCGACGACGAGCACCTCGGCCCCGGCCTCGGCCGCGCAGAACGCGGCGGCCGAACCGGCCGCGCCGAAGCCGACGACGATCACGTCCGTCGTCACGTCCCAGCTCGTGATCTCCGCCGCCCCGCACGGCTCGACGTCGATGTGCTCGATGTGCTCGGTGTGCTCGCTCACGCCTTCCCTCCGGATGTGGCCGAGACGGTAGTCGCTCGCCCGGCCACCCCTCCCTGGCGCTACGGGTGTTACCGGTTGGGCTTCGGCTTCGCCCGCCGGACCTTCCGGCCTAGGCCGATCACCTCGCTCGCCCGGGTGAACACGGCGTCGAACATCGGCTCGGTGAGCGTGCCGGTGAAGGTGTTCTGCTGGCTCGGGTGGTACGAGCCGAGCAGGACGAGTCCGTCCGGGAGCGGCGCCTCCGCCAGGTGGCCGAAGGCCGGGCGCGGGCGCAGGTCGTAATAGGCGGCCAGCGCCTGCCAGGCGAACTGGCCGAGCGCGACCACCACCGCGGCGCCGTCCAGGAGCGCCAACTCTCGTGCCAGGTAGGTCGCGCAGTTGGCGCGCTCGTCGGGCCGGGGCTTGTTCGCCGGCGGCGCGCAGTGGACGGTGGCGGTGATGTACGCGTCGCGCAACGTGAGGCCGTCGTCGGCCGCCGTGCTCGTCGGCTGCGACGCGAAGCCGGCGCGGTGGAGCGCCGCGAACAGCCAGTCGCCGGAGCGGTCTCCGGTGAACATGCGGCCGGTCCGGTTGGCCCCGTGGGCCGCCGGGGCGAGGCCCACGATGACGAGCGCCGCGCGCGGCTCGCCGAAGCCCGGCACGCCGCGGCCCCAGTACGTCTGGCCCGCATAGGAGGCCCGGCCCGTCCGCGCGACCTCTTCGCGCCAGGCCACGAGGCGCGGGCAGCGGCGACAGGCCGCCACGTCCCGTTGCACCGCGGCCAACGAGTCCCTCGTGCCCCGGTCGGATGCCACGGCGCAGAGCCTACGATGGGCTTTCGTGCCGCCAGCAGCCCGAACCACTTCTCCTCGCCCGCCCACGCGCCGCGGCCGCAAGGCGCCGGCGGCGACGGTCGTGCTCCTCGTGCGGCACGGCACGACGCCCACCACGGGCAAGAAACTCCCCGGCCGGGCGCCGGGACTCAACCTGTCGGAGAAGGGCCGCGCCCAGGCTGCGGCCGTGGCCGAGCGCATCGCGGCCCTCCCCAAACCCCCGACGGCCGTCTACGCGTCGCCTCTCGAGCGCACCCGGGAGACCGCGGCGCCCATCGCCCGCGCCCTCGGCCTGCGCGTGCGCACGGCGCCCGGGCTGCTCGAGCTTGACGTCGGGGAATGGACGGAGAAGCCGCTCGCGCGGCTGTTCCGCGACAAGGAGTGGCCGAAGGTCCAGCGCTGGCCCAGCGGCTTCCGTTTCCCCGGTGGCGAGTCCTTTTCCGAGATGTCGGCCCGGGCCATGGACGCGGTGGTCGACCTCGTCGGCGCGCACCCCGGCGAGACGATCGTGGCGGTCTCCCACGCCGACACCATCAAGGCGGTCCTTGCCGCCGCGGCGGGAATCCCCCTCGATCTGTTCCAGCGGCTCGTCGTGTCGCCGTGCTCGATCTCGGCCGTCGTCTTCACCGGGGGCGGTCCTATGGTGCTCTGCACCAACAACACCGGCGCGCTCGCCGACCTGGTCGTGTCGTGAAGAGAGCGTTGCGATGAGCGAGGACTTCGACTTCGACGCCCCCGACCACTGCACGGTCGGCGTCATCGGCGAGGTCGGGCACCGCCTGTTCCTGTTCTACTGCCGCCAGGGTCTCACCGAGACCACCGTCAAGGTGGAGAAGCAGCAGATCGCGGTGCTGTCCGGCTACCTAGGGCGCATCGTCAAGGAGCTGGGCCGTCCCGGTCACCTCCCCGAGGACCTCGAGTTCTACGGCACCGAGGAGTACGAGTGGGTCGTCGGGACCATCGGCGTCTCCTACGACGAGGAGCTCGACCGCATCGTGATCGTCCTCGAGGAGATCGGCTCGGGCGAGGAGGACGAGGAGGACGAGGAGGACGACGACGAGCTCGACGAGGGCGCCCACGTGCTGCGCGTCGCGCTGTCGCGCGAGCAGGCGGCCGCGTTCGCGATCCACGCCACCCGGCTCGTCGAGTCGGGACGGCCCCCGTGCCCCCTTTGTTCGTTGCCCCTGGACCCCTCGGGCCACGACTGCCCGCGTACGAACGGGCACCGTCCACCGGTCACCTGAGCCCGGTGTCCGACGCCCACGTCGAGCACGTTCTCACCGAGGGTGAGATGGAGGTGCACGGTCGCATTGCCGGCAGCTCTAACGCCACGCTGCTCGTCACCTGCCGGCTCGGCGACGACGAGCTGCTCGCGGTGTACAAGCCCCACAAGGGCGAGCGGCCGCTCTGGGACTTCCCCGGCGGGCTCTTCCGCCGCGAGGTCGCGGCGTACCTGCTCTCCGAGGCGCTCGGCTGGGGCCTGGTACCCGAGACGGTGCTACGGCCCGAGGGCCCCTTCGGTCCGGGCTCGGTGCAACGCTTCGTGCACGAGGACGGCACGTCGCACTACTTCACGCTGCGCGACGATCCCAAATGGCATCCCGCGCTCATGCAGTTCGGCGCGTTCGACGTGGTCGCCAACAACGCGGACCGCAAGAGCGGCCACGTCCTGTTGGCCGAGGACCGCCTCTGGGCGATCGACAACGGACTCTGCTTCAACGTGCACGACAAGCTGCGTACGGTGATCTGGGACTTCGGCGGCGTCGCCCTCGAGCGCGCCGTCCAGGAGGACCTGGGCCGCTTGGCCCACGACGGCCCGTCGCCCGCACTGTGCGAACTGCTCGAGCCGTCCGAGGTGGCGGCCACCTGGGACCGCCTCGCCTGGCTCCTCAGCCTGCGGGCCCTGCCCGAGATGCAGGACGACGGCGACTGGCCCCCCTACCCCTGGCCGCTCGTCTGAGCCGGGCCCGCCCCGGCCACCCTGGTCACAGGGTTTTCCGTCCCCACCCATGATTCCTGACCAGATACATCGTTAATATTAAACAACGATCATCTATGGGTGGACGGTAAACGGCGACCGTCCCTAGGGAGGCCCACGTGTCGATTGACCCCTACATCGTCGTCGGCAGCGCCGTCGTGGGCTTCCTGGTCGGCATGACCGGCGCGGGCGGCGGGGCGCTCATGACCCCGATGCTCATCCTCTTCTTCAACGTCAAGCCGTCGACCGCGATCTCGAGCGACCTCGTCGCTGCCGTGCTCATGCGCCCCGTCGGCGCCGCCGTGCACATGACGAAGAAGACGGTCAACTACGGGCTCGTCGGCTACATGGTCATCGGGTCGGTGCCCGCCGCGCTGCTCGGGGCGTGGTCACTCCATCTGCTCGGCAACAGCAAGGGCGCCGAGAACCACGTGCAGATCATCCTCGGCGCCGCGCTGCTCGTCGGGGCGGCCGCGATGACGCTGCGGGTGTTGCTCGACAAGCGTTCGGGTCAGAGCCGCCACGGCATCATCAAAGACGTCGCCGTGCGCCCCCTCCCCACCGTCGCCATCGGCGTGATCGGTGGCTTCATCGTCGGCATGACCTCGGTCGGCTCGGGCTCGCTAATGATCGTGCTGCTGCTCTTCCTCTACCCCGTGCTCGGCGCGAACCAGCTCGTCGGCACGGACCTCACCCAAGCCGTGCCCCTGACCCTGGCCGCCGCGCTGGGCGCGCTGGCGTTCGGGCACGTCGAGTTCTCGGTCACCACGTCGATCATCATCGGGAGCGTCCCGGCCGTCCTGGTGGGCGCGCTGATCTCCTCGCGGGCCCCCGACCGCATCATCCGCCCGGTCATCACGTTCGTCATCTTCGCCTCGGGCCTCAAGTACGTCGGCCTCGGCACCAGCGCCCTCGGCTGGACGCTCGGTGCGGTGCTGCTGGCCGGCGCGCTCTACTGGGTCGTCTACGTGCGCCCGCGCCGCGCCGGCGTGGCGACGGGCTCCGCCAACCCGCTGCACTACGGGCGTGACGAGGACGACGAGCACCAGCTCGAGCTGGAGAGCACGCCCGGGAGCTGACCGGGGACACCGGCCCGCACCCCCACGTGGGCCCGCCCCACACTGACCTAGATGTGGTACCCCTCCGTCACCAGCTGCGCGATGACCTGCTGCGCGACCACCTGCCCCCCGCCCGGCGTGAGGTGCGTGCCGTCGGGCGTGCGGGTGTTGACGATCTGCCCCGCCGCGTTGGTCGTGAACGCGGTGTAGCCGCCCGTCGGCGTGCCGAGCGACTTGTCCGTTTCGATGAAGGTGACCGGCGGCTTGGCCGCCCCGGCCTGTTGCTTCACGATCGCGTTGAGGTCGGCCATCTGCGCGCTGAGAGTCGGGTTCTGCATCGGAGGCATGCCGACCCAGACGACGGCGGCACCGGTGCTCCCCGCGACCTGCATGAACTGCGACACGCGCTGCGCATAGAGGCCGTTCCACGCCGGCGACGCGTACGGGGTGTCGGGCGGTCCCAGGAAGTCCTGCGCGTCGTTGGCGCCGATCATCACGACCACCAGCTGCGGATTGTCCGCCTTGATGTCGCTCGCCAGCTCGGCGGGCCAGTTGAAGTAGTCGGGCCGGGTGAGCCCCGTGCTTTCCCGCCCGTCGAGCGCTGCGTTGACCACGCCGGTCCCCGCCAGGTCCGACTGGAGTGCGCCGCCCATGTCGAGCCCAATGGAGTCGCCGACGATCAACACGCGCAGCGGTGTCGCCGCGGTCGGGAGCTTGGGGTTGGGCGGGACCGTGGTGGTCGTCGTGGTGACCGCCACCGCCTGCCCCGGAACCGTCGAAGGCCGCGTCTTGGTCTTCGTCCGGGACGTGTCGCCCCTCGGCCCCGAGATGATGAGCCCGGCCGTGCCGCCCGGCTGGTCGTTCTCGCGTCCCGTCGCCGACACGATGCGCGACAGCTGCAGCGCGCGGCTCAGCGCCGCGATCGGCCTCGTGATGTCGAGACTGATCGTCCGGCGCGTGCCCACCGGCGACACCTGCGCGTTGTGCTGGAGCGTCGGCGCGAAGAGCAGGAACCACACGGCGAAGGCCAGCACGCCGAGCAAGAGGACGCGGGGCCAGGGCAATCGCACCCGGCCGTCGCTCGGCCCGCCCGCGTCCCAGTCTGTGACCCCGACCGCAACCGGCTGGTCCTCCGGCCCGGCGGAGGGCGGACCAGGAGAAGGCGGCGTCGGGAGGTCGGTGTCCATGTCCATCAGAACCGGTAGTAGATGAAGGGCGCGACGCCAACGGGGCCGAACGTGGTGACGCCGAGCAGCGCGACGCTCAGGATCCCGACCTGCCACGCCGCGTGCAGGCGAGAGAACCCCGCCTGGAGCCGCGACACGCTGATGGGCGGCACGAACTGGGAGAGCAGGACGCCCGCGACGACGAGCACGAGCAGCGGGGTGACCAGGGGCGACGGCTCGCCCCAGCCGCTGAACACCCGGCCGAGCACGTTCAGGGCCTGCGACACGCCCGATGCGTTGAAGAAGACCCAGCCCAGACACACGAATTGGAAGGTCAGGAAGCGCTGCACCCAGATCCGGACCGGGCCGTCGGCCACCGGCGGCAGCCCCCGGCGCTCGCGGAAGGTCCGGCGCACGTGCCCGAAGCTCTGGCCCACTCCCATCAACGTCCCCCAGATCACGAAGGTCCAGGCGGCGCCGTGCCAGAGGCCGCCCAGGACCATGGTGATCATGATGTTGCGGACCGTGGTGACCCCGCTCCCCTCGTTGCCGCCGAGCGGGATGTAGAGGTAGTCGCGCAGCCAGCGCGACAGCGTCATGTGCCAGCGCCGCCAGAAGTCCTGAAGGTTGCGCGCCGTGTAGGGCGCGTTGAAGTTCTGCGGGAAGCGGAATCCGAGCAGCAGGGCGAGCCCGATGGCGATGTCGGTGTAGCCGCTGAAGTCGCAGTAGATCTGCACCGCATAGCCCCACGCCGCGAAGATCGCCTCGGGCGCGGAATGCTGGCTCGGTGACGTGAAGACCGGCTGCACGATGTTGGCCGAGACGTACGACGAGATCACGACCTTCTTGAACAGGCCGGCCAGGATCAGCCAGAAGGCGCGTGAGTAGTCGATGTTGTCGGGGTCACGCCGGTGCCGGATCTGCGGCAGCAACTCGGGCCCGCGCACGATCGGGCCGGCCAATAGGTGGGGGAAGAAGGAGAGGTACACCGCGAAGTCGAGCGGCTTGGCGGGCTCGAGCTTGCGGCGGTAGATGTCGATCACGTAGCTGATCGCCATGAAGGTGAAGAAGGAGATGGCGATCGGCAGCGCTACCTGCAACAGCGGGACGGGCTGGCCCATCCCGAGGGTGCGGGTGAGGTTGTCGAGGTTGACCGAGACGAAGCCGTAGTACTTGAACCACGCCAGGATGCCGAGCAGCACCGCGACGGTGACGATCATGGTGCCGCGCCGGCCACGGTCGTTGCGCATCGCCCCCGTCACGTTCCCGCCGACGAAGGCCACGGCTGTCGTCGCGAACAGCAACAGGCAGTAGCTCCAGCCGACCCAGCCGTAGAAGACGTAGCTGAGCCCGATCATCGCGAGCTTCCACGGGCCCGCGTAGGGGTTCAGCAACCAGTTGACCGTGAAAGCCACGGCGAAGAAGACGGCGAAGTCGATGGTGGGAAAGAGCATCGGCGATCAGTGTGTGCGCCGAATGTACCGCCGACCGTGTGAACTCCTGGGGCACGTCGCCGGTGTCGTCCCGCGCCGCCGTCGGTTTGTCACGCCGGTCGCCCTCTCACCGGGAGAATGTTGGTTCGTCGGGCCCGGATTCCCCGGGCCGCAACGTGCGGTTCAGAGCCCGGGCCCGAGCCCTAGCCCTTGGCCTTCAGCTGCTCGATGAGTGCCGGCAACACCTTGTGCACGTCGCCGACGATCCCGAGGTCGGCCACCGAGAAGATCGGCGCCTCGCGGTCCTTGTTGATGGCGATGATGTTCTTGGAGCCCTTCATGCCGACGAGGTGCTGCGTCGCGCCCGAGATCCCCAACGCCACGTACAGCTTCGGCTTGACGACCTTGCCCGTCTGGCCGACCTGCTTGGCGTAGGGAACCCAGCCCGCGTCGACGATGGCGCGTGACGCGCCCGACGCACCGTGGAGCAGCTTGGCGAGCTCCTCGACGAGGGGCTCGTACGCCTCGGCGCTGCCCAGGCCCCGGCCGCCGGAGACGACCACGGTCGCCTCTTCGAGCTTGGGGCCTTCGCGCTCCTCGACGTGGCGTTCCAGCACCTTCGCGGCGCCGGCCCGGCCCGCGTCCGCGGCCGCGACTTGCTCGACCTTGGCGGGTCCACCGCCGCTGGGCTCTGCGGGGAAGGACTTGGGGCGGATCGCGGCGAGGTAGGGCCCGGGCCC
>DATMMN010000203.1:0-7321 GCA_035569675.1 Acidimicrobiales bacterium | reverse complement strand
CCATGCGTGCGATGGTAGCACCTGGAGTATTACCAGTGCCGGGCTCTCGGAGGGGCCGTGCATCCGGATGCATCAATGCCGGCCCGAAGGCCGGCATTGATGGAACCGGCCAGGAGGCGGATCCCAGCAACGGTTCATTTGGAACCAGGTGGCGGGAACCGGTTCCAGTCGTCATCGTAGCGCCGGGTGTTCGAGTTTTCATCCCGCCACACAGGAATTGCCGAAAAAGGGGCCAAAAGACCCCCCTTGTGACGGTTAACGCACAAACGGACAAAAATCTCGCATCGCGCATATCGCACAACGCGGCTTTCTGGCAACGCATGTCTGCCGCCCGTGAAGAATCATGCGCAGGCTGAACTTGCCGCGTTCTGCCGCGGGAATGAAGGAGTTGAGCTCGTACTCGACTTTGACCGCATCCCGACGTTCGGCCGGGGTGAGCCGCTCGGTGAGGCCGAGTCGCTCGGAGCAGCGCAGTACGTGGGTGTCGACGGGGAGCCCGGGCAGGTCGAAGTCCACGCTGCGGACCACGTTGCCGGTCTTGCGACCGACGCCGGGCAGGGTGACCAGGTCCTCGAGCGCCTGGGGCACCTCGCCGTCGTAACGCTCGACCACCGCCGCCGCCATGCCCATCAGGCTCTTCGTCTTGGACCGGAAGAAGCCGGTCGTGTGGATGATCTCCTCGACGTCCTCAGGGTTCGCCGCGGCCAGCGCCTCCGGGTCGGGGTACTTGGAGAAGAGCACCGGCGTAACCATGTTGACCCGTTCGTCCGTTGTTTGCGCCGACAGGATCGTCGCTTCGAGGAGCTCGAACGGGTTCTCGTGGTCGAGCGCACAGAGCTCCTTCGCCGTGCCGGGGTACAGCTCGGCCAGACGTTCCATCGCGAGCCGGGCCCGCCCCTTCGGTGTCCTCGGTCGCGCCACTGGCTCAAGGTACCGGGTTACGTTGGCCGGCATGGACGTGGTGGCGCTGGACGAGCTCGACGCCCCGCGCCGAGACGCCGTCACGGCGTTACTCCGGCGGGCCGACGCCGCCGACGACCACCCTCCGTTACCCGAGCCCCAGTACCACGTCCTCGCCGACGACAGCGCTACGTACCACGAAGGCCGCCTCATCCTCTCCGAGCACACCGAGCACACCGGCAAAGCCGGCGCCGACGACCGGTCGCTCGCCGGCCTCGCCCTCCTCACGCCCGCCCGCGACGGCTCCACGGCGATCCATGTCGTGATCGACCCCGCCCACCGGGCCGGTGACGCGGAACCCGGGCTCGCCGACGAACTCGTGAGCGCGGCGGTGGCCCTCGCCGACAAGGACGGTGCCGGCCGAACGCTGCACCTCTGGGCGATGCAGGCCCGCAAGGCCGACGACGAACGCGCCAAACGACACGGCTTCGTGCCCGAGCGCGACGTCATCCAGATGCGCGTGCCGCTCCCCCTGGCCGACGACGTGCTGCGGGCAACGCGGCCGCTGGCGACGCGCCCGTTCGTGCCGGGCCAGGACGACGAGGCCTGGCTCCGCGTGAACAACCGCGCCTTCGCCGGGCACCCCGAACAGGGGTCGTGGACGCAGGAGCAGCTCCACGAGCGCCTCGCCGCGGACTGGGTGGACCTCGAGGGCTTCCTCGTGGCGGACGACCCGGACGGCGAGGGCCTGATCGGGTTCTGCTGGACCAAGATCCACCGCCACCGCGACCCCGTCCTCGGCGAGATCTACGTGATCGGCGTCGACCCCGCCCACCACGGTGGCGGACTCGGACGGGCCCTGACCGTCGCCGGGCTCAACTCCATGGCCGCTCGGGGTGTCCACGTCGGCATGCTCTACACCGACGAATCCAACGCGACCGCCGTGGCGCTCTACGGCCGGCTCGGCTTCACCGTCGACCACGTCGACCGCTCGTACCGGCGCGTCAACCCCGTCAGCTGATGCCTGTCCCGATCGCCTTCCCCACGCCGTAGGTCACGGCGGCCGCCACCGCGGTCACCGCCAACTGCCGCAAAGCGGACTGCAGCTTCGACCGCTCGGTGAACGACGCCAGCACCACGCCCACGACGATCGCCGCCACCGCCCCCAGCACGATCGACCCCACGATCGCCGCGGTCCCCGACCCGATCAACCACGGCAACAAGGGAATGAACGCCCCCAGGGCGAACGTCACGAACGACGCGGCCGCCGCCTGCCACGGCGAGCCCAGCCGTCCGATCGAGATCCCCATCTCCTCCCGGGCGTGCGTCTCCAACGCCAACTCTGGGTCCCGCATCACCTGGTTCGCCATGTCCTCGGCCACCGTCGGATCGATGCCGCGGCGTTCGTACATGCCCCGCAGCTCGGCGGTCTCGCCCTTGGGATGCCGCTCCAACGCGCGCCGCTCCACGTCGAGCTCGCGCTCCATCAGCTCGCGCTGCGCCGTCATCGACAAATACTCGCCGGCCGCCATCGAGAACGACCCGGCGATCAGCCCGGCCACGCCCGCCAGGCGCACGATCGCGCCGCCGGGGTTGGCGCCGGCCATGCCCAGCACCAGCGAGATATTGGTCACCAGCCCGTCGCTCACCCCGAAAACGGCCGCCCGCGCCCCTCCCCCGCCGACGTCCCGGTGGTGGTGCGGCGGCAGGTGGTCGTGTTCGTGCGCAACGCTCACCCGGGTCAGCGTAGTGAGGGCGCCCCACGCCGGTGCGGGTAGCGTGCCAAACCGGACATCGAACCCCTGACCAGCGAGGAGCGCAGCATGACCACCACCGTCGACGGCGTCGACGCCTTTCACAAGCTCGTCGGCGACCAGCTCGGGTACTCCGAGTGGCAGCCCATCACGCAGGAGCGGGTCAATCTCTTCGCCGAGGCGACCGACGACCACCAGTGGATCCACGTCGACCCCGAGCGCGCCAAGGACGGACCCTTCGGCGTCGCCATCGCCCACGGCTACCTGACGCTCTCTCTCGCCCCCGTCCTGCTCAACAAGATCATCCGGGTCGACAACATGAAGTTCGGCGTCAACTACGGCTGCAACAAGGTCCGGTTCCCCTCGCCCGTCCCCGTGGGCTCGGACCTGCGCATGGGCGTGACGGTCGCCGCCGTCGACGACGTCGAGGGCGGCGTGCAGGTCACCTACGACATGGTGATGGAGGTCAAGGACGCGCCGAAGCCGGCGTGCGTGGCCCAGGTGGTCTACCGCTACTACCGCTGACGACGCGTTCCTCCCCCATCGTGATGGCGCCCCGTCGGAACGCCGGGCCGGGTCCAGGGGGCCGGCCGGCCTCCGCCGACGCCCGACCCTCGGTGCTGCCCGCCGACGCCGAGAAGACGGCGCGCGTCCGCGCCATGTTCGACACCATCGCGCCGCGCTACGACCTGGTGAACCGGTTGATGACTCTCGGGCTCGATCAGCGCTGGCGCCGCGCCACCGTCGATGCGCTCGCGCTGCCCGCCGGCGCCCGCATCCTCGATCTGGCCTGCGGCACCGGCGACCTCTCCCGCGCCGCGGCCAAACGCGGCCACACCGTCGTCGGCACCGACCTCAGCGCCGGCATGCTGGCGGCCAACCAGGCCCGGGTCCCGCTCGTCGAGTCCGACGCCGGCCACCTCTCCTTCGCCGACGGGGCGTTCGACGGGCTCGTCTGCGGCTACGCGCTCCGCAACTTCACGGACCTGGCGGCGACGTTGGCCGAGGCGGCCCGGGTGCTCCGCCCGGGCGGACGCCTCGCCGCGCTCGAGGTCGACGCGCCCACCTCGGGGGTCTGGCGGCTCGGCTTCGACGTCTGGTTCAACAAGGTGATCCCGGTCCTGGGCGGCGCACTCTCTGACCGCGCGGCGTACCGCTACCTGCCCGCCTCGGTGGCCTACCTCCCCCCGACACCCGTCCTCCGCCAGATGCTCCTCGACGCCGGATTCTCCGCCGTCGGCATCAGGCCCCTCGCCGGCGGACTGAGCCAGCTCGTCGTGGCGACCCGCGTCGGAACCCCACCGTCCCCGCCGTCATCATGACCAGCGGGCTGCACGCGCGCACCGTGCCCCTCGAGTACGGACCCGACGCCCTGCAGTTCGACGGGAGCCCGACCGTGCTCTTCGACCGTCCCGGCCTGACGCTCGTCGGCTGGGGCACGGCTGAGCTCGTCGCGGCCGACGAGGCGGACGCCGCACTGAGGGCCATCCCGTGCGACGACGAGGTCGGGGGGCCGGCATCGGGCGTCGTCGCACTCGGCGCGCTTCCCTTCACCGGCGCCATGTCCGGTCTCCTGGTCATCCCGCGCTTCACGATGGGGATCGCGAGCGATGCGGAGGGGGTCACCAGGCGCTGGGCAACCGCGGTGGGGCCCGCCGGCGAGCCCCTCCCGAGCACCGAGGAGCTCTTCGACGCCGTCATCTGGCAGTACGGCGCCGCGCCCGAGGCGGCCGATTCCGGCGAGCACGTCAGCGTCAGAGCCGTGTCCAGCGCGCTCGACAGCGGCGGCTACCGCGCCGAAGTCGCCCGCGCCGTCTCTGCGATGCAGGCACCCCGAGCCAGCCTGCGCAAGGTGGTCCTTTCCCGCCCGGTCACGGTTGAGCTCTCCGGCCGCCTCGCGCTGATGCCGGTCCTGCGCCGGCTGCGCGCCGCCGAGCCCACGTGCACGGTCTTCGCCATGCCGACGCCCGACGGCACGTTCTTCGGCGCGTCCCCCGAGCTCCTGGTGGCGCGCCACGAGTCGCGCGTGACCTGCCACCCGCTGGCGGGGACCGTGCCTCGAGGCACGACCGCCCGCAACGACGCCGACGCGCAGGGCCGGCTCGCCGGCTCGGAAAAGGAGCGCGCCGAGCACCGCTACGTCGTCGACGACATCGCGGGAACGCTCGCGCCGTTCTGCGACGAGCTGACCGTCCCCGAGACGCCCTCGCTCGTCACGTTCCGCTCGGTGGCGCACCTGGGCACCCGCATCGTCGGCCGCCTCCGGGCGCCCCTGCCGACGGTCCTCGCGCTCCTCGATCGCCTCCATCCGACACCCGCGGTCGGCGGGTGGCCCCGGCCCGAAGCGCTCGCCGCCATTGCAGCGGGCGAGCCGAGCGACCGGGGCTACTGGGCGGGGCCCGTTGGCTGGGCCGACGCGCGGGGCGACGGTGAGTGGATGATCGGCATCCGCAGCGCTCTGCTCAACGCCGACGACGCCACGCCGGGTCGCACCGTGCTCGGGCTGCGGGCAGGTTCGGGCATCGTTGCCGACTCCGACCCGGCGTCGGAGGCCGAGGAGACCAACGTCAAGCTCGCCACCGTGCTCGACACCGTGCTCCCGGGCGCGTCAGTGGAGCTGCGGTGAGGGCACCGGTGGCGTCGGCGACACGGGCGGCGAAGGCGGCGTCGCCGCGGCGGCCGCGACATGGCTCGCCGCCAGCGGGATCTTGACCCGCAGCGTCGCACCCGCCGTCGAACCCGAACCCCCGGGGCCGCGGTCCACGACCTCGGCCGACCCGCCCAGCGCCTCCGCAATGGCCCGCACGATGGCGAGCCCCAGCCCCGTTCCACCGCCCGAGCGCGACCGGTCGGCCTGGTAGAAGCGGTCGAAGACGCGGTCGGCCTCCTCGGACGGGATCCCCGGCCCGTCGTCGGCCACCTCCACGAACCCCATGCGGCCGCTGATGCCGGTCGAGACCCTCACCGACGTCCCGGCGGGCGTATGGGCCAGCGCGTTACGGACGAGGTTGTGCGCGACCTGTGCGAGGCGCTCGGCGTCGCCCACCACCACCACGGGAGGCCCGGGCACCAGTAGCAGAGAATGATCGTGCGGCACCGCATTCGAGTCCCCGACGGCGTCGGCACTGATGCGGTGGAGGTCGACCGGCTCGTGGCGCAGCGGCCGCCCCCGGTCTAACTCGGCGAGCAGCAACAGGTCCTCGACGAGGCCGCCCATTCGGGTCGCCTCTTCCTCGATCCGCTTCAGCGCCTTGTTCCGCCCCACCTCGTCGGCGAACCCGCCCCGGCTCAACAACTCCGCGTAACCCCGGATCGACGTGAGCGGCGTGCGCAACTCGTGCGAGGCGTCGGCCACGAACTGGCGCAGCCGCTCCTCGGACGCTGACTTCTCCGAGAAGGCCGCCTCGATCTGGCCCAGCATCTCGTTCAGGGCCGACCCCAGCCGGCCGACCTCGGTGCCGGCGCGCTCTTCGGGCACGCGTCTGGTCAGGTCGCCCGAAGCGATGGCGTCCGCCGTCCCGGCCATCTGACGGAGGGGCCGCAGCCCGCGCCGCACCACGAGCATCACCAGCACGCCCATGGCCAGGAGCACCGCCAGGCTCGCCAACATCTCGACTTTGCGCAGCGAGTTCAACGTGTCGTTGGTGGGATTCAACGACAAGGACGTGATCAGCGTCCCCTGCGGCACCGTGACCGCGATCGTTCGATACTGGCCGTCGGCGTCGCCAGTAGCGCCCACTACCACCGCGTCGGCGTCGGGGCGGAACGTCCCGGCGTAGCGCCCGGCATGGACGCCGTTGTGGCGCCGGTAGATGTCGGGCACCTGCTGCACCGGGAGGCCACTGGTCAGGATCGGAGCGGGGTCGGGACGCGTCGGCGACCCCGAAGGCCGCCGCACCACGACCTGGCCCTGGCGGTTCAGCACGATGACGTAGATGTCGGTCGACACCCGCCGCGACATCGCCGAGACGTTCACGGGCAGCCGATGGACCGACGCGTACTCCAGGTAGTTGAACGCCAGGGCCTCGTCCTGGGCCAACGTCGAGTCCGCCCGGCCGTACAAGAACGAACGGACGGAGGCGTAGGTCACGACATCGGCGACCAGGAGACCGATCACCAGCAGCAGTGCCACGACGGCGACGAGCCGCTTTTGGAGGCTCATCCTTCCCGGGGCAACCGCAAGGTGTAGCCGACGCGCCGGATCGTATGGATCAGCGCCGGTTCCCGGTCGTCGATCTTCTTGCGCAGATAGCTGATGTAGGTCTCGACGATGTTGGGGTCGCCGCGAAACTCGAAGCCCCACACGTTGTCGAGCAATTCGGACTTGGAGATCACCCGGCGGGCGTTCTCCAACAGGTACCGCAGCAGGTTGAACTCCGTCGCCGTGAGCTCAATGGAAACCTCTTCCCGCCACACCTCGTGGGTGTCGACGTTCATGGTCAGGTCGGCGAACTGCAAGAAGGAGACGTCGGCCGCGGCCACCTCACCGGCTCGCCGCAGGATCGCACCGACCCGCGCCGTCAGCTCCTCGATCGAGAAGGGCTTCGTCACGTAGTCGTCGCCCATCGAGAGGCCCTCGACCTTGTCCTGCGTCGTGTCGCGCGCCGTGAGGAACATGATCGGCACCTGCTCGCCCTGGTTGCGCAACCGGCGACACACCTCGTTGC
>DATMMN010000202.1:0-19443 GCA_035569675.1 Acidimicrobiales bacterium | reverse complement strand
TGGTCCTCAGTCGTCCGGACCTGGTGAGCTCCGCGATCCTCATGGACACCAGCGCCTGGTCGTTCGTGCCACCCGACGACAACATTCGTCAGTTGGTAAGAGCTTGGATCGAGGCGTTCGACCCGGCGAAGGGCATGCCGGACTCGATCAGCATGGGAGGTCCCGAAGAGGGACTGATCGAGGAAAGGACGCCAGCCTCCTGGCAGAAGGAGAAGAACTCCATCTTCGCAGGCATGGATCCATATGCCGTAAAGGCCTTTGGCATGGCGCTGATGGCCGACATCGCGCAGGGCGAGACATCACTGCGGGCGGAACTCCCGTCGATCATCTGCCCCGCGACCGTGATCGCCGGTGAGCACGATCATCCTCTTGTCGACCAGGCGCCGGAACTCGCAAGCCTGGTCGCCGACGGCCGTCTCGCCGTCATCGACGGCGCGTACCACTCTCCGCAACTGACGCATCCCGAAGAATGGAAGAACGCGGTGCGCGGCCACCTCGCGTGGGCCGCGGCTTCGCGGGACCGGCCGTGACGGGCGCCACACCGCCGCAAGCGACGGACCGAATCATCCTCGCCGGATCCGATGTTGCCATCCCACCCCTCGGCGTGGGCACCTGGGCCTGGGGTGACAAGGGCGTGTGGGGCATGGGCGGCTACGACCAGTCGCTCACCGAATCGACGATCCATGACGCATGGGAGGCCAGCATCGAGGCAGGGGTCGTCTTCTTCGATACGGCGGAGGTTTACGGGTCCGGCGAGAGCGAGCGCATCATCGGTCGTCTTTTGGCTTCGGATCCCACGGTCCGTTCCAGCGTCGTCATCGCGACAAAGTTCATGCCGAGCCCATGGAAGGTGAACGTCCACGCTCGGCTCCTCTCGGCCGCACGGCAGTCGCTCGAGCGGCTCGGATGCGACACGATCGACCTCTACCAGATCCACGGGCCCATCTCGCTCCGCTCGCACGACGCCTTCGGGGAGGCGCTTGCCGCCGCGCACGCAGAGGGACTGGTGAAGGCCGTCGGTGTGTCGAACTACTCGGCCAAAGAGACTCGTTCGATGGACGCGGCCTTGCGCAAGCGGGGCCTGCGACTAGCGAGCAACCAGATCGAGTTCTCTCTCCTGCGGACCATGCCTCGCCGTGTCGGGCTACTTGACTGCTGTCGCGAGCTCGGCGTCGTCCCGCTCGCGTACTCGCCAATCGGCCAGGGGAGGTTGACGGGCAAATACACGGCGTCGAACCCTCCGCCGGGCGGCCGGACGTTCTCGGCTCACCCCATGGAGCAGGTCGACGCCATCGTCGCGGAGCTCCGACGCATCGGTGAAGCCCACGACGGGCGGACGCCGAGCCAGGTCGCCCTGGCCTGGCTGATTGCGCAGGGCGCCGTTCCCATCCCCGGAGCGAAGAACCGCTCGCAGGCTGAGCAGAACGCGGGTGCCTTGGGTTGGCAGATGACCGACGATGAGCTGGCCCGCCTCGATGACGCCTCCCTCTTCGGGAAGCGCGGGATCTCCCAACGCGTTTGGCAACACGGCTGAACCCGGCGGTAGCGTCTTGAGGTGATCGCCGCGGTCTTTGACGCGGGGCTCCCGCCACTGCGGGGGTCGCAACTCTTAAATACCCAGTTCGCCTTCGCCCCTGTGGCCCTGATCGCGGCCGCCCTGGTCCTCTACCTTTGGGGCGTCAGGCGCAACAACGTGCTGCACCCCCGCCATCCGTGGTCGGCCGGCAAGACGGCGGCATGGATCGGTGCCCTCTTCACCACGGCCGTCTCCATCTTCACCTTCGTCGGCGTGTACGACGGCGAGCTCTTCTGGGTCCACATGGTCCAGCACCTGCTGCTCATCATGGTTGCCGCACCGTTGTTCGCTATTGCGTCTCCGATCGACCTGGCGTGGAGGTCGACGACCGGCACGGCGCACATCGCGGTCACCGAGGTCCTGCGCTCGGGTGTAGTCAAGTTCTTCGGACACCCGGCAGTTGCCTTCGTGCTCTACGCGGTGCTGATCCCGATCAGTCACCTGACGAGTTGGTACAACCTCACGCTCGAGAACGAAGGGCTGCACAATGCGGAGCACCTCGCCTTTCTGATCGTCGGCTATATGTTCTGGCGCCAGATATTCGGGAGCGACCCCAACTGCTACCGGCTCCATCCCGCTATGCAGTTCTTCTATCTCTTCCTGGCGATCCCCATCGACACGTTCACGGGCCTTTCGCTTGCCGGAGCGACGAAGGAGATGTTCCCGGCGTACCTCGCCACACACCGAACGTGGGGCCCGTCCTATGTCAACGACCTGCACATCGGTGGCTCCATCATGTGGGTGGTGGGCGACACGCTGATGCTGTGGCCGATGATCCCAGTCGCTCTGCGTTGGATGCACCTGGAGGAGCGCAAGGCGGAGCGCATCGACCGGGAGCTGGACGCCCAAGCTCTCGCGGAGCAGGGAGACGCCCCTCAGCCGAGGTCCATCAACTCGACGCGGACACCATCAGGATCGGTGCAGTAGAGGAACTCGAGCGCCGTTGCGCCGAGGTCCATCTTCGTGCGGCTCGACTCGATGATCGAGCCGCCGAACTCGACGACCCTGGCGGCGGCGGCCGCCACGTCGTCCACTCGGAACGACAGATGGGTCAATCCCAACTGGTTGACCGCGCGCCGTCTCTGTTCGCCGAAGGGGTTGGGCTCGCGGAAGGCCAGGAGTTCGATCGCGGTCGGCCCCCGCCGAATGAACTGCGAGGTGACCGCCACGTCGGACAGGTCCATCAGAGCGGCGAATTCCGAGCCGATCTCGTGTGACTCGGCCTTCTCGAAGCCTAGGGCCCCGCAGTAGAAGGCGAGCGACCGCTCCAAGTCGCTCACGCAGATGCCGAAGTGCGAGAAGGCGGGTCCGCTGTCGTCCATGGCCGTAGTTTGTCTGTTCCAGCGCCTGTCCCGAAGCCCGTATGGCCCTCCCGCCCCCACACTCCGTAATCTCGTGTCTGTGACACCGCAGAACAAGGACTCCCAAGGCGCGCCCGAGCACTTCACGGAGTCGGGTATCCCCATCCATCCCGTCTACCGCCCCGACGACCTCGCGAGCTGGGACCCGGCTGCGCAACTGGGCGAGCCGGGATCGTTCCCCTACACCAGGGGTGTCCACCGCGACATGTACCGCTCGAAACTGTGGACGATGCGCCAGTACGCGGGCTTCGGGTCCGCCGAGGCGACCAACCTGCGCTTCAAGTTCCTCCTCGACGCGGGGCAGACGGGACTTTCGTGCGCCTTCGACCTCCCGACCCAGATGGGTTACGACTCCGACCACCAGCGCGCCGAGGGCGAGGTCGGCAAGGTCGGCGTCGCGATCGACTCGCTGGCCGACATGCGCCTCCTGATGGCCGACTTGCCCATGGACAAGGTCACGACGTCCATGACCATCAATGCCACGGGCGCCATCTTGCTGCTCCTCTACCAATTAGTCGCCGAGGAACAGGGCGTGTCCGGCGACAAGATCCGAGGGACGATCCAGAACGACATTTTGAAGGAGTACATCGCGCGCGGCACGTACATCTACCCGCCGCGTCCCTCCATGCGTCTTATCGTCGACACCTTTGCCTACTGCGCCGAAAACCTGCCCAGTTGGAACACGATCTCGATATCGGGCTACCACATTCGCGAGGCCGGCTCGACGGCAGTGCAGGAGATCGCCTTCACTCTTGCCAACGGCATCGCATACGTCGAGGCGGCCATCGCAGCCGGCATGGACGTCGACGCGTTCGCACCGCGACTGTCGTTCTTTTGGAACGCGCACAACAACCTCTTCGAGGAGATCGCGAAGTACCGCGCCGCGCGCCGCATGTGGGCCCGAATCATGACGGAGCGCTTCGGGGCCAAGGACGATCGCTCCAAGATGCTGCGGTTCCACACCCAGACCGGTGGTTCGACCCTGACGGCACAACAGCCGGAGAACAACATCGTCCGCGTGACGGTCCAGACGCTGGCCGCTGCCCTCGGGGGCACGCAGAGCCTTCACACGAACGGCTTCGACGAGGCACTCGGCCTGCCCACCGAGCGGGCGGCAAAGATCGCGCTGCGCACGCAGCAGATCGTCGGGTTCGAGTCCGGACTCGCCGACACCGTGGACCCGCTGGCCGGCTCCTACTACGTCGAGACGTTGACCGACCAGGTTGAGGAGGCCGCAACGGAGTACCTGGGCCGCATCGACAAGCTTGGCGGAGCGGTCGCAGCGATCGAGGCGCGCTTCATGCAGGAGGAGATCGAGGCGGCCGCATACAGCTTTGCCAAATCGGTCGATGACGGCGAGAAGGTGGTGGTTGGTGTAAACCGCTTCACCGATGCCGAGGCGGAGCCGGCCGAGGTGTTTCCGATCGACGTCACATTGCAGCAGATTCAGATCGAGCGCACTCGCTCCGTGCGGGCGGAACGGGACCAATCGGCGGTGGACCGTGCCCTAGCCGACGTCGCTGAGACGGCCAAGGGTCAGGGCAACCTGCTCGTTCCGATGAAGGCCGCCCTCAAGGCGATGGCCACCCTCGGCGAGGTCTCCGACGTCCTGCGCGGCGAGTTCGGCGTCTATCAACCCGGCGGCTGAACGGATGCCAGGGCCGGGCTCTTTCTGGCCGTTGTTCGATCTCGTCGTCCGCACGCCGCGGCTCGAGCTGCGGCTTCCCAGAGAAGCGGATTTCGCGGTGATTATCGAGCTGGCCGACGCCGGGATCCACGATCCCGACGCGATGCCCTTCTTTGTTCCTTGGACCGACCTTGAACCGGGGCCGCGCGCCCGTGAAACGGCGAAGTGGCTCTGGAGCCACCGAGCCGACTGGTCGCCTGACAAGTGGACGTTCACGGCTGGTGTCTTTGTCGATGGACGCCCGGTCGGGATGCAGGACATCGGTGCCGAGCACTTCCGAGCCGTGCGCTCGGTCGAAACGGGGTCATGGCTCGGGCGTGCTCATCAGGGACAGGGCATAGGGCGTGAAATGCGCGAGGCGATCTTGCACCTTGCGTTTGCGGGCCTCGATGCCGAGGAGGCGTTGAGCGGCGCGTTCGAGGACAATGCCGCCTCGCTCGCCACGTCTCGGGCCGTGGGCTACGAAGAGAACGGAGAGGCGAGGGGTCGACGGCGCGACTCGTCGGGTCGCACGGTGCGCTTTCGTATGGGCCGTGATGCATGGGAACAACGTCGCCGGGAGGACATCGAGATCATCGGGCTCGACGGCTGTCTCGATATGTTCGTCGGTTCTCAGCCGGCGACCTAAAGAATGAGCACATCGGGCGGCCGTACTGACGGGGTGGTGTCCGCGGGTGGATCGACGGACACCATGGTGGAAACCCGGATATCCACGGAGGCCTCGACGCCACGAATCAGACCTTCGGTCAATCCGGTCGTGGCGATCGTGTTCGTCGCGGCGGTGCTCGCCCTCGTCTATGGGCTGGTCCTACGGGTCTGGCTCCTGGTGGAGCTCCCGATCTGGGGTGACGAGGCGATCGTCGGCATCATGGCCCGCGCCATCGACAGCGGGCACTTCACAGCGTTCTACTTGGGTCAGCACTACGGCGGATTCGAACCGTATCTCGTGGCCTTGGGCTTGAAGGTCGGGGGAGGCGGTGAGCCGGCCATGAATGGCACGCCGGCTCTGCTGTGCGCTTTGGGTGCCGTCCTGGTCGGAGTGGTCACCTTCGCGACGACGAGGAGCCGTCCGTTGGCGTTTGCGGCTACTGCGGCGGTCTGGGTGTGGCCGTACGTCGTGATCTGGCAGTCGGTGCGCGAAGGGGGTTTCCGCGAGGCGACCCTGTGCTGCGGGCTGGCCGCACTCTTCTGTTGCGTCGTGATCTACGGGCGCCGCGCCGGACCCAGCACCTTCTTGTTGTTGGGCGGGGCTCTCGGGCTCGGGTGGTGGGCCTCGCCCGAGATCGCGTACTTCGCACTGCCATGTCTCGTGCTCCTGGTTGCGTGGTGGTGGCGGGCATCGGGATCCCTCGCACCGGGTCAAGGCGCGTCGGACAGTGAGCCGTCTCGATTGGCCGCGCTTGCACTGGTAGTCGGGGGCGGCCTGGTCGGGTCGCTGCCGTGGTTGTACGCCAACGCGCACACAGGATTCGCGTCCCTCAAGAGCAGCTCGCTTCCCGCGAACGGCGGCGCGACCTACGGAGAGCGCCTGTCCGTTTTCTTCCACTACATGCTGCCGTTGCAGCTCGGCGCGCGCACGGTCGCGAGCGGCGAATGGGTGGGCGGGAACACCGTCGGCAAGGTGCTCTATGCCGTCGTGCTCATCTTGATCGCAGCGGCGTGCGCCCGGGCAGTGTGGGTCGCCGTGGGGAAGGGCACCACGCTTGTCCCCGCTGCGGTGGCAGCCAGTGTCATTGCGTATCCGTTCTTTTACGCCGCCGCTCCGGGTACTGCGTATTGGCAGGACGGTCGCTATGGCATCTACCTCCCGGCGCTGGTCGTCGTGTTGTTCGCTGTGTCGCTCGGAACGTTGCGCACCAAGGGCCCTCGGACGGACAACGAACGAACGTCGGTCGCTCGTGGCGCACTCGTGCTCGCCGCCGTAGGGGTCATCGGGGCCCTTGGTCTCACCGTGGCCGGCGCGCGTACTGCCGGTGTCCCGGCAAGCTTCTTCACAAGCTGGCGCCAGGGCGACGCTCCGATGGAGCAAGCGGTGCAGGCACTGCGGCAGCACCACATCATCGCCGCCTACGGGGACTACTGGACCGCCTACGACCTCGACTTCCTGAGCGGCGGCAGCCCCGCGATCAGCCCTTCGCCGCTTGACACCGTCCGCTCGACGGGGCTCGCCGCGGAGGTTGCGTCCGCCAAGGACCCCGCCTGGCTGTTCTTCCCGACTCAAGAGACCTCACGAGCTGCCGCAGTCTTCGGCAACCCCCAGCCTGGCCCCGGGTCCTACACGGAACAGACATTCGAGGCCCATCTCGAAGCGCTCGGGATCGGCTACAAGGTGGTGCAACTCGGGATCCTTGACGCAGTGGTGCCGGCGCGTCGGCCTCCGGGCCTCTGAGCGTTCTCAGGCGTTGACGACCGTCTCGAAGTGTTCGACGACGGGGAAAGGGTCGTAGAAGTGGTGCAGCGCGGCACGCCATTCTTCGTAGGCGGGTGAGCTGCGGAACCCTTCGGTGTGGTCCTCCAAGGTCTCCCACTCGACGAGCAACAGGAAGCAGTTGGCGCGTTCCACGCAGCGTTCGACCCGGAGCGAAATGAACCCGGGACTCGCAGAAATGAGGGATTTTGCCTGCTCCATTGCTGCTACGAACTCGAGCTCGCGTCCGGGAACGACTTCGAGCACCGCGTGCTCGGTGATCACGCTTGCCTGATCAGCCGCTCGCGCAGTGTCGGATCGGTGGCGGCGTCGATGGCGGTCCAGGCCAACGCGACGGCGCCGTCGCGCACCGCCGAATCGGCCGAGGGCGTCACGCACGCAGCCGCGAATTCGCGCTGGTGGTTGACGGCGCCACCCGACTCGATGCCGATCAACGGGTGAATCGTGGGCACCGCGAGCGACACATTCGCCATGTCGGTCGACAACGTCGGCTGCGGGACGCCTGCATCGTCGGCGTCGAAGCGCCGGCCTAGGGCCTCGGCATTGGCGCGGTAGGCGCCGAGAAGAGCCGGGTCGACCTCCATGTGGGAGTACACGGGCGAGAGTTCTTCGTACTCGAGCGTGCAGCCGGTGGCTACCGCCCCCGCCTCGAAGCAAGCCTCGACGCGAGGACGCAGGGCCGCGAGCCCCTCGGCCGTGGGCGATCGCACCATGTAGCGCGCTGTCATGGCTCCCGGGATCACGTTCGCGGCGCCGGGACTCTGAGTCACGACGCCGTGGACCTGATCTCCCGGCGGCAACTGCTGGCGCAGGACACCGATCGCCACCTGCGCCACCGTCAGCGCGTCCTGCGCGTTGATCCCTTCCCAGGGCGACGCCGACGCGTGCGCCTCGTGGCCCCGGTACCGCACGTCGAAGTGGGCCACGGCCAGACAGGTCGCTGCCAGCCGCTCGGAGGGCCAGGGGTGCACCATCATCGCGGCGTGGACGCCGGAGAAGGCGCCGCGCTCGAGCATGAGCACCTTCCCTCCGCCCCCCTCCTCGGCCGGCGTGCCGAGCACGCGCACCGACAGCCCGACCTTGTCGGCCACCGCGGCCAGCGCTAGGCCCGCGCCGACGGCGGTGGCGGCGATGATGTTGTGCCCACATGCGTGTCCCACCTCGGGCAGCGCGTCGTACTCCGCGCACACGGCGACGACCAGGTCGCCAGAGCCGGAGCGTGATTCGAGTGCTGTGTCCAGGTCGTAGACGCCCTCCTGGACGTCCATCCCGCCGGCCCGCATGGCCTCGGCCACGGCGTGAGCCGAGACCGTCTCGCCGTAGCACAGCTCGGGGTGGTCGTGGACGAAGTGGCTGAGGGCGACCAGCTCGTCGAGCCGGCCGTCGACGATCGCAGCAGCGGCGTCCTTTGCCTCAGCAGTTGCGGACGCCACGGGAGACACCTACTCGATGACCGCCACGACGTCGCCGGCGCCAACCGAATCGCCCGCGCTCACGCGCAGCTCCTTGATCACGCCATCCTTTTCGGCCGCCACTGCGTTCTCCATCTTCATCGCCTCGAGGAGACAGATCGTCTGGCCCACTTCGACCACGTCGCCGACGGCGACGAGCACCTTCACGATTGTGCCCTGCATCGGCACAGTGACCTGGCCCGAGCCGGTGCCGGCGACGGCGGAAGAAGCGGCTCGTTTGGGGCGTCCCGCCGGACGACCCGAGCCGGCGGCCGGCCCGAGGTCGGGTACCCAAAGGCGCACCGAGTACCGCCGGCCGTCGACCTCCGCGGTCACGTCGCGTTCGACGGTCGGCACCTCTTCGTCTCCGGCAGCTTGCACCGGGGCGCCGGGCGTCTCGGCTACCAGGCCGCTCAGGTCGAGACTCTCTTCCACCCACTTGGTCGAGTGCGTCGCACCCGCGAAATCGGGGTGGCTGAGGATGGCCACATCGGCCGGCAGCGTGGTAGCCACGCCCGTGATGCGCGTCTCGGCGATGGCCCGGAGCATCCGACGGCGGGCCGCCTCGCGGTCGGGCGCCCAGACGATGAGTTTGGCGATCAGGTTGTCGTAGTACTGGGAGACCGTGTCGCCGCTTTCGTAGCCGGCGTCGAGCCTGACACCGGGTCCGGACGGCTGGTGGAACGAGGTCAGGGTGCCCGGCGACGGGGTAAACCGGCCGCCGCTGGGATCCTCTGCGTTGATGCGGACCTCGATGGCGTGCCCGTTGCGAGCGATGTCTTGCTGGGAGAAGCCGAGGGCCTCGCCTGAGGCGATGCGGATCTGCCAGGCCACGAGGTCGAGGCCGGTCACGAGCTCGGTGACCGGGTGCTCGACCTGGAGCCGCGTGTTCATCTCGAGGAAAAAGAAGTCGCCGTCCTGGTACAGGAACTCGACGGTGCCCGCGTTGTAGTAGCCGCAGGCCTGGGACACCTTGACCGCTGCTGCGCCCATGGCCTGGCGTATGTCTTCGGGGAAGTCGGGCGCCGGGCTCTCCTCGATGAGTTTCTGATGCCGCCGTTGGGCCGAGCAGTCGCGCTCGCCGAGCCAGAGGGTGTTGCCCTGTTGGTCGGCCAGCACCTGCATCTCGACGTGGCGTGGCCAGGCGAGGTAGCGCTCGAGGTAGATCTCTGGACGTCCGAAGTACGCCTGCGCCTCGCGGGCGGCCGACTCCATCGCTTCCGCCGCGTCGGCAGCCGATGCCACTACCTTCATGCCACGCCCACCGCCTCCGTAGGCAGCCTTGATGGCCACCGGCCATCCGTGCTCCTCGCCGAACAACAGCACCTCGTCGGGGGAGGTCAACGGCTCGGAGCGACCGGGCACGCCCGCGACGCCGGCCTTCTCGGCGGCGAGGCGAGAGCTGATCTTGTCGCCCATCACCTCGATCGCCTCTGGCGGCGGCCCAATGAAAGTGACGCCCCGCTCGGTGATGGCACGTGCGAAATCGGTGTTCTCGGAGAAGAAGCCGTAGCCGGGGTGGACCCCGTCGGCGCCGCTCTGTTCGATCGCCGCCAGGATGGCGTCGGTGTTCAGGTAGCTCTCTGCCGCCGTCTCACCACCGAGCGCATACGCCTCATCCGCCATGCGCACGTGCAGTGCGTCGCGGTCGAGGTTCGAGTACACGGCGACGGTGCCGATGCCCATCTCGCGGCACGTCCGGATGACGCGGACGGCGATCTCGCCGCGGTTGGCAATGAGGATCTTGTCGAGCACGCTGGGTTTTTCCTCCGGGGAACGGGTCCCTCACAATTGCACGCCCCGTATGGTGTGTGCCATGTGGGCAGGGGAGTGGGAGATCCGCCGCTTCGCGGAGATCGACTCCACCAACACCTACGTCTTGGACCAGGCACGGCAGGGCGCCACCGAGGGCCTGGTGGCCGTGGCCGAACACCAGAGCGCCGGGCGCGGCCGGCTCGACCGGCGCTGGGAGTCGCCGCCGGGAGCGAATCTGCTGGCGTCGGTCCTCCTATGCCCGGGGTCTGAGGCCGACGAGCTCCATCTCTGCTCGGGGGCGGTGGCATTGGCGGCGGCCGACGCCTGCGCCGAGGTGGCGGGCATCGAGCCGGTCCTGAAGTGGCCAAACGACCTGCTGGTGGGAGGGTCGAAGTTGGCGGGCGTGCTGGCCGAAGCGGAGTTCGAGGGCACCCGGCTGCGGGGCGTGGTGGTGGGGATCGGCCTCAACGTGGCCTGGCCGGGCCCGGCGGACGCCGGTGGCACCTGCTTGGACGACGCCGGCGGTACGGCGCAGCCGGTGGACAAGGGGGTCCTCCTCGACGTGCTGCTCCAGGGGCTGGCCCGCAGGCGGCCGCTTCTCGACGACGTGAGGGGACGGCGGACCCTGCTCGACGAGGTGCGGAGCCGCTGCGCGACGCTCGGCCAGCAGGTCCGGGTCTCCCTCCCAAACGAGGACCTGATTGGTGTCGCGTGCGCCATCGACGACGCCGGGCACCTGGTGGTCGAGACCGAGCCGGGGCGGCGGTTGGTGAGCGCCGGGGACGTCGTGCACCTGCGACCGGAGTGACGAAGAGGTCCCGGTCAGGGACCTGCCAGCTCAGATGGGGGGTTCTGGGGCTGGGCTAGCATGACGGGCACTATGCGCCTTCTCGTCACGGGAGGTGCCGGTTTCATCGGGTCGAATTTCGCCCGCTACTGGGTCGAGCAGCACCCAGAGGATCATGTCGTGGTCTACGACGTGCTCACCTACGCCGGCAACCGACCCAACCTGTCCGACATCGAGCACCGGATCGTCTTCGTCCAGGGGGACATTTGCGACCCGGCGGTCGCCGAGAAGACGCTGCGGGGCGAGGAGATCGACACGGTCGTGCACTTCGCCGCCGAGTCGCACAACTCGCTGGCTGTCCTGAATCCTGGCCTGTTCTTCCGCACGAACGTGCTCGGGACCCAAACCATGCTCGAGGCGGCCCGCCAGGCCGGCGTGGACCGCTTCCACCACGTCTCGACCTGCGAGGTCTACGGGGACCTTCCCCTCGACACCGACGAGGCCTTCACCGAGGAGTCGCCGTACCGGCCGCGCACGCCGTACAACGCGTCGAAGGCGGGCGCCGACCACGCCGTGCGCGCCTATGCCGAGACGTACGAGCTGCCGATCACGATCACCAATTGCGCCAACAACTACGGGCCGTACCAATTCCCCGAGAAGCTCATCCCGCACTTCTGCGCGTTGGCGCTGGACGACAAGCCGCTCACCCTCTACGCCAGCACCGAGAACCGCCGCGAGTGGCTCCACGTCGTTGACCACTGCACCGCGATCGACGCCGTGCTGGCCCGGGGCAAGGTCGGCGAGACCTACCACGTGGGCAGCGGCGTGGAGGCCTCCATCATGGAGGTGGCCGACCGGATCCTCGCCGCGCTCGGCAAGCCGGAGTCGCTCAAGACGATCGTGCCGGACCGGCCGGGCCACGACCGGCGTTACGTGCTCGACAACTCGAAACTGCGAAGCGAGCTCGGCTGGGCCCCCTCGGTCGAATGGGACCAGGGGCTGGCGGACACGGTCGCCTGGTACGCGGCGCACCGCGACTGGTGGGAGCCGCTCATGGCCCGCGCCCCCGTCGCCGAAGGAGCCTGGGGCGCCGGAGCGGGCTGAGGGGCTGAGGGTGCGGATCCTGATCACGGGGGCCTACGGGCAACTCGGCCGGGACCTGGCCGATGCCCTGGCCGGGCGCGTGCCCGCGGGCGGCGTGCGGTGCGCGCTGCTCGGCCCAGAGGGGCCCCGTCCGGGGCTCCGGCACGAGGTGCTCGGGACCGACATCGACACCATGCCGGTCGACGACCGCGACGCCGTGCAGCACACCTTCTCGTCCTTCCGCCCCGAGCTGGTCTTGCACGGTGGCGCCTTTACCGCGGTCGACCTGTGCGAGACCGAGGTCGACGCCGCCTACTCCGTGAACGCGATCGGCACGCGTCATGTCGCCGAGGCTTCGGCGGCGGTGGGCGCCCACATGGTCTACGTGTCAACCGACTACGTCTTTGACGGGACGGGCCGGCGGCCCTATCGAGAGTCGGACGCACCGTGCCCGACGTCGGTCTACGGGATGTCGAAGCTGGCGGGGGAGCGCGAGTGCAGGCCCGGCTCCACGATCGTGCGGACATCGTGGCTGTGCGGCGCGCACGGAAAGAACATCGTGCGGACCGTGTTGCGACTGGCCGGCGGCGACGGCGACCTGAAGTTCGTCGACGACCAACAGGGGTCCCCCACTTTCACGGCCGATCTGGCGCCCGTCGTCGTGACCCTGGGCCTCGACAGGCGGCCGGGGGTCTTTCACGCGACGAACAGCGGTGTGACCACCTGGTGGGGCTTCGCGCGGGCGATCCTGGCGGCAGCCGGGGCCGACCCCGAGCGGGTCAAGCCGATTCGCACCTCTGATCGGGACGACCCCGCGCCGCGCCCGGCCTACTCGGTGCTCGACAACATGGCGCTGCGCCTCAGCGGGCTGCCCGCGCTGCCCGACTGGCAGGACGCGCTTGCTCGTCTCGTGCCGGCCCTGCAAGCCCAGGAGGAACAAGCGCCGGCATGAGCCCGAACGGCCGCAACACAAGGGGGAACGGTCGCTCCGTCGCCGTGATCGGCGCCGGCTACGTCGGTCTGCCCTCCGCGGCCACGCTGGCCCATTTCGGGCACCGCGTCGTCCTGGCGGAGCGTGAGCCGAGCCGGCTCGCCGCGCTTCGCTCCGGCCGCATGCCGATCGTGGAGGCGGGCCTGGACGACCTCGTCGCGGACGCGGTGGCCTCCGGGAACCTGCGCTTCGTGGAGTCCGCCGTCGATGCGGTCGCCGGCGCCGAGTTCGTCTTCCTCTGTGTACCCACGCCCATGAGCTCCGACGGATCGGCCGATCTCTCCTACGTCGAGGCGGCGGCCAAGGAGATCGGGTCGCACCTCGAGCCCGGCAGCATCGTGGTCAACAAGTCGACGGTGCCCGTCGGCTCCGCCACCATGGTCGAGCAGGTCATCGGCCGGGCGGACATCACCGTGGTCTCCAATCCTGAGTTCCTCCGCGAGGGGACGGCGGTGCACGACAGCCTGAACCCGGACCGCATCGTGGTGGGCGCGGACGATCCCCGAGCGGCGGCGAAGGTCGGCGAGCTCTTTACGTCAACCGGCGCGCCGCTGATCGTCACCGACGCGACGACGTCGGAAACGATCAAGTACGCGTCGAACGCGTTCTTGGCCACCAAGTTGAGTTTCGTCAATGCGCTGGCGGGGTTGTGCGAGGAGGTGGGCGCCGACGCCCGCGACGTCCTGCTCGGCCTCGGCTACGACAAGCGCATCGGGTTCGAGTTCCTGCGTCCTGGCCCCGGCTGGGGCGGGTCGTGCCTGCCCAAGGACACCCGCGCCCTGCTCCACACCGCGCAGGAGGCGGGCTACGACTTCTCGCTGCTCGCCGGCGCCATTGCGTCGAACGACGAGCAGCTGGAGCGCGTGGTGTCCAAGGTCGTGGCCGCGTGCGGCGGCTCGCTCGATGGCGTGGCGGTCGCGGTGTGGGGGCTCACGTTCAAGGCCAACACCGACGACCGGCGTGACTCGCCCAGCCTCGACGTCAGCTACCGGCTGGCCGGGCTCGGTGCGAGCGTGCAGGCCTTCGACCCCACGGTCGACGCGGACGAGGGCGACGACGATGGCGGTCCGGAGGACCTCCGTGGCCTGGACCTGCGTGCAGACCCCTACGAGGCGGCCACCGGCGCGCGGGCGCTCGTAGTGCTGACCGAGTGGGACGAGTTCCGCTGGCTCGACTTCTCGCGGGTTCTGGCGGTGATGGCCGAACCCAACATCGTCGACGCCCGCAACCTGTTGGACCCAGCCGCAGTTCGTCGCATGGGCTTCTCGTACACCGGGATCGGGCGCCAGTGAGCCGGGTGGTGGTGGCGGGCGGCGCCGGCTTCTTGGGCTCGCACCTCTGTGATCGGCTGATCGAGCGGGGGGACAGTGTGGTGTGCCTCGACGACCTGTCGACGGGATCGAAGGAGAACATCTCGCACCTGCTCGAGCACGACCGCTTCCACCTCATCGTCACGAACGTGAGCGAGAAGGTCGAACTGGGCGACGACGACCCGGTCGACGCCGTGTGCCATCTGGCCTCGCCGGCCTCGCCGCCGGCGTACCTGGCCCGGCCCTTCGACACGCTCGCCGTGGGCAGCGAGGGCACGCGCCGCCTGGCCGAGCTCGCCCGTGCCCACGACGCGCGGTTCCTGATGGCGAGCACCAGCGAGGTCTACGGCGACCCCGAGGTCCATCCGCAGGTCGAGTCGTACCGGGGCAACGTCGATCCCACCGGGCCGCGCAGTGTCTACGACGAGGCCAAGCGTTTCGCCGAGAGCCTGACGATGGCGATGCATCGCACCCACGGGGTGAGCGTGGGCATCGTGCGCATCTTCAACACGTACGGGCCCCGGCTCTCCCCGGGCGACGGCCGCGTCGTGTCCAACTTCATCGTGCAGGCGTTGCGCGGCGACCCGCTGACCGTCTACGGCGACGGGACCCAGACCCGGAGCCTCTGCTTCGTCGACGACGAGGTCGCCGGCCTGGTCGCGCTGCTCGATTCTTCGCTGACCGGCCCCGTCAACATCGGGAATCCCGACGAGCGGACGATGCTCGAACTGGCGCACTTCGTGCTCGAGGCCACCAGGTCGTCGTCGGAGATCACGTTCGAGCCGCTGCCCCAGGACGACCCGACGCGGCGCTGTCCTGACATCACGCTGGCCAAGACTGCGCTCGGTTGGGAGCCCACCACGGGGCTGAGCGAGGGTATCGAGCGCACGATCGAGTACTTCGAGCGGAAGGTGAAGCAGGGGAAATGACCAACGCCGACGATGCACTGAACGAGCTGTCGGAGCCGAGGACCTACCACTCCCTCACAGTGATCATGCCGGTGTACAACGAGCGGACCACGGTGGCCGAGGTCATCCGGCGCATGCGGGCGGTCGAGCTGCCCGTCACGCTCGAGGTCATCGCCGTGGACGACGGTTCGAGCGACGGCTCGGACAAGGTACTGGGCGCGCTGGAGGACTCCACCGTGCGCGTGCTGCGCCACCAGAAGAACCAGGGCAAGGGCGCGGCCATCCGGACCGGGCTGGCCGAGGCTCGCGGTGACCTGGTGCTGGTCCAAGACGCCGACCTCGAGTACGACCCCAACGACTGGCCCAAGCTGCTCGACCCGATTCTGCGCGGCAAGGCGCGCGTTGTGTACGGCAGCCGCTTCACCGGCGAGCGCAAGAACATGCTGCCCCTGCACTGGATGGGTAACCGGCTGCTGTCGCTGGTGACCAATGTGCTGTACAGCTCCACGCTCTCGGACATGGAGACCTGTTACAAGCTCTTCGACTCGCAGGTGCTGGAGGGGTTGACGATCGTGTCGAACCGCTTCGACTTCGAGCCGGAGATCACGGCGAAGATCCTGCGACGCGGCCATCGGATCTACGAGGTGCCGATCTCGTATGCAGGCCGCGAACCCGACGAGGGCAAGAAGATCACCTGGCGGGATGGATTCGGCGCGATGCGGGCGCTGGTCAAGTTCCGCTTCACCAAGGAGTACTGAGCCGCTGGTGCCCGGAGCGATTGCCGCCGTCGTCGTCGACCACGACGCCGGGCCGCTACTCGAGGGCGCCGTGCGCTCGATCCTCGCCGACGGCGCCGCCTCGGTGGTCGTGGTGGAGAACGGCGACCCGGGGAGCACCGAGGCCGCGTTGGCGTCGGTGCTCGACGAGCCGGCCGCGTACCCGGTTCAAATCGTGCGCCCGGGACGCAACGTCGGCTACGGGGGCGGCGTGAACCGGGGCCTGGCCGCGCTCGCCGCTAAGCCTTCTCCACCGGAATGGGTGCTGGTCTCGAACGCCGACCTCGAGGTGCATGCCGGCGCGCTGGGAGCGCTGCGGGCGGTGCTCGAGACAAACCCCGCCTGGGCGATCGTCGGCCCGCGGGTCTTTACGGACACGGGCGACGTGTACCCCTCCGTGCGGGCCTTCCCTTCTTTCACGGACGCGGCGGGCCACGCGCTGCTCGCATTGTTCAATCCAGACAATCCCTTCACGAAGCGCTACAACCCCGGCGCCCCCGAGGGCGAAGCCGTCACCGCGGCCGACTGGGTCTCGGGGTCCTGCTTCATGGCGCGCCGCGAGGCGTTGGAGGAACTCGGTGGCTTCGACGAGGCCTACTTCATGTACCTCGAGGACACGGACCTGTGCTGGCGGGCGCATCACGCGGGCTGGGGCGTCGGCTTCGCCGGCACCGCGGCCGTGACCCACGTACAAGGCGTGAGCACCGCTCGCCACCCCTACCGCATGATGGTGGCGCACCACCGCTCGGCGCTCCGCTTCACCGTCCGCACGACCACCGGCTGGCGCCGCCTCGCGTTGCCTGCAGCCGTGCTCGTCCTGGGGGTGCGCATGGCGCTGGCGACCGCGCGCATCGCCCTTACGAGGTAGGGCGTTGTCGGCGCGCCGGTCGCGGGGCACGGCTCGGGTAGGGCGTCTCGCCGCTGCTGCTATCGGGCTGCTGTCGGGCTTTGCGCTGGCCGCGTGCGGGAGCGGCGGTGGTGGTGTGGCGTCCGCTCCACCCGTGCACGTCGAGCCTGAGGTGACCTTCGCGCTGCCCCCGCCGGCGGCCGACGGTTGCACGGCGGCCAGCGCGTTGCCGGGCGGCGCCACGCGGGTGCCGATCGAGGTCAGCACCGTAGCGGGTCAGGTGGCGGAGCTGGTCAACGTGTGCATCGCCGGCCAGGGCCCGTTTCCGTTCGTCCTCGACTCGGGTGCCGGGCAGTCGACCATCGACGCCCGTCTGGCGCGCCGGCTCCACCTGCCCTCGGCCGGGCAGCCCGAAACGTTCGGGGGCGTCAATTGCACAGGGGCGGCCCTCCCGGTCTCGGTGGGCCAGTGGTCGCTCGAGGGCGTGGAGCTGGCGCCGCAGCAGCTGACTTCGGCGACGATGCCGCAGATCGGCGGGAAGGGAGAGCCGCTAGGGCTGCTCGGCTCCGACGTCCTGGCCCGCTTCGGTGGCGTACGCATCGACTTTGCGGGCGGCGACCTGCTGTTGCCGGGTCCGCAGGGACAGCCGCTTCCGAGCGAAACTTCGTACACGGGCCCGACCGGGCCCCCGCCGGCGCCGGTGCTCACCCAGGGCGGCGGGACGACGGTGCCCCTCACGGTGTCTCCGCTTCCTGGCGACGTCTCCCTCAGCGTGCGCGTCCGTTTCGGCAACGGGCCTCGCCGGAGTTTCGTCGTCGACACCGGTTCGTCCCAGAGCGTCGTGTCGACCTCGGCGGCCCAGTCCGAGTCGCTGCGACGTACCAACCTGGCCCAGCGTCAGGCGACGGTGTGCTCCGTCATCACGGTGCCGCTCGTGCACACCGGTCAATGGTCCGTTCCCGGGCAGCCCCTCTACCCGCAGTTGGTGGGGGACACGTCATTCGGAGCGATCGCGTTGGGCGGCACCCAAGGTCTGCTGGGTTCCGACCAGCTGAAGCGCTACGGATGGGTGGTGCTGGACTACACCGGCGGGCGTCTCGTCCTGGGTTGAGCGGGCCACTGGCTCGAACCTCGTTTGGATGCAAGCCGGCACAACGGTCTTTATCGACGCGGTTGAATCTGCACGATGCCACTCAAGCCGATGAAGCCTCGCCCTCCTGCACGGCCTTGACGATCGGCCAGACCTCGACGACGCCATGGGCCACCGCACAGGGCGTCCCGGCCACGAGGTCGACGGCCTCGTCGATGGTCGCCGCTTCGAGCAAGGCGAAGCCCGCGATGGGAAGGTCGGTCTGCATGTACGCGCCATTCGTCGTGCTGACCCCGGCGCCCCCGGGGTTCCGGACCTGGGTCGGCGTTCCCACCGCACCGATCACCGCGCCCCGTGAGGCCAGCCAGGTGTCGTGCGCATGGGCCTTGTTCCGCTGCTCCGGATCGGTCCCTTCGTAGCCCTTCCTGTCTCCGTAACCGATGGTCAAGAACGTCGGCATCAAACCTCCCTTCGTCGTCGTTGACCTCGGAACAATCGGTTCCGTCTGGTCCCTAGCGTCATGCCAGCGACGCGCCCAGTTGGTCGAGCAATTCGCTCGTGCCCTTCTCGCGGATTGCCGGAGTGTCGTGCCCGTCGAGGAACACCCCCTGCTCGGTGAAGGTCAAAGTCGTGCCGTCGCCTGCGGGCGCGAACTCCACCGTCGTCACCGAAACCGAAATGCGGGTGCCGTCCGCGTCCATCGTGTAGCCGTAGACGATGCGCTCATTGGGCACGATGTCCTGATAGGTCGCTCGGTACGTGTGGACGGCTCCGCCGGGCGGACCACCGCTGAAGGCCTCGGTGCCGCCGACCCGGAAGTCGAGCTCGAAACCGGGCATATCGCCGCCGTCTCCGAACCAGCGCACTTTTGCCTCGCGGCTCGCCCAGGCGGCGAAGACGCGCTCGGGCGCAACGGGGTACGTGCGGCTCAGCACGAACGTCCCGTGCTCTGCGGTGCGGGTGTTCATAGTGTTGCTCCTCTCTTCTCGTTCAAATCGTTCCGACTGTCTTCCCCCAGCACCTCGCCGAGCCGGTCGAGGCGCCGCTCCCACAACGCGCGCTGACCGGCGAACCAGTCGGCCGCCAGCTGGAGCCCCATCGGCTCGATCCGGCAGGTGCGGGTGCGGCCAACCTTCTCCGAGCTCACCAGCCCGCTCGACTCGAGAATGGCCAGGTGCTGCACCACCGCTGACAAGGTGATCTCGAGGGGCTGCGCCAACTGGCTGACCGTGGCCGGGCCCAGGACCAGGTGTTCGACCATCGTCCGCCGGGTGGGATCCCCCAACGCCCGAAACAACTCGTCGACGGGGGGTAGTTGGTTAAGCATTTACTTAAGTATCTACTTCGCCTGCCGCCGGGTCAAGACGGGCAGAAGTTTCGATAGGTAGTTACT
>DATMMN010000201.1:0-11146 GCA_035569675.1 Acidimicrobiales bacterium | reverse complement strand
CTATCATGATTTCGTCGAGGCCATGTTCCGCTCGCATGCGACGGCGCCGAGCATTCCGGCCTATCTGATCTGCGATCGCAGCTTCATTCGCGACTACGGGATCGGTCTCGTGCATCCGGGCAGCTCCGAGACGGCGATCGCGCGCTTCGTTGCCGCCGGCTATCTGCGCAAGGGGGCGACACTCGCCGAGCTGGCGGTGCGTCTCGGCGTCGACCCGCGCAAGGCGGACCAGATCGTGCGCGGCACCCTGTCGCTGCCCGAGGGCACCGGCCGCACCAACCGGGTGGCCGTGTTCGCCGCCGGTGACGCCGCCACCGAAGCCCGCAATGCCGGCGCGGATGTCGTGGGGGCCGACGACCTCGTCGCCAAGATCAACGGCGGCTTCCTCGACTTCGACGTCGCCATTGCCACGCCCGACCTGATGGGCCAGGTCGGCTCGCTCGGCCGCGTCCTCGGTCCCCGTGGCCTGATGCCCAACCCGAAGACCGGCACGGTCACCACGGACGTCGGCAAGGCGGTCACAGAGTTCAAGGGCGGCCGCGTCGAGTACCGCACCGACAAGGTCGGCAACGTCCACCTGCGTGTGGGCAAGGCGTCGTTCACCAAGGAGCAGCTGATGGCGAACATCCGCGCTGTCGTCGAGGAGCTGCAGCGGGCCAAGCCGGCCGCGGCCAAGGGGCGCTACTTCCTCTCGGTCACGGTGTCGACGACGATGAGCCCGGGCGTCCACATCGACCCGCTGAAAGCTCGCGCCATCGATGAGGAGCTCGCCGTCCCGGCCTGAGCCGGACACCCCGTACGGGACGGTCCGCCCGCTCGTACTACGCTTTCCCGCACAGCTCGCCGCCTGCCATGCCGGCGACCGGGCACTGAATACGTACGCCAGAGACCTCCGGTGCACCTTCGGGTGCTGAAACGGCCCGCCGGGCCGGCCTGAAGAGGCGACATCTTGCAGACCGGCCCCGCCGTTCTGCGCCGTCGCACGCCGGAGACTCCTGGCCCGCTTCCGGGCAGTTGAGCCGGTGGAGGAACCGATGGCAACGCAGAACGCACAGATGGCCCACAAGGTCGAGGTCGTCGACGAAGTCAAGACGCGCATGAGCACGGCGACGGCGTCGATCGTGAGCGAGTACCGCGGCCTGACCGTCGCCGAGCTGGCCGACCTGCGCCACGCGCTGGCCGCGGCCGGCGGCGACTACAAGATCTTCAAGAACACCCTTGTCCGGCGGGCGATCAACGGCGGCGACTACCAGCCTCTGGAGGAGTACCTCAGCGGCCCGAGCGCGCTGACCTTCGTCCAGGGCGACATCAGCGCGGTGGCCAAGGCGCTGCGCGACTTCTCCCGCGCCAACCCGCACCTCGTGATCAAGGGCGGACTGGCCGACGGCTCGCTGCTCTCGCCGACAGATCTGGCGGCGTTGGCCGACCTGCCGCCCCGCGAGGTGTTGCTGGCCCGCCTGGCCGGTGCGCTGGCCGCGCCGATGACGCAGCTGGCCGGCCTCCTCAAGGCGCTGCCGCAGAACCTGGCCTACGGGATCTCGGCGCTCATCGAGCAGCAGGGCGGTGTCGACGAGGCGGCCGCAGCGCCCGTCGAGGCCGCAGAGGTAGCAGAGGCCCAGACCGCCGAAGCCGAGACCGCCGAGGCAGTGACCGCCGAGGCCCAGACCGCCGAGGCCGAGACCCCAGAGACCGCTGCGCCTGAGACCTCAGAGGCCCCCGCGGCAGCCGCACCTGAGGCGACCGAGGCGGCCGAGGACGCGTCCGAAGCCGAGGCAGCGACCGAAGAGCCGGCCGCCGAGTAGTTCCGACCGACCCACAAGACCGAACACCAAAGAGACCGAAGAAAGAAAGGAAGGCCAGGAAGATGGCAACCCTGACCAAGGAAGAGATCCTCGACGGGATCGCCGAGCTGTCGGTGATCCAGCTGAGCGAGCTGTTGAAGGACTTCGAAGAGAAGTTCGGCGTGACCGCGGCGGCCCCCGTTGCGGTGGCAGCGGCGGCCCCGGCCGGTGGCGGCGGTGAGGCCGCGGCGGAGGAGGAGAAGTCGTCCTTCGACGTCATCCTGACCGAAGCCGGCGACAAGAAGATTCAGGTCATCAAGGAGGTCCGTGCCCTCACGAGCCTCGGCCTCAAGGAGGCAAAGGACCTGGTCGAGGCCGCGCCGAAGCCCGTGCTGGAGAACGTCAACAAGGAGGACGCCGACAAGGCCAAGGCCGCCCTCGAGGGCGCCGGCGCCTCCGTCGACGTCAAGTAGCGCCGCTCGGGAGCGCGTCGGCGAGGGACTTTCCCTCCCCCGGCCGTCTACGGTAATTCTGCTCGTTTTGCGAGAAACGAGCAGGAGGGTGTGCTCGTTTTGCCCCGATGAGCAGCACTTTGTGCTCATTTCGTGAGAAGTGAGCACAAAGACGCGTATGCGGCCCGAAAAGGGATGCTGCCGGGGTTGCGGCGACAGAGGGATCCTGACCTGGGCCGACGGCGGCCGGGGCAGGGTCCTTGACGCCGGGGGAGGGCACCTTTACCCTGTCGGGGACCCCGGGCGCAGCCCGTCTGAGCCGTCGCGGCCGAAGGGTTGTGTCGAGGCACGTCTCACGTTAAGATGCACGGTTGCCGTGCGTCTCCGTGTCCTCGAACTCGTAATTCCTGCGGGTCGGCGCGCGCCTCGGCAGCCCTCGTAGCCCTCCTAGCCGTCCCCGTCCGCCCCGCCTTACCCGCAGTAGTGCAGTCCTGTCCCCATCCGGCCTTCTTTTCTCCCTGGAGGTGTTGACCGTTGTCATCACGGTCCCGCAGCCCCGAACGCGTCTCCTTTGCAAACATCAACGAGGCCCTGCCGCTTCCTGACCTGATCGCGATCCAACGCGACTCGTTCCAGTGGTTCCTCGACAAGGGTCTGGCCGAAGCCTTCAATGACATCAGCCCGATCGAGGACTTCACCGGTCAGCTGAGCCTGGAGCTCGAGTTCGACCCGTCCGACGCCGACCTGCGCCCACCGCCGAAGTTCTCGGTGGAGGAGTGCAAGGAAAAGGACATGACCTACGCGGCGCCTGTCTTCGTGCGGGCCCGCTTCCTCAACGCCACCACTGGCGAGATCAAGGAACAGACGGTCTTCATGGGGGACTTCCCGATGATGACCGACCGTGGCACCTTCATCGTCAACGGGACCGAGCGCGTCGTCGTCTCGCAGCTCGTCCGCTCGCCCGGCGTGATCTTCCAGCCCGGCCGCGACGCCAAGACCGTCTTCACCGGGACGATCCACCCCTACCGCGGTGAGTGGATCGAGCTCGACATCGAGGCCAAGCCGGGCAAGGACGTCACGGCCGGCTGCCGCGTCGCGCGCAAGCGCCGGCTGTCGCTCTTCGTCCTGTTGCGCGCGCTGGGCTACGGCGACGAGGCCTTCCTCGACCGCTTCGTCCGGCACTTCGACTTCCTCGAAGGGCAGTGGGAGAAGGAGCGCAACCTGGCGCCCAGCCGGGAGGAGGCCCTCCTCGAGATCTACAAGCGCGCCCGCCCCGGCGAGCCGCTCTCGGCCGAGGCTGCCCGCGTCTACTTCGAGAACGCGTTCTTCAACCCGAAGCGCTACGACCTCACCCGGGTCGGCCGCTACAAGCTGAACCGCAAGCTCGGCCCGGAGATCGACCGTCTTTCCGACCTTTTCGGGATCGACATCGAGAAGCCGGCGCCGGACCAGTCGGTGCTCTCGCCCTCGGAGATCCTGGCCTCGGCCACCTACATGCTCCACCTCGCGCTGCACATGGCCGACGGCGAGTCGACCTACCGCATCGATGACCAGGACCACTTCGCCAACCGGCGCATCCGCTCGGTGGGAGAGCTGATCCAGAACCAGGTGCGTGTCGGCCTGTCGCGCATGGAGCGCGTCGTCCGCGAGCGCATGACCACCCAGGACGTCGAGGCGATCACGCCGCAGACGCTGATCAACATCCGGCCCGTCGTGGCGGCGGTCAAGGAGTTCTTCGGCACCTCCCAGCTGAGCCAGTTCATGGACCAGAACAACCCGCTCTCGGGCCTGGCCCACAAGCGGCGCCTGTCCGCGCTGGGGCCAGGCGGCCTCTCGCGTGAGCGCGCTGGCTTCGAGGTCCGTGACGTCCACACCTCGCACTACGGCCGGATGTGCCCGATCGAGACGCCCGAAGGCCCGAACATCGGCCTGATCGGCGCCCTGGCCACCTACGCGCGGGTCAACGAGTACGGCTTCATCGAGACGCCCTACCGGACCGTCGTCGACGGCAAGGTCACCAACGATGTGAACTACCTCGCCGCGGACGAGGAAGAGGAGCACGTCATCGCGCAGGCGAACGCGTCGGTGGACGCCGAGGGCCGCCTGACCGAGGACCGCGTGCTCGTGCGCCGCGGGCCGCAAGGCACGGGTGTGCGGGTCGGCGCCGTCGGCGGTTCCTACGGCACCACGTCGGAGATCGACTTCGTGCCGCCCTCCGAGGTGGACCTCATGGACGTCTCGCCGAAGCAGATCGTCTCGGTCTCGACCGCGCTGATCCCCTTCGTCGAGCACGACGACGCCAACCGCGCCCTCATGGGCGCCAACATGCAGAAGCAGGCCGTGCCACTGGTCGTGCCCGAGGCGCCCTACATCGGCACCGGCGTCGAGGCCCGCGCCGCGCGTGACGCAGGGGATGTGATGTTGGCCGAGGGCAATGGCACCGTGACCGAGATCAGCGGCGACTCCATCTCGGTGGAGTACGCCTCGGGCCAGAAGGACCGCTTAGGCACGGCGCTGGGCCGGAAGGTCTACCGGCTCTCCAAGTTCCGCCGGTCCAACCAGAACACGTGCATCAACCACCGCACGCTGGTGGCCGAGGGTCAGAGCGTGAGCACCGGCGACCTGTTGGCCGACGGGCCCTCGACCCACAACGGCGAACTGGCGCTGGGCAAGAACCTGCTCGTCGCGTTCATGCCGTGGGAGGGCTACAACTACGAGGACGCCATCATCCTCTCGGAGCGCCTCGTACGCGACGACGTCCTCACCAGCATCCACATCGAGGAGCACGAGGTCGACGCCCGCGACACCAAGTTGGGCGCCGAGGAGATCACCCGGGACATCCCGAACCTCTCCGAGGAGATCCTGGCCGACCTGGACGACCGCGGCATCATCCGCGTGGGCGCCGAGGTGGAGCCGGGCGACGTGCTCGTCGGGAAGGTCACCCCCAAGGGTGAGACGGAGCAGACGCCCGAAGAGCGGTTGCTCCGCGCCATCTTCGGTGAGAAGGCCCGCGAGGTGCGTGACACCTCGCTCAAGGTGCCGCACGGTGAGTACGGCAAGGTGATCGACGTCCGTGTCTTCTCCCGCGAGGAGAGCCACGAGCTGCCCCCGGGCGTGAACCAGCTGGTGCGCGTCTACGTGGCGCAGAAGCGCAAGATCTCCGAGGGCGACAAGCTGGCCGGCCGCCACGGCAACAAGGGCGTCATCTCCAAGATCCTCCCGGTCGAGGACATGCCGTACCTGGCCGACGGGACGCCGGTCGACATCATCCTGAACCCTCTCGGCGTGCCGAGCCGGATGAACGTGGGCCAGGTGCTCGAGTCGCACCTCGGCTACGCGGCCCGCCACGGCTGGAAGGGCGTGGAGGTCAACGAGGCGGTCGGCACCTCGGCCCGGGGCGACGGCGCGGCCCGCAAGACGCGGCCGCGCACCGAGCCGGCGGCTTGGGTTGCGACGCCCGTCTTCGACGGCGCCCACTGGGACGAGACCGAGGACGCCGGGACGCACCCGACGATCAAGCAGGTCTTCGGTCAGCTCAACTCGGACTCCGCCACCCCGGCCGGCAACGGCGCCAGCAACGGCAGCGGCAGCCTCAGCCTCAGCAGCAACCCCGGCATCGACGGTATCGACGGCGACGCCGTCATCTCGAACCTCACCGAGGAGGCCACGCACCTGCTGGGCACCGACGGCAAGGCCACGCTCTACAACGGGCGGACCGGCGAGGCGTACGACAACCCGATCTCGGTCGGCTACGTCTACATCCTGAAGCTGGCCCACCTGGTGGACGACAAGATCCACGCCCGCTCCACCGGCCCGTACTCGATGATCACGCAGCAGCCCCTAGGTGGGAAGGCGCAGTTCGGTGGACAGCGCTTCGGCGAGATGGAGGTGTGGGCCCTCGAGGCCTTCGGCGCCGCCTACGCGCTGCAGGAACTGCTGACCATCAAGTCCGACGACGTGCTCGGACGGGTCAAGGTCTACGAGGCCATCGTGAAGGGGGAGAACATCCCCGAGCCCGGCATCCCCGAGAGCTTCAAGGTGCTCATCAAGGAGATGCAGTCGCTCTGTCTCGACGTCGAGGTCCTGGCCGTGGACGGCCGTGAGATCGAGATGCACGAGCTTGACGAGGACGTGTTCCGCACCGCCGAGGAGCTGGGCATCGACATCAGCCGCAACGAGCGCGGCTCGGACGAAGAGGACGAGCGGCGCGCCGCAGAGAGGAGCTTCTCCTAATGGCTCTGGACGTCAACACCTTCGACCAGCTGCGCATCGGGCTCGCCACCGGCGACTCCATCCGCGGCTGGTCCAACGGCGAGGTCAAGAAGCCGGAGACGATCAACTACCGCACGCTGCGCCCCGAGAAGGACGGGCTCTTCTGCGAGAAGATCTTCGGTCCGACCAAGGACTGGGAGTGCTACTGCGGCAAGTACAAGCGCGTGCGCTTCAAGGGCATCATCTGCGAGCGCTGTGGCGTCGAGGTCACGCGCAGCAAGGTCCGCCGCGACCGCATGGGCCACATCGAGCTGGCCGCGCCGGTCGTGCACATCTGGTACCTCCGCGGTACCCGCAGCTGGCTCGCGTACCTGCTCATGGGCACCGAGCCCCGCGAGGAGCTCAAGGCCAAGCAGCTCGAGAAGGTCATCTACTTCGCCGCCAACCTGGTCACCTGGGTGGACGAGGAGAAGCGCCACCAGGACCTCCCGAGCCTCGAGAACGAGATGGCCGAGGAGATCGCGGACATCGAGAAGAAGCGCGACCTCGACATCGACCGCCGCTTCAAGGCACTCGAGGATGAGCTCAAGGCGCTCGAGGGCGAGGGCGCCCGCGACGCCGAGATCAAGGCGCGCCAGCGCGCCGTCGAGAAGGAGATACAGACGGCCCGCGAGCGGGCCCAGGAAGAGGTCGAGATCGCTCAGCGCTCCCTCGACGAGTTCCGGAGCCTCCACGGCCGCCAGATCCTCGAGGACGAGATGCTCTGGCGCGAGCTCCGCCTGCGCTACGACGAGTACTTCGAGGGCGGCATGGGCGCCGAGTACATCCTCAAGCTCATCGACCGCATCGACCTCGACGCCGAGGAGATCAAGCTGCGAGACATGATCGACGCCAAGGACGGGCGTCGGCCTCTCAGCGCGCAGCGCCGCCAGAAGACGATCAAGCGCCTCAAGATCGTCACCGCCTTCAACCGGCGTGACGACCACGGCCGGCGCATCAACGACCCGCGGGCGATGATCCTCGAGGCCGTGCCGGTCATCCCGCCGGACCTGCGCCCGATGGTGCAGCTCGACGGTGGCCGCTTCGCGACCTCTGACCTCAACGACCTGTACCGCCGCGTCATCAACCGCAACAACCGCCTCAAGCGGCTGCTCGACCTCGGCGCGCCCGAGATCATCATCAACAACGAGAAGCGCATGCTCCAGGAGGCCGTCGACGCGCTGTTCGACAACGGCCGCCGCGGGCGTCCCGTCACGGGCCCGGGCAACCGGCCGCTCAAGTCGCTCTCCGACATGTTGAAGGGCAAGCAGGGACGGTTCCGTCAGAACTTGCTCGGCAAGCGCGTCGACTACTCGGGCCGTTCGGTCATCGTCATCGGCCCGAACCTCAAGCTGCACCAGTGCGGCCTGCCGAAGCTCATGGCGCTCGAGCTGTTCAAGCCCTTCGTCATGAAGCGCCTCGTCGACGCCGAGCTGGCCCAGAACATCAAGTCGGCCAAGCGCATGGTCGAGCGGCGCCGGCCCCAGGTGTGGGACGTGCTCGAAGGCGTGATCCGCGAGCACCCGGTGCTGCTGAACCGGGCGCCGACGCTGCACCGCCTGGGCATCCAGGCCTTCGAGCCCGTGCTGGTCGAAGGCAAGGCGATCCAGGTGCACCCGCTCGTGTGCACGGCGTTCAACGCCGACTTCGACGGCGACCAGATGGCCGTCCACCTGCCGCTCTCGGCGGAGGCGCAGGCCGAGGCCCGCGTGCTCATGCTGTCGGCCAACAACATCCTGTCGCCGGCCACCGGCCGCCCGATCACCGTGCCCACCCAGGACATGGTCTTCGGCGCCTACTACCTCACGCTGCGCGTGGAGGAAGGCACCGGCGCGGGCCGGGTGTTCCGCCACCTGCACGAGCTCGAGGCCGCCTTCGACGCGGGGGACGTGGGGCTCCAGGTCCCCATCACGCTGCGCCCGGCGCCCGGCTCGTCCCTGTCCGGCCGCCTCGTCGCGGCCGGCGTCACGCCGCAGTCGCACGCGGCGGGCAACGGCAACGGCACCAGCGCCGAGGCAGACGCCACCGACGTCGAGGCCAACGGCAACGGCAACGGAACCGGTAACGGCCTCGTGTTCGAGACCACGCCGGGCCGCGTGTTCTTCAACGAGGCGCTGCCCGAGGGCTTCGCCTTCGTCAACGACGTCGTCGGCAAGCGCAACACGCCGATCGGCACGATCGTCGAGGAGCTCTCGGCCAACTACCCCAAGTACGTGGTGGCGGCCAGCCTCGACCGCATCAAGGCGCTCGGGTTCCGCTTCGCGGCGCAGTCGGGCCTCACCATCTCCATCGACGACGTGCAGACGCCGCCGGACAAGGCGGCCATCCTGGACCGCTACGAGAAGGAGGCCGAGAAGGCCGAGACGCAGTTCAAGCGCGGCATCATCACCGACGACGAGCGGCGCCAGAAGGAGATCGAGATCTGGACCTCGGCCAACTCCGAGGTCGGCCGGGCCATGGAGGCCCAGCTGGCCACGATCGCCTTCAACCCGCTCGACATGATGGTGGACTCGGGCGCCCGAGGGAACAGCCAGCAGATCCGCCAGATCGCCGGCATGAAGGGCCTCGTGTCCAACCCTCGCGGCGAGATGATCCCCCGCCCCATCAAGTCCTCGTTCCGTGAGGGCCTCTCGGTCCTGGAGTACTTCATCTCCACCCACGGCGCCCGCAAGGGCCTCGCCGACACCGCGCTCCGCACCGCGGACTCGGGCTACCTGACGCGTCGTCTCGTCGACGTCGCCCAGGAGCTCATCGTCCGCATCGAGGACTGCGAGACGACGCGTGGCATCTGGATCGAGGGCGTGGCGCCCGACGGTCCGGGGCACCGCAACTACCTCGAGACCCGCGCCTTCGGCCGGCTCCTCACCGAGGACGTGAAGCTGACCAACGGCACCACGTACCCGGTCGGGACGCTGCTCGACGACGAGATCCTCGCCGCCATGCGCGACGACGAGGCCGTCACGCGGATTCGCACCCGCTCGGTCCTCACCTGCGAGTCGCCCCAGGGTGTCTGCGCCGCTTGCTACGGCTTGTCGCTCGCCACGGGCTCGATGATCGAGCTCGGCGAGGCGGTCGGCGTCATCGCCGCCCAGTCCATCGGCGAGCCGGGCACGCAGTTGACGATGCGGACCTTCCACACCGGTGGTGTGGTCGGCGAGGACATCACCCACGGCCTCCCCCGCGTGGTCGAGCTCTTCGAAGCCCGCACCCCGAAGGGCGCCGCGGTGCTCGCCCACCACTCGGGCACCGTGCGCGTGGAGGACGAGGAGACGGGCCGCCGCCTGACCGTGGTGGCGGACGACGGCACCGAGGACTCGAGCCTGGTCGCAGCACGCGCCCACCTCGAGGTCACCGACGGCGCCGAGGTCTCCGCCGGCGACGCGCTGGTCGAGGGCCCCAAGGACCCCAAGGAGCTGCTCGAGGTCAAGGGCATCCGCGAGACGCAGCAGTACCTGGTCGAAGAGGTGCAGAAGGTGTACCGCGACCAGGGTGTGTCGATCCACGACAAGCACATTGAGCTGATTGTGCGCCAGATGCTGCGCCGGGTGCTCGTGGCGGAGCCGGGCGACGCGCCCTTCCTGCCGGGCGAGCGCGTCGACAACCAGATCTATGCGGAGGTCAACCGCACGCTGGTCGAGGACGGCAACGTGCCGGCCGAGGGACGCCCCGAGCTGATGGGGATCACCAAGGCGTCGCTCGCCACCGAGAGCTGGCTCTCGGCGGCCTCCTTCCAGGAGACGACGCGGGTGCTCACCGAGGCGGCCATCGAGGGCCGCAGCGACCAGCTCTTCGGCCTCAAGGAGAACATCATCATCGGCAAGCTGATCCCGGCCGGTTCGGGCATGCAGCACTACCGGAACATCCGCTTGGAGATGCCCGACGCCGAAGCGATGCCGTTCTGGGCCATGGGCGCCGGCGAGTCCGACACCGAGGACCTCGCGAACTGGCTGCGCGACATGGGAGAGGGTGCCAGCGAGGACCCGTTCGACTCCTCGATCGACGCCAGCTGGCTCGGTGCCACGCCGACGGCCGAGGACGCGTACGGCAACCCGATCGTGGACAATGCTGCGGCTCCCGAGGCCGCCGCCTCGAACGGGTCGGCGGCGGACGAGCCGGGTCCCGACGCGGCGGAGGCCGGGGCCTAGGCAGGCGCGGTTTCGCCGCTCTGAACAGGGATTTTTGGTTGGTGGCCGCGCCGGTGCCCCCGGGACGATTCCGGCGGGCGGACCGGGGCGGCCACGACCAGAGCGAGCGTCACCACCGTTTAGGGTTTTTGCACTGCAGACGTAGGGTCGGGGTGTCACGGGGAGTTCCCGTGAGGTGCCTGGAGGGAGCGCCGAGTGGCAACAACACGGCTAGTCACGGACCCTGACGGCGCGGACGGCGGTCCGCCTCCGGGGTACCGACTGACCCACCTGCGCGCGCTCGAGGCGCAGTCGATCCACATCTTCCGCGAGGTGGCGGCGGAGTTCGAGCGTCCGGTGCTGCTGTTCTCCGGCGGCAAGGACTCCATCGTCATGCTGCATCTCGCGCGCAAGGCGTTCTGGCCGGCGCCGATCCCCTTCCCCGTCCTCCATGTGGACACGGGCCGCAACTTCCCCGAGGTGCTCGAGTTCCGTGACCGCTACGCGGAGGCGATGGTGGTCAAGGTGCTGGTGGCGT